>CAYYCV010000053.1:0-23370 GCA_964470405.1 uncultured Caryophanales bacterium
CTCCTGCCGGTCCCGTCAAGGCCGCCCCCGCCGGTCCCGCCGCCGGAACCGGTGCGGGCAACGCCTCCGCCCCGGCGCCCTGGGCGGGGCTGCGCGCAGCCGCGGCCCTGGCGCAAATCTACGCCGATGCGACGAATTACGCCCGCGATTTGACCAACCTGCCGGGGAATCGCCTGACCCCCGACAGGCTGGCGGACGAGGCGGTGAACCTGGCGCAATCGTTCGGGCTGGAGCACCGCATTCTCGAACCGCCGGAGATGGAATCGCTGGGCATGGGCGGGTTGTTGGCGGTGTCCCAAGGGAGCGTTTGCCCGCCGCGAATGATCGTTTTGAAGTATCAGGGCAGGCCGGAATGGAGCGGCGTCCTCGGCCTGGTCGGCAAAGGCATCACCTTCGATACGGGCGGCATTTCGCTGAAAAAAGCGGCCGGAATGGAAGAAATGATCAGCGATATGGGAGGCGCCGCCGTGATCATGGGCGTGATGCGGGCCGCAGGCCGCCTGCGCCTCCCGGTCAACCTGCTGGCGGTCATTCCCGCCGCGGAAAACATGCCTTCGGGCGCCGCCTATAAGCCGGGCGATATCATCACGACGCTGAGCGGGCGCACGATCGAGGTGCTGAATACGGACGCCGAAGGCCGCATTGTGCTGGCCGACGGCATGACCTTCGCGAGGCAATTGGGCGCCGACAGGCTGATCGACGTGGCGACGCTGACCGGGGCGGTGCTGGTCCATTTCGGCGATGTGGCTACGGCGGCGATCACCAACGACGAACCGTTTCTGCAATCGCTGCTGGACGCTTCCCGCTTCTCCGGCGAGAAGCTGTGGCAATTGCCCGTCTATGAGGAGTATAAAGAAATGTTGAAGAGCGCGACCGCCGATCTGAACAACAGCCCCGGCAAATGGGCTTCCTGCATCACCGCCGGTTTGTTTGTCGGCGCGTTTGCCGAGGATTCGCCGTGGATTCACCTGGACACGGGCGGGACCGCCTGGCTGTGGAAGGAGCGGGACATCGACCCGAAGGGCGGAACCGGCGCGATGGTCCGAACGCTGCTGGAAATGGTTCGCAACGAAGCGCGGGCCGGTGGGTGAAAGATTTTGCAATACATCGGCGAATATCCAATCGAACCCTCCTTTCGGGTCATATGATAATCTAGACTGAACTGAAAGGAGGAGCAAAGATGGCATATGCTGCTGGTGGAAGCTGTGCAGGTCTCGGCGGGTTGATGACGAGCACCGGTGTAATTCTTGTTCTTTTCATTTTGCTGGTCATTGTTAGTCGCGCATGGTTGCCTGGCATTTAATAGCACTTGCTTTTCTTCTCATCATACGATGTCGGCTTGCTCAAAGGGCCGACCGGGGGGCTTCGGCCCCCCTTTTGCGTACATATGGAATTGACACAGCGTGAAAAGGGAAGTTAAAATAAACCCAATACGATTTGTTTTCCGATGTAAGTGTTTTGAACCCATTTATTGGATGAGGAGGAATGCTTTTTGGCGCCTAAGGAAGAGATCGTGATGGATGCCGCGGATGTCGAGAAGAACAGAGGGATGGCCGTGTTGGCGTATATTCTCTTTTTCGTCCCGCTGTTGGCCGCGAAAGACTCCCGGTTTGCCATGTATCATGCAAATCAGGGGTTGCTGCTGTTGCTGGCCGCAATTGCGGTCAATGTGATCGGGGGGGTTATCCCGGTTTTGGGCTGGCTTATTATTCTCCCATTGGGGAATTTGGCCGTCTTTATTCTGCTTGTGATCGGCATTGTCCGTTCCGCGGGCGGTCAGGCCAAGCCGCTGCCCTTTATCGGCGAAATCAACATTATCCCGCTGCCGTAGGCTTTCATCTGCCGAGGATTTTCATCATGCGGTGAATTTTCATCGTGCGGTGAATTTTCATCGTATCGCGAATTTTCATCATGCCGTGAGTTTTCATCATCCGCGAATCAACTCCAAACCGAAACGGCGAACAAGTGCAGTGTCGGCATGTACGGAAGAATGAGCCGCAGGCCCGGTTTGTTCCCCGACAACGGGATCTTTTTGGCGTATATAAAAACGTCGTTGTGCAGCTTCTCGTCCGCGCTGCGGCACAGGATGCGGCTTTTCCAGTAAGGGACTTCGCCGTCCGGGAGCATGGGGATGTCCCATTCGGCAAAGCCGAGCAGGGCTTCCTCCGACGTGCCGTCCGCGTACTCTACCGTCAGGGTGCCGGTGTAGCTCCCGTGTTCGCAGCAGCCGAGCGCCATGATGCCCCTGATCGGACTTTCGTCCAATGCGACCGATTGTCCCATGCAGACCACGTTATCCGCTTCGTCGCTCTCCGTTGACGGAGTGAAGGCAAAGGACAGGTCCGGGTCCGGCGGGGCGCTCTCCCTTTCGACCGGCTCGCCTTCCCGGGTGAAGCAATGCCCTTCCAGATCGAAATCCGCGATGCCGCTTCCGGTTTCGATCCCTTTGTTGTTGAACAGATGCCGAAGCGGCACGTGGATCGTGCGCCGAATGTCCCCGGAGGGATGTTCGGCTGTTTCATGTTTCCCTGCGGGGACGCGGCGAAAATCACGCGAACCGGCTTCCGCGCGGCCGAGCACATCGATGAGCTGCTCCAGAAACCATCGTTCTTCGGCCGTCGATGCCGTTATTTTCCGCACGATGTCCCCGATGATGTCGAAGTGCCTCCGGTTGCGGAACATCACATTCATCTTGGTGGTCATGCTGCGAATGATGGACCATTCATGGCCGATCCGTCCCATCCGGGCGCCCATCGCTTCCATCGCCGGCGCGTGGTGGCGCCGGGCCAGCCAGAACAGCATTTTGGCGAAGTTGTTTCTGGCGATGCAAAGCTCATTGACGCCCGTGAACAGCGGCGTTTCGCTGAACGTTTGGAAGCCGTCGTTCTCCCGGGCCAGATCGACGGCGGAGAAAGCGTCGATGAATGCGCGGAAATGATCCGCCGGCCGGCCGAGCTCCGCCCATTCGCACAGCCTTTGCCGCAGGTCGTCCCATACGATGCGCCGCTCCGTTTTCAACGGTTCGGCCGTTTCGAATGTCAGGCATCTTTGAAACCCGTCCCTGAAATAGCGCTGTTCCAGCGGCAGCCGGTGCTTCCAGAAGAACGGGTCCGAGCAGAGCAGGAGGCCGGTCCGCGGGTCCATGCCCACCGCGAGAATGATATGCCGGGTATAGTGGGTGGTTTCAAACTTGGGGTCCCACGGGATGCAGTAAGAATCCAGATACAGGCCGACGGGGACGCCGCGGCGCAATTGTTCCGCGATCAGCTCCATGGCCTGTTCGGGAGTCAAATGGGGATGCAGTTGCAGCCGATAGCCGTGATACGCCTCCAGGTATTGGAACCATTTGGAATAGTCAAGCCCTATTCGGCTTCCCACGGTTCGTCCGGGCGAATCGGCTTCAAACCGGAACCGCAGGGCATCGATGTACATCATTTCAATTCCTTTGCGGTAGCGAAGATCGACAGTGGCCATGACGTCGTCAAAGCAGTTTCCGCCGCTTTTGGCCAACTCGACGTTTAAATCGATCACAAAATTCCCACCTTTGCACGGTTAAAATTTGGAAATGATCCATATTCGTATATAAGATATCACGGAAGCTCGCCAGCCGCGCGCCCTCCTGTTCATTTCCGTATGGATGCACATGATCTTCGTAGAAACAGCCATTCTGTTGATATGGAAAGTTTGCCAAGATACTTCATGAGAGAAGCAAACCGGCCATACATCGGAAGGAGGTTGTCCATGCAGAACGTGCTGCCTGTTGCTTATCCGCCGATAACCGCCTATGCCCATCATACGGCTGTGCTTGCGATTGTTTCTTCGGATGAACGCTACCTGCCCTGGTTTTGCGGAAACTATATTCAGTTGTGCTTTACGGAGGACACGGAACAAGATACGGACCTGGATTTTTTTGTTCCCCATAAATTCACGCATCACTTGCCTTTTTGCCCCTTGCTGGAAATGCTGCAAATCAATGAACAGGTGTTTCAGTTTTGCGGCACGGACATTTTGGCGTTCATTCAGCGGAGCGTGAATTCCGGATATTACTTGTATGTTACGGTGAACTGCAAAGAGTTGCCCCTTTATTCCGAATTTATGCGGGATCGCCACCACCCTGTCTTTCTGTATGGCTACGATTCCGTGAAAGAGGTCCTGTACGGGGCCGATTTTTTTCAGCACGGGATATACCGGTTCGCCGAAATCGCGTTTTCCGATTTTGAGAAGGCGTTTAACAGCACGATCCCGGGCCAATTTTGGTGGAACGGCATCAAGCTGCTCAAGCGGAAGGAGCGGGCCGTTTATGAAGTCGATCCGGCGAATGTGAAAGACCTGCTGGCCGACTACCTTTATTCGCGCGACACCTCCAGGCGTTATCGTTCCGATTACAACCGGTTTGACAACCCGATCACCGGCCCGTGCTTGTTTGGACTGGATCCCGTTTATTTCCGGCTGATCGCCAATTTTGCCAAGCTGCGGCAATGCGAGGATACCTGGTATGACCCCCGCGTGCTGCCGGTTTTCTCCGATCACAAGAAGGCGCTCGCCATGATCGCCGATTATTTGCTCTCGCGGGGATATATGAAATCCGGCGCAATCCTGGACGCGCTTCGGGATATCCATCAACGCTCGCTTGTCGTCCGCAATCTGTTCCTGAAATACAGAGCGAGGCGGAACCCGGCCATTCTGGAGGATATCGAGCGCCGGCTGGCCGGCCTCGCCGAAATGGAACGAAGGACGATCGGCCAATGGGTGGATGAGGTGCGCGTGTAGCGTTTCGGCGCGGTCCCTGTTGAAGGACCTTGAATATTTCGATCCGCCGTATGTTCTTTTATGGAAATCGTGTGTAAAATGGAAAGTAATCGTAGAATGGCCGGGGAGGAATCGGATTTCATGAATCCCATTACCAAAATGAGCCTGAAACAACAACTGATTCTGCTGTTTATCGTATTGGTCAGCCCTGTCTTCATTTTGCATTGGTACGGGAATGCGAAGGCGGAGCAAATTCTGAAACGCCATGTGACCCACGCTTACGTTGAATTGAACAAGCTGAACAACCTGTTGATCAGCCGCGATATCGACGCGGTGAACCGCGTGACGCGAGCGATCATCCAGGATTCGGTAACCCAAAGAATGAATGCGGACATTCCAACCACGCTTCTTGAAAGCGTCGACAAATATACGAAGATGGAAAATTTGCTTGCCGCCTATTCGTCAGGGGTGAATGGGGGGGAGGCTATTTTTTATACTCTGTACGTTTACGACCCGAACAGGGTGTACGGCGTTGCTCCGAACTACCCGGGCAGCAAGTACAAGTATACGGGGGTGTATTTCTATTCGGACGAATCGAAAATGGATTGGATCGAGGAAGCCGAGCGGAGGAAAGGCTCCGGCTTTTTGCGCGTCATACCGCACGCGCAGCCCGATTCGGGCGAGAAAGGCACCCTCTGCTACGTGCGGGCGGTCAACAACATTTACAGGAGCAACGATATCATCGGCGTGCTGGTCGCCACGATGGACAAGAAGATCGGACAATCCCTGCAGACGGCTTCGCTGCCGGATGGGGAAATTTATTTGACCGATTGGTCCAATCGGATTATCGCCTCCTCGCATCCCGCTGCCGAAACGACGCTGAAGCTTCCCGCCTCCTTCGACACGGGCCGTTCTTTCGAGGGAACGCTCGATGTGATCGCGTCGGATTATATTTATGTGATGAATTACAACTATAAGGACAATCGGAAGCTTCTGTACAAAATACCCACCGACACGCTGCTTCAGCGGCAAAACGAATTGAAGCGGGTCATCCAGCTCATTTCGTTGGTATACGCCGTGTTCTCCGTGATCGTGATGATCTACTTCTGGCGGGGCCTGATGATCCCGCTGCAGAAGCTGGCGTTGTTCGTCCGTTCGTACGAGCCGGGCCAGCGCGTGCCCAGAACGCCGGGAGGCGGGCGAAAGGACGAGGTGGGCGTGCTGATCTCCTCCGTATACGACACGGCCCGGCGGTTAAATTCCATCATCAACGACCGCTATGCGATGGAAATCAGGCAGAAGGAAACGCAGCTTCAATTGCTGTACCAGCAAATCAACCCGCATATGCTCTACAATACGCTGGAATCGATTTATTGGAAGTGCACCATCGAGGGGCATTCCGAGTCGGCGGAGATGATCAAGGAGCTGTCCAAGCTGATGAAAATCGGGCTCAGCCGCGGCAGGGAACTGATCACGCTGGAGGAGGAGCTGGAGCATGCCACCGCGTACGTCCGGCTGCAGGAGAAACGGTTGGAGCGGGCGTTTCATATTTATTGGCATGTTGCTCAGGAACTGCTGACCCAGTGGATTCCCAAAATCTCGCTGCAGCCGCTGATCGAGAACGCGATCCTCCACGGCATCCGGAACATGGAGGAAGAAGGGGAAATCGTGATCGACATTCGCAGGGTGGACGAACGCGTCGTGATTCGGATTGAGGATAACGGATACAAAGAGGTCGATATCGAAGCGCTCAATCAATTGCTGAAACAGGATCCGGCCTATCCGGCCAACAGCTACGGCATCCGCAACGTCCACCAGCGGATTCAACTGCATTTCGGCTCGGCTTACGGGCTGAGCTACCACAGGCGCGACGGCGGCGGAACGATCGCGATGATCGTCCTTCCGCTCAGCCGCGAGGTGCAGGAGGGCAAGTAAAAGACAAACTCGAAACGCGGAGGAGGCTGACCATGTACAATATTTTGATCGTGGATGACGAACCGTTGATTTGCAAAGGGCTTTGCAGGCTGCTGGAGTCTTCCGGACTCAATATCGGCCAGGTGTATACGGCGTATAACGGCTATGAAGCGCTCGATCATATTCGCATGGAAGAAATCGATCTGGTGGTGACCGATATCCAAATGGGGGAAATGAGCGGGATCGACTTGATGCATCAGGCCAAAATCATCAAGCCCTGGATTGAGGCGATCATTATTTCCGCGCATGAAACGTTTCAATACGCCCAGATGGCCATTCGCCTGGGGGCGAAGGATTATCTGATCAAGCCGCTGAACAACGAGCAGTTTCTCGATTCCGTGCGCAACGTGCTGTTAAACAGCGGCGGCTCCGAGTCGGCGCAGGGCGAAATGCTGTCCGGCATGCGCGAGCATTTTCAAATGAAGGAGCCGGACCCGTTGAAGAACGAATTTCTGAACGGGCTGCTGGACCGTGCGGAGATCGGGCCGGAGCTTCTGGCGCTGGCTGAAGCCGAGCATCATATGCAGGTGAGAGGGCCTTATTTTGCCGTGATTCGCGTTCGCTTGGTTTTTGCCGACATGCCCGACAAGGAAAAGGATATTCTCCAATACGCGGCGTTAAACATCGTCAATGAGCTTTTGGAGCAAAGATGGAATCTGGCGGCATTTTACTCTCCGGAGCGGGAAATTTGCATCGTGATTCAATGGGATGAAGAAAATTACGAAGACACCTCCGTTAACAAAGTAACCAAGCTGGAAATTATAGGAAGAAGCATCCAATTCAACATTCAAAAATATTTGCACTTGCCCAATGTGGTGGGCATCAGTCAAATCCTCAAGGGCGTCGAATTTTTGCCCGTGCTGAACAACCAGGCGCGCAAAGCGATTCAGTGGAATCGGGAGCACCGGGATCATTTTGTGTTTTATTACGGGGATTTCAAATGGAACCTGCACGCGGAGGACTCCTCCGAGGAAGAATGGATGGCGCAGAACAATACGATCGTGGCCAAAGCCAAGGAGTATATCGACAGCCATTACAACCGAAAAGGCATTACGCTGAACGAGGTGGCGCAAAAAATTCATGTAAGCCCGAACTATTTAAGCTATTTGTTTAAAAAATATATCGGCTGCAACCTGTGGGAATATGTGATCAAGCTGCGGATGGACGAGAGCAAGCGGCTGATCCAGACGACCGATTTGCGGAGGTATGAAATCTCCGATCGGGTAGGCTATGAGTCGCCGGAGCATTTTAGCAAAATTTTCAAAAAATACTTCGGGATCAGCCCCAGCGAGATGAAGAAGTAAGATTGCCTATCATCCGCATAGAACTGCACATGTTCAGCATCCCCTTCCTTTTTTACAATGGATCTAAAGTATGGTGAAAAGCTGTCGGCTTCGAGATGGAGCATGGGTTTTAAGATCGCAGTTGCCCGCAGATTTTTCACCACACTTCCAGACTGCTGTACAGGAATGAGGGAGAACCAATGAATCAACAAATCGAACCGTCAAGTCCGCTTGAGCTACAGACAAGCAGCCTGTGGAGGGGTTTGAGAAAGCACGCGTGGGGCTACTTGTTCATTTTGCCGGCCGCCGTCATCTTTACATTGTTTCTGTGGGTGCCGATTTTCAAAGGTTTTTTCTACAGCCTTTACCACATTGACTTTGTCAATGGGAACGAGTTTGTCGGGCTCGACAATTTCAAGACGGTGTTTCATGACCCGGATGTGGCGTTGTCGGTCGGGAACACGCTGTATTACATGGCTTTATGCCTTGTGATCGGATTTTGGGTGCCGATCGTGTTCGCGATCGCGATCTCCGAACTGCGGCGCTTTCAAGGATTTGCCCGGATCGGCGCCTATTTGCCCAACGTTATTCCGCTCGTCGTGTTGTACGGTTTGTGGAGGTGGTTCTACGATCCGGTTGGACCGATCAATGCGGTGCTGACGAGCCTGGGCATCGATCAGGTGCTGTTTATGACGGATACGCGCTGGTCGATGATCTCGCTGGTCATCATGGAGACATGGCAGCAATTCGGTGCGGGCATGTTGATCTACCTTGCCGCCGTGATGAATGTGTCGAAGGATTTGTACGAGGCGGCGGAAATTGACGGGGCCGGGGTGTGGAGCCGGATTCGCTACATTACGCTTCCGTCGATTCGCGGTCTGATTTCCCTCATGCTGGTGCTGCAACTGATCGCGACCTCGCAAGGCTTTCAGTCCCAGTTGGCGATGCTGGACGGCGGTCCGGTCAAAGCGACATTAACCTATCCCCTGAAAATCGTAAAATACGCGTTTACCCAGTTGGATTACGGGGTGGCCTCGGCCATGGGCGTTCTGATGTTTATCGTGCTGGGCGTGCTGGCCATCGTTCAATTCAAACTAACCAACAGGGGAGGGGAGCCCTCATGAACAAACAGCTTGATCGCGGGATTTTGTCCCGCCATGACCTTCGGCGGACGCCGAACCGCATCGTGTACGTACTCATGATTTTATGCATTGTGGCCATGCTGTTTTCGATGTTGTACCCGATTTTCGAAACCGTCATGAACGGCTTGAAAACGAACAAGGAAATCAACACGTTTCCGCCGCATCTGATACCCGGCGAGTGGAGCTGGAGCAATTTCCGGGAAGGCTGGGAGTTTCTCAACCTGCCGCTGTTTTTCCGGAATACGCTGCTCATTTTCGCGGGCAATATGGCCGCGACGGTATTGGTGTTGGGGCTGGCCTCCTTCAGTTTGTCCAGGCTGCAGCTTCCTTACAGAAGGGCGATTTTGCTGTTTTTCATGATGGCCTTGTTCATTCCGCCCACCACGTATATCATTCCGAACTTTTTGAATTTGAAGGATTTCGGCCTGCTCAACACGTTTCCGGCGTTCTGGCTGCCTGCCGGAGCCAACGCGTTCTTCCTGCTGCTGCTGAAGAGCTTCTTCGACGACATTCATCATGAGATGTTCGAAGCGGCCCGGATCGACGGCTCCTCGGACTGGCGATGTTTCTATCAAATCGCCCTGCCTTTGTCGATACCGATCTTCGCCACGCTGGGGATCTTCGTGTTCGCCAATGCGTGGAACGACTGGTTCTGGCCTTCGCTCGTCATGCACGGAGACAACCGGTATCCCCTGGCCACGGCGATCTACAAATACGTCATTGCCGCCCGCGGATTGAAGTTGAACATCAAGTTTGCCATCCTGACGATGGTGATGCTGCCGCCGATTGTCGTGTTTTTATTTTTCCAGAGATTCATTATGAGAGGGTTGCATCTGGGGGGCATTAAAGGATAAGCGATTCGACACCTCCCCTGTTCGGACACATCGTAATGATGCACACACACGGGATAAGATTACACATCGTCTTTTGCGGCGCTCATCATATATGATAAAAATGTAAACTAAATCTCACTGAAAAGGGGAGTACCAATGCAAAAGAAGCAGTTTTTCACCGTTGTATTTTGTCTGATGTTGGTCATTTCGCTTCTGTCAGCCTGCGGCAGTTCTGACAATAGCGGGAACAGCAAGTCGTCCGCCGATACGTCCGCGAATTCGTCCTCGAATGCCGACACAACCAATGCGGCTGCCCCGGAGCCGGAAAAAGTGACGATTCACATCTATTATCCGACGCCGGACAAGAAAGAGCTTCGGGCGATCGAGGATGGCAAGATCAAACGGTTTGAGGAAAAATATCCGAACGTCGATGTGGTTCCGGATGATTGGCAGTACAATGTAAACGAGATCGGGATCAAGATGGCGGCCAACGAAGCGCCCACCTTCTTCAATACGTTCGCCACGGAAGCGAAATTCCTGGTGGAGAAAGGCTGGGCCGCGGATATCACCGACCTTTGGAATAACTACCAATACAAAGATCAAATCAACCCCGTCCTGCAAAGTCAATTTGTCATCGACAACAAAACGTACGGCGTCATTCAGAAAGGCTATGTGACGACGACGATCGTCAACAAGAAAATGCTGGAGGACAAAGGCATTCCCGTTCCTTCCTATGATTGGACCTGGGAAGACCTGCTGAACACGGCGAAAGCGGCCTCCGATCCGGGGAAAGGCATTGCCGGCATCGCGCCGATGGGCAAAGGCAATGAAGCCGGATGGAACTGGACCAACTTCCTGTTTGAAGCGGGCGGCGAAATCCAAAACGTGGCGGACGGCAAGGTCAACGCCATCTTCAACTCCGATGCCGGCTTGAAAGCACTTGATTTCTATCGGCAGCTGCGTTGGGACGCCAATGCGATCCCGCAAGACTGGGCGCTCGACTGGGGCGGCGCGACGGGCGCGTTCGCGGCAGGCCGGACGGCCATGGTGATCGCCGGTGCGGAAGGCCCGCTGCAGCAGGCATTGCAAGCCGAGATGAAACCGGAGGATCTGCTCGTTTATCCGATGCCCGCAGCGGAGAAAGGCGGCAAACATACGGGCGTACTCGGCGGGGATTATCTGGTCATCAATCCGAATGCGACCAAAGCGGAGCAGGAAGCCGCATTCAACTATATCGTATTCGACTACTTCTCCGATTCGTATCTGGAATCCCTGGAGCAAAACATCCAGCAATTCAAGACGGAAGGCAAATATTTCGTACCGCCGCACATGGATTACTATAAAACGGATTCCGAGTTCGGCAAGAAAATCCAGGCGCTGTTTGCCAAATACGACAACGTATACAAATACAGCGACGAATCCAACGCCCTGCTTGACGGCAAACCGGAAGCCCAATACAACACGCAAGATTATTACGGGGTGATGACCAATATCATCCAGGAAGTGTTCACGAAGAAAGACGCCAATTTGAAATCGCAGCTCGATGCGGCGGCCAAACTGGTGCAAGAGCAATACTTCGATCCGATTAAAGTTCAATAATGCCAAGGAGGAAAGGAAGGCCGCAAGGCCTTCTTTTCTTTTGGATAGGAATGCGCCTATTCCGTTTAGAAACGCACATCGTCCGGGAAATGATTACGTTCTATGATAAAAGGTATATACAATCGTTTATTTCAGGAGGTATACGATGGTGCTGAAGAAGGAAATCGACGCGGCAAAAAAATGGATGTTCAAGCTGTGCATAGGGATGGTGGCGGCCCTGCTCCTCGTCACGACGTTGCCGATCCAGGCCAAGGCGGCCCCGGGCGACGGCGGATTTCAGGATGCGGGAAGCTATGTCCGGCTGAAAAACAAATGGAAAAGCAACTATCTCTATGAGGCATCGGACGGCACGGTGAGGTACGGCGTCACCGCGATCGGCGATTCCTCCGCGCAATGGCGCATCGAGTCGGCAAACGGCCATCAAAGGCTGAAAAACCGGGCGACGGGCCACTATATCACCGTGTCCGCCGTGGCCAAGCGGGGGGATGCCCTGACGGCGGCCGCCGTGGCGCAAAGCACATTGGATGATCAGTGGATCATCGAGGAGGCGAGCCGCCCGGGATATCGGATCATCAAGAACGCCAAGGATCCCGCGGCCAATCTGGTCATCCATGAAGAGGATCAGTTGGGGTTTGCCGAGGCCAGCGGCGACATCAATGTGACTTTCGAAAGCCCGCAATGGATGCTGGAGCCGGTTCAGGAGGGCGAGCCGGTGCGGATCGTCAATCAATACAAGGCCGGCCAGGCGCTCTTTGAGGATGCCGACGGGTTTGTCCAATTCGGCGAAGCCGATCCGACGGATGCGGCCTCGCATTGGTATGTGCAGGCCGTTGTGCAGAACGGGGACGGCGCCGCGACGGTGCGGCTCTTGAACCGCGCTACCGGCCATGTGATTACGCAAGGGGTCGATTGGGACAAAATTCAGGCGCTGCCGCCCGACAATACGGTCAAGAGCGAGTGGATTATGGCCGCGGCGACCGATCCCCAATTCGTCACGTTTACGAATGTGGACGGGCTGACCGCCGATCCGGCCAACCCGTTGACCTACGTGCTGAACACGCAGTTTCCGGACGACAAGTACGCCCGATCCAACAACTGGGCGCAGCCGGACTGGGGCAGCGCGCAATGGAAAATCGAGAAGGCGTATGACGTCAAGCCGGTGCGGATTGTCAATTTCACCAAGGAGGCAGTCGGCACGGCCTATTTGTACGAGGACGATCAAATCGTCAAGTATGGCCCGCTGGAGCAAGCGGACAGCGGCAATCCGGCCTATTTGTGGACGGTTGAGGATGATGACGGCATGAAGCGGATTCGCAATGTGTCCACAGGCCATTACATGTCGACGGCGAATGTCCGGGCGGGAACCGACCCGCTTCAGGCGCTGCCGCTGGCCGCCAGCGAGGCGACGGATCAGTGGGCCATTGCGGCGTCGGCCATTTACGACGACTACAAGACGATTCGGAGCGGCGCCGGCTCCGACGTGTATTTGAATATCGCGGACGCCGCCGGCTCCGCGCAGGCGGGGGCGACGAACCCCGATACGGACCCGGCGCAGTGGCTGCTGGAGGATCCGACCGCGCCGCTCGACGGTTCGCCGCAAATCGTGCGGATTCAGAATGAATGGCAATCCCTGTATCTGTACGAAGACAGCGACGGCAATCTGAAATACGGCAACGCCGCGCCGGGCGATCAGCATGCGCAGTGGATCATCGAGCGATTCAACGGCCGCAAGCGGATCAAGAATCGGGCGACGGGCCATTATATCAACCTGGAAAATATGACGGACGGCCGTATCCGGGTGACGGAGGTCGGCGATGACTGGACGAGCGCCGTATGGGTCATTGAGGATCTGGGCGGCGGAACCCGGCTGATTCACAGCGTCCAGGATCGGAACGACGATCCGAATCAACAGAAGTTTATTCACTTGCAAAACCTGACCAAGTACGCCGAATACGGGGTGATCAATCGGAATTGGGGAAGCCCCCACTGGAAATTTACCCCTGTCGTCGAAGAAATGCCCCGGAATGTCCGCTTGAAGAATAAGCTGACCGGCCAGTATTTGTATGAGGAAACCGCGGTTGGAGACGACGCGGGGAAGGTCAAGTACGGGGACGTTGCCGACGATGACAAGACATCCGTCTGGTTTCTGGAGGACACCGGAGACGGCGTCGGGTCCGTGCGGTTGAAAAATATCGCTACCGGCCACTATCTGGTGATGGAAAACGTGGGCGAGGACGTTTCGCAGGACGCGCCGCCGGAACAACTGATGTCGGTCGGCGACATCTGCACCTGCTGGGGAAGCGCGAAGTGGTATCCCGATCCGGGGACTGCCGACGGGTTGGTGGTGTTCCGCAGCGGCTGGGCCGGCCATTACATTTATGCCGACGGTGAAGGCTACGTGAAGGTGAGCAAGCTCGTCGCCGCGGAGGACAGCGCGCAGTTCGCGGCCGAGCCGTATCAGGCCCCCGCGCAAGCCTTGCCGGAGCAGCCGGTTCGCATTCGCAATATTTTCAACAACCAGTATTTGTACGAGAACGCGGGCGGCATTGTCATGTACGGCGATCCGGCCGAGAACAACGGATATTCGCATTGGATCATCGAATCGCCGGACGGCGCCGCACGGCTGAAAAACCGGGCGACCGGCCACTACCTGGCGCTGAACGGGGATTACCGGTTTGTGGAGGCGAAGCCTTCGGAGGACGGGGACTCCGCGGTGTTCCAATGGTCCGTGGAGAACGCGCCGGACGGCGTCAACTATTTGGTGCGCAGCCTTGACGGGCCTTACAGCGATGAGTATTTGAACGTACAGAACGCGGCCGGATACGCGGAACACGGATTGTATCCGTTCACGTTCGGTTCGCTGCAGTGGGCGTTCGAGCCGGCGACCGAAACGTTCCAAACCCCGCCGAATACCGTCGTGAAAAACACGCATACCGCCACGCCGGCGCTGGACGACACGAATGCGGTTCGCATATCGGTTGCGTCGACAGGCGGCCCGGGTTCGGCTTACCTGTACGAAAGCGACGGGGCGATTCAGGTCGGTTTCGCGCGCGAGCACGATCGGAGCGCTCAGTGGCTGCTTCAGGATTTCAACGGCCGGAAGCTGTTGAAGAATCAGGCAACCGGTCATTTGCTGGCGCTGAATGGGCAAGGGATGGTATTGGCCAACGGGACGGATACGGATGAAACGACCCAATGGCTGATCGGGGACAAACTGGGATTCAAGACGATCCGCAATGCGGGCCGTCCGTCCGGTTCGCTGGCCCGGGGAGCGGGCGGAGCGCAGTATCGGGAAACCGGCGCGCATCCGGACGCGCTGTGGCGGTTTGAACCGGTGGTCTCCGATGTGAAATATGAGGCGGAGGATGCCTTCCTTGGCGGCGGCGTCCATGTGTCCACGGCGGTGGAGGGGTACTCCGGCCAAGGCTACGCTGACGGATTTTCATCCGGCGGCGCCCAGGTCAGCTTTGCCGTCAACGCGCAGGCCGAGGGGACCTACCGCGCCGTAGTCCGGTATTTCAAAGCGGACCGCGGAGCGAACCTGTTCGGCTTGTACGTGAACGGGCTTCCCGTCAAGCACATCGTTTTGAAATCCTCCAAAGGCGCGGATTGGGAAGATGCGGCGTTCGATGTCAGGCTGCGCAGCGGCATCAACTCGATCGACTTGCAGTTGGATAAAGGGAATGCCGATCAGGTGGCCATCGACTATTTGATCGTGAAAGACAGCGTGAATAAGGACAGCCGGGGCGCGACCGTCCCCTATGTTTCCTATGAGGCCGAGGATGCGGTTTCAAGCGGCACTTTGATCGGGCCGTCGCGGACGTATCGCGATATGGCTTCCGAGGCGTCCGGGCGGCAAGCGGTGCGGCTGGATCAGACCGGGCAATACGTCGAATTCCAGTTGGCGCAGCCGGCCAACTCGATTGTGCTGCGGTACGCGATGCCGGACAGCGCGGACGGGCAAGGGCTGAATGAAACGCTTGCCCTGTATGTGGACGGGAAATTCAAGCGGAATCTGGAGTTGACCTCCAAATATGCCTGGGAGTACGGCAGCTACCCCTGGTCCAACGATCCGAAGCAAGGCAGCGGGCATCGGTTCTATGACGAAGCGCACGCCTTGATCGGGGACGTTCCGGCGGGCGCGACCGTTCGCTTGCAGAAAGACGCCGCCAATTCGGCGAGCTATTACGTCATTGACCTGGTCGATATGGAACAGGTCGCCGATCCGCTCAGGCAGCCCAAAGGCTTCGTGTCCGTGGAGAAGTTCGGCGCCGTTCCCGATGACGGCAAGAATGATACGGACGCCTTCAAAGAGGCGATGGCGACGGCACAGCGGCAGCATAAGGGCGTGTGGTTCCCGCAGGGGCAATTCGAGCTGGACGGCGAGCTGCTGTATCTGGACGATATTGCGATTCGCGGCGCGGGCATGTGGTACACCACGCTTCGCGGCGCGAAGTTTATAGGCAAAGGGAAGAACATCCAGGTTGCCGATCTGCTGATTGACGGCGGCATCAACGTCCGCGACGACGAGGCGCACACCAACGCCTTCGAAGGCGGATTCGGGCCGGGCTCCGCGATCCGGAACGTCTGGATCGAGCATACGAAAGCCGGCCTATGGCTGACCGAGCTGTCGGACAGCCCGGAATACACCGACGGCTTGCACATGCTGGGCCTGCGCATCCGCAATCTGATGGCGGACGCGATCAACTTCTGCGTCGGCACAAGCAACAGCATGATGGAGCAGAGCGATATCCGCTATCCGGGGGACGACGGCATTGCGCTGTGGTCGTATACGAAGCCGAGCGTCAATAATACGGTCCGATTCAACAATGTGGCTCTTCCCTGGCTTGCCGACAACATTGTCGTATTCGGCGGGAAGGACAACAAGATTCAGGACAATGTGGCGAAGGACACGATTACGAACGGGGCGGGCATCGCCGTTTCAACGAGGTTCAATCCGGTGCCGTTCTCGGGAACGACGCTGGTGGAGCGCAATACCTTGATCCGCACCGGCAGCCACGACAGCGGCTACGGCATCGATCTGGGCGCGTTCTGGATTTTTGCCAGCGACAAGGATTTGGACGGAACGGTGATCATCCGGGATAACGTCGCGCTGGACAGCACGTACGAGGGGCTGGTCGTTCACGGCACCTTCAACGTCCGCGACGTGCTGCTGCAAAATCTGGTGCTGGACGGCATGGGAACCAATGGAGTGGAGACGACGAGCGGCGTGAAAGGGGAGGTTCAGGCGGATAACGTCATCATTCGCGATGAGCGCATGACGCCCGTTTCCGACACGTCGGAGGACTTTAACTTTACCGAGACGGGCAAAGGATTTTCCAGTCTGGTCCGACCCTGAGTCCGAGCCGCAAACCGGGTCGCAAACCGAGCCCGAAACTGAGTCGCAAACCGAGCCGGAGAACAAAGCGAGCGGAGCCCTTCAAACGAGGGTTCCGCTCGTTTTATTTCCGGGGGAATACCCACCGTCGGTAGCCGACAAAATTCACGATGACCGTGAATGCCGTGGCGATCAGCTTGCTGAGGAGAACGGGCAGCAGCAACGCCTGGTGCAGCCAGTCGATCAGCACGATCGAGCAGCCGAGCGAAACGAGATTGACCAGGACGAAGGCGGTGATTTCCCGCGCCGAAGCGGATTTTCGCTGCGCAAAGGTCCAGCGCTTGTTCATGATGAAGCTGTTCAATAATCCGCCCGAATAAGAAAGGGTTTGCGCCGCGGCCGTATGGACCCCGAGCCAATGGAGAACGGCGAACAGGCAAAAATCAACCGCCGTGTTGACGATGCCGACCAGGTTGAATTTGATAAACTGCCACAGCGGCATTTTAGTGGAGATCGCTCTTGCGAGATTCTTCATCGTCAAAACCCACTTTGTTTTTGATCACGTACAGGGGACGCCGTTTGGATTCATCGTAGATGCGGCCGATGTATTCGCCCATGATGCCCAGCATCATCAGCGTGATGCCGTTGAACAGCAAATTGGCGGCGAGCGTCGATGTCCAACCGGCGATGGTGTTGGATGTAAACAGCTTTTGATACAGCACGATGATGAGGTAAACAAAGCTGAAAGCCGATAAGGCAAAACCGAGGTAAGAAGCGATTTTCAGCGGCTTATAGGAGAAGGAAGTGATGCCGTCCAGGGCGAACTTCAACATTTTTTTAAACGGATATTTCGTCTCTCCGGCAAACCGCTCGTCGCGGACGTATTCCAACGCGGTTTGCTTGAAGCCGACCCAGCTTACGAGGCCGCGAATAAAGCGGTTTTGCTCGCTCAGCTCGTTCATTACGTCCACCACCTTGCGGTCCATCAGGCGGAAATCTCCGGTATCGACGGGGATTTCCACGTTCGTCATCGATCTCAAGGTTCGGTAGAAGATGGACGCGGTGGCTTTCTTGAACAGGCTCTCGCCTTGGCGCTTCAGGCGCTGGCCGTACACGACGTCGAAGCCCTGCTTCCACTTCTCGATCATCTGCGGGATGACCTCGGGAGGATCTTGCAGGTCGGCGTCGATCACGATGATCGCCTGGCCGGAGGCGTGCTTCAACCCTGCGGTAACCGCAATTTGATGGCCGAAGTTGCGCGAGAAATCGACGAGCTTGACCCGGTTGTCCCCGCTGCCGAGCGACGAAATGATTTCGGCGGACCGGTCTCTGCTGCCGTCATTGATAAAAACAAGCTCGTAGCTCTCCCCGGTTCCGTCCATGATTTCCGCTAACCTGCCGTAGGTTGCGGCGATGCATTCCTCTTCATTGTAGACCGGAATCACCACTGAATAGCGAATAGGCATGACGATGCACTCCTTCATATTAATAAATTCCTTGAAAACTTGGTGAAAAAATCGGCGCAGAGATTGGGCATGGGTTGGAGAAACGACAGTGGTCGCCTTTGTCCGCGGATTTCTTCCTATAAAAAGCTGTAAAATCGGGAAATCTGCGGACAACTGCGATCGGAAACTCATGCCCAAACAAGGAGCCGCTTGTTTTTCACCCTGCTTCTAGGAATAGAAATACCACTGGGGAAACCAGCGCAGGAACGTTTCCACGTACCCTTTGCCCACGACCATTCCCGACAAAATCGGATAAAACATCGCAAACAGCAGAAACACGACGAATAAATAGGAATAGGTCGCTTTGCGGACCGCGGACGGGTTGACCGCATGATCGTACAACGTTTTCAACACATACACGATGGACAGCACCACGAACGGGATCGACGCGAAATAATGGTAAATAAACGTGAGGCGCGGCACGCCGACCCAGGGCAAGTATTGGGAAGCGAAGCCGACGGCGATGAACAGCGCCAGCTTGTCCCTTTTCCTCCAGCCGATCCATAACATCGCGAACAAGGTGAACAGGCCCACCCACCAGACGGCGGGATTGCCCATCGAAACGATGTTGGAGGTAAGGCCCGGGGACATGTATTTTCCGGCGTAATACCAGATCGGCTTGTATATGGTCGGCCATTGCCACCATTGCGAGCTGAAGGGATGCGTCGCCACCAGATGCTCGTGGTACTCGTACATGTCTTTCTGCGCCTTGATCACATCGGTCAGCTCATGCCCCGGACCGGGCACCATCATGAACGGAATGTAGGATGCGATATAAATGACGGCCGGGACGATAAGGAAAAACACCCCGCAGCAAAGAATCGTTTTGACGCTGTAGGAAGGAAACACGCTGACGATCCGCCGCAACTGCGCGTTTTGGTCGCTGGAAAGCTGCTTTTCCCGCGTCAGCAAGTGCTTCGCCTTGTAATAATCCCGCATGCGCATGAACAAGGTGGCGAAAAACAGGAAGGCCAAGCCGAGCCCGGCGTAAACGCCGGTCCATTTGCTGGCCGCGCCCAGCCCGAAAAACAAGCCGGAGCAGGCGAGAGGAATCCACGTTTTGATCAGCCCGTCCCGGTAAAAATTCATCGTAAAGAAGCGGTACATGCTGTAGTACATCAGGATGATGAAAAAGGTCCCGTACACATCGATCGTGGCGATGCGCGTCTGGGAAAAATGCATGAAATCGAAGGTGAACAAAAACGCGGTGACGAACGCGAAATCCGTTCTTCGAAATAGGCGTTTGCCGAAGGCGTACATGATCGGAACCATCGCAATGCCGAACAAGGTGCCGATAACGCGCCATCCGAAAGCATTCAGCCCGAATAAATAAATGCCGATCGAAATGAACAATTTTCCCAGGGGAGGGTGCGTGCTTTCGTAGGGCTGCAACAGGTGCAGGTTCTCGTAAGCCGTACGGGCGTGATAAATTTCGTCAAAATAGGTGCTGTTCATGAAAGACGGGTGTTCCGGGATCGTGTCCTGCTCGTCGAATAGATGCGCGATATCCCCCTGCGAGCTGTCGCTGATCGTCAGCGGCACCAGCTTTTGCACGGGGTAAGGGCGCATGGAATCAGCGCCGAAGAAGCCGATTTCGTGGAGCGCGCCGTCGGCTTTTTCCGCCGTCAGGCGAATGTATCGCGCCTCGATATTCAGCGGGGACTCCTGCCACGTGAAGACGGTCTGGTACGTCAGCTCCAGCGTGGCCGCCTGCGTCCAGTTTTCCCCGTTGTTGGACTGCTCCACCTTGTATTCGCCTTCGGCCAGACCGGCAAACCACTTCATTTCGCTCACTTGCTGCGTTTTCCCCAGATCGACGTAGAAGCTTTCGCCGTAATTTTGCGGCTTCCAAAACGTCTGCGGGTCTTTGAGCGAGCCGAGGTGGTACAGGGCGATCACCGAATAAACGAGGGTTAACGCGACCACCAGGATAAGGTCCTTTCGCTTCCATCCGGCGGGTTGGCTCTGCGATTCGCGAAGGAGCAATTCGGCTTCCTGCTTCGGCTTCGCGATCCGGGCCAGCGGGGTGAACAGGGAGGGTCCCGCCTGGCTCTGTCCCGCTTCAACGGCCAGCAGCCGCTTTTTGACAAACAGGTCGACGCCGACTTTGCAAGCGTAAACAAGAATCGCCAGATTGCACAGCGAAATGAATTTCATCCAGCCGTCCTGCGCGGGCAGGAAGTAATCCTGGTCCAGGCTTTCCCTGAGCACGTAGGCGACATTGACGAAATGGGTGAAGGTGACCGCGGTGAAAAGATAGATCAGCCGTTTGTCGCGCTGCAGGATGAAGCCGGCGGCAACCAGCGCGAGCGCAACGAAATCATAGCGTTCGTGCATGCCCGTTTTCAGGTTGAAAATCAGCATCATCAGCAGAAACGCCAAATAGAAATAGCCGCCGGGCGCCTTGTTTTTGTAGAACAGCCAGGCTGCGAAGGCCACGGCTCCGACGGTGAATATGTATCCCCATGCGTTGTATGAAAGCAGCAGGAAGGCTTGTCCTTGCGGCGCGGCGTTGGCTCCGAGCAGGGCGTAAAGGTTAAAAGCGTTCAGCGATGCGTACGGATAAGAGGAAAACATCGAACGGTAATGCTCGATGATCCAGAATGGCGGCTTCAACACGACAAAAGGAAGCACGCCGACGATGAACAGCAGCAGTCCGTTTGCGGCGCTTTTCGCGGCGACGGCCCATTTTCCCTGTTTCCATAATGCGAACAGCAGCAGAGGGGCGAACAGGACAGCCTGCGGCTTGATCAGCAGGGCCAGCGCAAAATAGAGCGATGCCGCGGGAACCCGTTCGCGATAAAGCGCGATGGCCATCAGAACGACAACCAGAGTGAAGATGGAATCGATCTGTCCCCACAGCGTGGAATTGATCAGGATGCCGGGATTGAACGCATACAGCAGGGAAATCGCCAGCCCCGCCCACGCGCCGATGTGCTTTTTGGCAAAAGCGTACAGCAGCCAGGACGTTGCGATGTCGGCCGCGATCGCCGGCAGCTTGATCAGAATCGTCATTCCCGCCGACTGGTAAGCGATGGAAAACGCATGCTGCAAAAACCCGATCACATAGAGAATATATATATACCCCGGAGGATAATCCGCAAACATGCCTTCGGTGTAAAAATGGGCAAGGCCCGCGGTGTAAGCGTGATTGGCCCAGGCGACGAAATCCGTATAGTCGATCGGGTGTCCCTGGATCGTCGGAGCGAGCAGAATACGGACGACGAAAGCGGCCAGCAGCAAGCCGAATACCAGCGCTTTTTTCGGCGCTTTTCCGGCGGAGGCGGGCCGGTTTTTGATCATGAAGAAATAGATGAGAGCCAAAAAGATCAGATAACCCAGACCGTACAAAATCATCAAAACGGAATAGGCGGAATGTCCGGAGCTAGATGATGCGCCCTGGTTTTGTTGAAAAAACGGCACGGCGTTGACGCCTGCGGGGGCCTTTTCCAATTCCTCCATCGCAATGTCGTCAAAATCGGCGGTTCCGATGTTCAAACTGCCGTATCCGCCCAACCTGGCGGCCACCTGTATTTCGGTCTGGTCTTTGCCGGTGTAGCCGACCAATTCGACCTGCTGCCATTGCCCGAGCGTTTCCTTTACGTCCTGCGACGAGGCGAAGATGCCGATAATCGACAGGTTGGCTCCGGTTTGATCGGGACCGATGCCTTCCGTCCGGATCCAGCCGGTGATACGGTAGGTCGTTTCCGGTTTGACTTTGATCGTTTGAATCCATTTGGCATCGTTGGCCTGGAAGCTTTTGATTTCCGCATAATGGCTGCCCGAATGCGCTTCCCCGTTCAGCAGTTGAAAGGAGGAAGCCGCGGTGTCCTGCACGTAGCTGTCTTGCGCCCATAATGCGGGGAGGCCGTCGTTTTCCGTTTCGAAGCTTCCATTCTGGATCATATTGTCCGCCGCCATGGCTTGAAACGGCAAACAGATAAGAAACAACAACAGGAACAGAATTACTCTTTTCGTCATTTTCCCGCCTTCCCCTCAGTGGATAATTAGAAAAAAATGTAGAAAAAAATGGAATACTGGCACAATACTATTTAATAATAGATGAATCGGTGAAATTTGTGAATCTTTTTGTGAGAAATTAAATATAAACGCACATTTTCAACGTAGAAACGCGTCTTAATTTCAAGGATTCCCTCCATTATAATAGGGAAAATAAAGAGTTAAGGGAGGGAATGAAAGCGTTGTCATATTTTATTGAACAAGAAGGAGGAAGGTTAAAGTGATAAAGAAAAAAATACTGGCCCTTTGCTGCGCGCTGGCGATGGCGGGCGTTGCCGTGTTCTCGTCCGTCGGCCTGCCCGGGCTGGTTCGCGCGGATGGCGTCAATCTGGCGTTGAACAAACCCGTCACCGCAAGCGGCCATGCCGACGTTTACGTTGAAAGCCGGGTCAACGACGGCAATGCTTCGAGCTATTGGGAAAGTGTGAATAACGCTTTTCCGCAGTGGATTCGGGTTGATTTGGGCGGTGCGGGCAGCGTCCACCGGGTCGTGCTGAAATTGCCCGACTCGCAGGCATGGGCGACGCGGACGCAAACCTTGTCGATTTCCGGAAGCGCCGACGACGTCAATTATAGCACAATCGTGTCATCCGCGAACTATACGTTTAATCCTAACAGCGCCAACACGGTGACGATTGATTTTTCGGCGGTCACCGCCCGTTATGTGAAGCTGAATTTTACGGCCAATACGGGCTGGCCGGCGGCGCAGGCATCCGAGTTGGAGGTGTATGGAACGCTTTCGCCCACGCCGACACCGACAGCAACGCCCACAGCAACGCCGACACCAACTGCAACGCCAACACCGACTCCAACGCCGACACCAACCGCAACACCCACACCAAACGCAACGCCAACACCAACAGCAACGCCAACACCCACCCCCACGTAGAAACCGAAGCCAACGCCGACCGGGACGCATTAGGCATT
>CAYYCV010000053.1:23380-25816 GCA_964470405.1 uncultured Caryophanales bacterium
AATACCTAGTCGGTTATGGTTCATACTCAATCACCTCACCAACCGCAACGCCACCACCCACCCCCAAGTTGACCCCGACGCCAACGCCGACCGGGACGAATTTGGCATTGCACAAAGGGGTTGCCTCCAGCAGCCATGTGGACGTCTACACCGGAAGCAATGCGACCGACGGCAATGCTTCGAGCTATTGGGAAAGTGCGAACAACGCCTTTCCGCAGTGGATTCGGGCCGATCTGGGAAGCGCGGGCAGCATCTGGCGAGTCGTGCTGAAATTGCCCGACTCGCAGGCATGGGCGGCGCGGACGCAAACCTTGTCGATTTCCGGGAGCGTCGACGACGTCAATTACAGCACGATCGTGTCGTCTTCCAACTATACGTTTAATCCGAACAGTTCCAACACGGTGACGATTGATTTTTCGGCGGTCACCGCCCGCTACGTGAAGCTGAATTTTACGGCCAATACGGGCTGGCCGGCGGCGCAAATATCCGAATTGGAAGTGTACGGCGCTTCGGGACCGACGCCGACGCCTACAGCTACACCGACGCCGACCGCTACGCCTACGCCCACACCGACACCGACGTCAACGCCTCCCGGCGGAGGGGACGTCATTGGCCATATTTTTGCGGGGTATCAAGGTTGGTTTAATGCGTTTGGCGATGGGTCGCCGATGAACAGATGGGTGCACTGGTCCAAAAACGGGAATGCGCCCGCGGCGAACTCCAATGTCAATTTCGAGCTTTACCCTGACACGAGGGAGTACTCCAAGCTGTATCAGACCAGTCTGGGCAGCCTGGGCAACGGACAGCCCGCGAAGCTGTTTTCTTCCTACGATGCGGAGACGGTGAACAAGCATTTTGAATGGATGCAGACTTACAATATCGATGGAGCCGCCCTGCAGCGGTTCGGAGCGGATTCGACCGACGGCGCCTGGACGGCGAGTCGGGACAGCGTTGCGGTGAAGGTGAAAAACGCGGCGGAAACGTACGGGCGAAAATTTTACGTCATGTATGATATAAGCGGCATGAACGCAAGCAACTGGGTAAATGCGATCAAGAATGATTGGACCAACAATGTGGTCAATACAATGCACCTGACCAACTCGTCCGCCTATGCCAAGCAAAACGGGAAATTGGTTATCTGCATTTGGGGAATCGGCTTCACGGACCGACCGGGCAATGCGGCCGAATCGTCCGAGCTCATCGGTTGGTTCCAAAATCAAGGGTATTACGTGATCGGGGGCGTTCCCACCTACTGGCGAACAAGCAACAACGATTCAAAAGCGGGCTTTCTCGATGTGTACAAATCGTTCGATATGATCTCGCCCTGGTTTGTCGGCCGTTTCGGCGGCCAGGCCGGCGCCGATGCCTATAAAACGAACCAATGGCAACCTGATTTCACATTCTGCCAGCAGAACGGCATCGACTACCAGCCGGTAATTTGGCCGGGATTCGCATGGTCCAATATGACGGGCGGCACCAAAAATCAAATTCCGCGAGATCACGGCGACTTTATGTGGCGGCAAGCCTATGATTTGAAAAGCCTGGGCATCTCTACGGGATATGTCGCCATGTTCGACGAATACGATGAAGGAACGGCCATCGCCAAAGCGGCGGAAAACAGCTCGATGATCCCGAACAACCAATATTTCCTCACGCTGGATGCGGACGGAGTAGCCGTTTCGTCGGATTTCTATCTCAGGTTGACCGGCGATATTAACCGGTTGTTTCAAAACCAGATTCCTTTGACCGTTAACCACCCGACGAGCTTCCAATAGTCGGCTTTTGCGAGACGACAGTCGGTATGTGCGGACGACCGGCGAGGGCCCCCCCCCCAAAATAACCCAATAGGCCGCTAACCCGCGGGGGCGGCCCCGGGCGGGCCCCCCCGGGGCCCCCCCCCCGGCCCGACCTCTGGACCCTCTGCCGGGCGGTGCTCGGCGGAGCGGTGCTGATCGCCCTGATCCCTTTCTTCGCCCGCCCGTTCCTCGGCGCGTCCGTCGACGCCTTCGACCAGATCTCGATCGGCGGCTTCGCCGGCTCGCTGGTCGGGGTCCTGGTGCTGCTCGCGGTCCCGGTCATGGTCATGGGCTCGGTCTCGCCGTGGGCCATCCGCATCGCGATGGACCGGGTCGAGAGCAGCGGCGAGGTCGCCGGCCGCCTCTACGCGATCTCGACCGCCGGGTCGCTGGTCGGGACGATGGTCTCGGCGCTGGTCACGATCCCGCTGCTGGGGACCCAGCGCACCTTCCTGGTGTTCGCCCTGGCCGTCGCCCTGGTGGCGGCGGTCGGCGCCGCGGGCTGGAAGTGGTCGGCGGTGCCGGCCTTCTTCATGAAAGCGACGGCCTCTTCGGGGGAGAGAACGCCGAGGGCGACGGCGGCGCTGGCGGCGGCGGCGGGGCCGCGGTGCTTGCCGTGGTGGCAGTGGATGTAGACAGG
>CAYYCV010000053.1:25826-26452 GCA_964470405.1 uncultured Caryophanales bacterium
ATCCTGTTCCCGGTCGGCACGATCAAGGCCTCGGGGCCGGGGGAGATCCTGTTCGAGGCCGAGACCACCCACCAGTACGCCCGGGTGGTGGAGCTGGAGGACGGCGAGCGCCGCCTGGAGCTGAACGAGGGCCAGGCGATCCACTCGATCTACCGTCCCGGCGAGTACCTGGTCGGCAACTACTGGGACGAGGGCCTGGTGCTGCCGTTCGTCACCTCCGACCGGCCGCCGAGCCGGATCGCGATCCTCGGCAACGCCGCCGGGACGATGGCCCGCGCCTACGGTCACTTCTTCCCGCGGACCCGGGTCGACGCGGTCGAGATCGACGGCGAGCTGACCGAGCTGGGCCGCAAGTACTTCGACCTCCGCAACCCGCGGATGCGGGTCTTCGACGAGGACGCGCGGCCGTGGCTGCGACAGGCCGACGGCGAGTACGACGTGATCGTCGTCGACGCCTACCACCAGCCGTACATCCCGTTCTACCTGGCCACCCGGGAGTTCTTCGAGCTGGCCCGGGACCGGCTCGCGCCGGGCGGGGTCGTCCTGATCAACGTCGGCCACCCGGAGGGATCCAACGACCTGGAGCGGGCGCTCACCCGGACCATGGGCACGGCGCTGCCGGAGGT
>CAYYCV010000054.1:0-26327 GCA_964470405.1 uncultured Caryophanales bacterium
GTTCGGAAGGGGGAGCCGCTATTCCCGAGACTGGATGTGGAGCAGGAGGTCGCGTTTATTGTCCGGGCCATGGGCGGGCAAAGCTCGTCGCCGCAGGCGGGGGCGGAAGCTTCCGAAGCCGTCCAGGCGCCGCCGGAGAAAAAGGAGGAGGCCGCCGCCGAAATTTCCATCGACGAATTCGCCAAAGTCGAATTGCGGGTCGCCCAGGTGCTGGCAGCCGAACCCGTCAAAAAAACGGATAAGCTGCTGAAGCTGCAGCTTGATCTCGGTTTCGAGCAGCGTCAGGTCGTGTCCGGCATCGCCCAGTATTACACGCCGGAGCAGCTTGTCGGACGGAAGGTGATTTGCGTCACCAATCTGAAGCCGGTCAAGCTCCGGGGAGAGCTGTCCCGGGGGATGATATTGGCGGCTTCGGACGACAGCGGCAAACTGACGTTGGCGACGGTGGCCGACGACATGCCGAACGGCGCCAAGGTGAAGTGAGCCGCGGCTTTCGATTAATCAAAATATTTACAGTTAGAATTGACAGCCAAGCCGGCGTCCTTATATAATGATTGTGAAAATAAGGGGCATTACGGTTTACATACAAGGGATCAGACCGTGTTTCGTTCCGAAAGGGGCTTTTTTCATGATCCATCCACGCCTGTTTTTGCTGCTTGCCGTTTTTGTCGCGACGGCGGCCGTCGCCTTCGGGTGCGGGCAGCCGAACGATGCCGGCGCGGCGGAAGAGGGCAAGCTGAGCGCCGTCACTTCATTTTACACGCTGTATGATTTCGCCCGGAAGATCGGCGGGGAGCATGCGAATGTGACCAATCTGATTCCGTCCGGGGTGGAGCCGCACGATTGGACTCCGAAAATCCGGGACATGACCCGCATGTCCCAAGCGGATTTGCTAATTTATAACGGCGCCGGATTCGAGGGCTGGATCGGCGACGTGCTGGACAGCTTGCCGGACCGCGCCCGCAGGGTCACGCTGGAGGCCAGCGACGGCATCGACTTGATCCGGACGGGAACGGGGCGGCAAACCGTTGATCCGCACACCTGGGTCAGCCCGCGATCGGCGATCGTGATGGCGCGCAACATTCGCGACGGGTTTGTGAAAGCCGACCCCGCCAACCGGAGCGATTATGAGGCGAATTTTCAAAAGCTGGCCGGCCGGTTGGAGCAGTTGGACGAGGAGTATAAGCAGGCGTTGGCGCCCGCTAATTTGACCGCGCAGGAGATCGTGGTCACCCACCGGTCCTTCGGCTATTTATGCCGCGACTATGGGCTGGAGCAAATCTCGATGATGGGGTATTCGCCGGATGCCGAGCCGACGGCGCAGGACCTTCGCAAAATTTCGGCATTTATTAAACAGCATCAGGTCAAAGCGGTTTTCTACGAGGAGCTGGTTTCAGACCGGCTGGCCAAAATGCTGGCCAACGATTTGAATGTGGAACTGCTCGTGTTAAATCCGCTTGAGGGATTGACGACCGAAGAAGCGGACTCGGGGCAGGATTACGTCTCCGTGATGCAAAGCAATTTGCAAAGCTTGCTCAAGGCGTTGCAATAATGCGCGGATAAACGGAACTGCCGAACGGACGGCGGCGACGAAAACAGCGGAAGCGGCGGGAATGGCGGAAACGGGAAACGATGGGAACGGTGGAAGCGGGAAACGGGAAACGGCGGAAAGGGCGGATGGGCTGTGGCGAACCATGATGCGATGCAAGGCGGAACAAATCGGGAAGATTGCCATCAGAGCGTGGTGGACCTGGACCGCGTCTCTTATTCTTTTGTACATAAATCGGTGATAGAATCGTTGAGCTTTTCCATTTTGCAGCGGGATTTTGTCGGTTTGATCGGCGCGAACGGCGCGGGCAAAACGACGCTGCTGAAAATGATCGTCGGGCTGCTGCGGCCGACCGGCGGCGAAATTCGCCTGTTCGGCATTCCCAACGATCGGTTCGGGGATTGGGAGCGCATCGGCTACGTGCCGCAGAGCAATTCCTTCAACCCGCTGTTTCCCGCGACGGTGAAGGAAGTTGTTCTGTCCGGGCTGTACGGCAGGAAGAATATGTTCCGCCGCACGAATCGTTCCGATATGAAGAAATGCGCGGATGCGCTTCATGTGATGGGGATTGAGGATTTGGCCGAACGAAGAATCGGGCAACTGTCGGGCGGCCAGCAGCAAAGGGTGTTTCTGGCGCGTTCGTTGATCAACAGCCCGGACCTGCTCATATTGGATGAGCCGACGATCGGGATCGACGCCGAAACGCAGCATGACTTTTTCCACATGATCCGCCATATGCATCGGCATCATCATATTACGTTTTTGATGGTATCCCACGATCTGGAGATGATGCGCTCCTATCTGGGCTCGGAGCCTGTTCATACCGCGGGAAAGCTGAAGTTTTTCGTCAAGCACTCGCACGAGATCGAGGATTGCGACGAATCGAATTTGACGCATTCGCTGCACGAATTGCGGCAAAGACTGGATCCGCATCAGCGATCGGAACTCCATGGAAATTGACATTTTCGTGAATACGCTTGAAACCTCGGTGATGAAAGTGTATTTTCAGGGTAGGAGTCGGAAAAAGTGGGTATATTTTTGGAATATTTTTTTCTGAGAGCTTTAATCGGCGGTGTTTTGATCGGATTGACGGCCCCTATTATGGGAACGTTTCTGGTGCTGCGCCGCTTGTCCATGATCGGGGATACGCTGGCGCACGTCACGATCGCTGGCGTGGCGCTCGGATTGTTGATCCATATTTACCCGGTGGGCGTCGGGCTGATCTTTGCGCTGCTCGCTTCATTCGCCATCGAGTGGCTGCGGAAGGCGTACAGAACTTACGCCGAATTGTCGCTGGCGATTATACTGTCGGGCGGCATCGCGATGGCAACACTGCTGTTTACTTTGGGCAAAGGATTTAATATCAATGTGATCAGCTACCTGTTCGGCAGCGTCTACACGCTGGACGCAACCGATCTTTGGATCGTGTTTGCCGTTACGGTGGTGGTATTGGCCGTGGTGTTGTTTTATTTCAAGGAGCTGTTCCTGATCTCGTTCGACGAGGACTCCGCCGCGGTGAACGGCTTGCCGTTGCCGCTGTTGAACGCGATGGTCACGGTGTTGACGGCTTTGGTGATCAGCGTTTCGATCAAAATTGTCGGAGCCTTGCTCGTTTCCGCGCTGTTGACGATTCCGGTGGCCAGCAGTTTGATCGTGGCCCGGGGATTTCGCCATTCGATCCTCGTTTCCGTCATGTATTCGGAAATTGCCGTGATCGGCGGTCTGGTCGCGTCGGGATTATGGAATTTGGCCCCGGGTTCGGTGGTCGTTCTGCTGTTGATTGCGATGTTGATGGCCACTTTGTTTGTTAAGCGGGGGCTAAAAGTCTAGGAATCGGTCCGACGAAGCAAAACGGGTGAATTCGGATTCGAAGGATGGGCGGAGGGAATGGTCTCGAAAAGCGGCTTGCTGCGGTCGCCTTTTCAATCGAGTGGCTGGATTGAAACAGCGATGGAGAGACCGTCCCTTCCCGAAGTACATCCCATTGAATACAAATTCACGCTGTTCCTTTCGTCGGACCGATTCCCGGCATTATATTCAGGTTAGGGAGGCTCTTAGAATGGACTTGAACATCTGGATCGCCTTGGGCGCCGGGTTTGCCTCATTTATTTCGCCGTGCTGTCTTCCGCTGTACCCCTCCTATCTATCTTACATTACCGGGGTGTCCGTGCAGCAGTTGAAAGACCCGAATTCTTCCCGCGAAGTGAGAGCCCGCGTATTGACCCATACGCTGTTTTTCATTTTGGGGTTTTCCATCGTCTTCTTTACGCTGGGCTACGGCGCGGGCGTGATTGGCGACACCTTCAAGCAATACCGCAGCTTTATCCAGCAAATTTCCGCGATTTTGATCATCGTGATGGGGCTGTTTTTGCTTGGCGTGTTTCAACCCAAGTGGCTGATGCGGGAAAGGAAGCTGTCCCTGAAAAAAAGAGCCGGATACGCGGGCTCCGTCATCGTCGGCATCGGATTCGCGGCGGGCTGGTCCCCCTGCGTCGGGCCGATTTTGTCCGCGATTATCGGGCTGGCCGTCTCCGAGCCGGGAACCTGGCTGCCGCTCATTAGCGCCTATACCGTCGGGTTCGCCGTGCCATTTTTTATTTTCGCCTTCTTCATCGGCTCCACCCGCTGGATTCTCAAATATTCCAATCGCATTATGAAAATCGGCGGCGGCTTGATGATCCTCATGGGCATTTTGCTGTACACCAACCAGATGACGCAGATCACGATCTGGCTCAATCGAATCACGCCGGAATGGTTGAAGTTTTAAAAGTGTGGTAAAAAACAGGCGGCTCCCCGCTTAGGCACGGATTTCCGACCGCAGTGGTCCGCGGATTTCCATTTGGGGCCATTTTCCAGATGGAGTTGCTTTAAAGCCGCAAAACAGTGTATCATGTAAAGGGTACGATGGCTTGGGACTGTTTTGGGGGGGAATGAAATTGGCTACACCGAGTATGGAAGACTATTTGGAGAGAATCTATAAATTGATCGATGAAAAAGGCTATGCGCGAGTAGCCGATATTGCCGATGCGCTTGAGATTCTTCCCTCTTCCGTAACCAAGATGGTCCAAAAGCTGGACAAGGACAAGTATCTGATTTACGAGAAATACCGGGGGTTGATCCTCACTCCCAAAGGGGAGAAAATGGGAAAGCGGCTGGTCGACAGACACCAATTGCTGGAAGACTTCTTGCATATCATCGGAGTAAAGGAAGAAAACATATACAAGGATGTGGAGGGGATCGAGCACCACCTTAGTTGGGATTCGATTACCTGCATTGAAATGCTGGTGGAATATTTTCAGCGGGATCCGAAGCGCATGGAAACGTTAAGGCGACTTCGGGCGGAATCGGATCTGGAATAAATTTTTTTCAAACGAACAAACCAACAGCCGGCGGACTCCCGCCGGTTTTTTGAATATGTTCAACCCTTCCCCGCATACATACAATTAAGCGCAATGAACTCGAGAAGGCGGAGGAGGGATCGACCGTGAAGGTGAACGCGGTGTTCGAAGGGGGTGGTGTGAAGGCGGTCGCCCTGGTTGGAGCGCTGAAAGCGGCGGAGGAAAGGGGGGTGAAGTTCGATAAAACGGCCGGTACCTCATCGGGCTCGATTGTGGCGGCGTTGATCGCCGCGGGGTATCGGGCGGACGAGATGAAGAAGTTGATCGTTCGCACCCCTTTCTCCAGCTTTATCAAAACGGCGGGCCATCGCGGCACCATCGGTTCGATTGTTCGCCTGCTGATGAAAAAGGGGCTGTATTCCGGCGAAAGTCTGGAGCATTGGGTGCGCAAAATTTTGCTGGAAAAAGGAATTCGCACCTTCGCCGACTTGCCCCCGCAGAAATTGAGAATCATTGCTTCCGATATTTCGCAGGGCAAATTGCTTGTGCTGCCGGAAGATATCGCGCAATACGGGATTGAGCCGGGCGCTTTGGAAGTATCGAGGGCGATTCGCATGAGCACCAGCCTGCCGTATTTTTTTGAGCCGGTGTTGCTGCGTAAGCCGTTGGACGGTTCGCGCGGCGTCAAATCGTTCAAAAACCAGTTTTATTATATCGTGGACGGGGGCATTCTGAGCAATTTTCCGCTCTGGCTGTTCGATAAAGAGGACCATCCGGGAGGCGTGGCGGAGGTGGTGCCGACGATCGGCTTTCAACTGGTCGGTCAACTGCGGCCGGAGCCGCATGAGATCCACGGCCCGTTCAGCATGTTTCGGGCGCTCCTCGAAACCATGATGGACGCGCATGACGAGAAATATATTATGGAGCATAATCGATTTCGAACGATTAAAATCCCCACTCTGGGAGTGGGGACCACGCAATTCAATATGACGGCGGACGTCAGCCGCCGGTTGTTCGATTCAGGGTACAAGGCGTCGCGGCATTTCTTCGACAAATGGACGATGACCGCCTATATTCACCAGTACGCCAAGCATATCGGAACGCTGTAGGAAATTCAATGGTAGCGGGGAGGTTCGTTTTCCTCGTCCTTTTTGTTTCCCTTAATGACGCGAAATACGGCTTTCCGGCTGTTGCGCTTTGATTTTTCGAACCGGGCCGTTCTTCGCTGCTGCGGGTGCCGGCCGGTGTGACGTCCGGGCGGAAATTTGTAAAGATAAAAAACGACTCCGAAAATGACCAATGGAATGATCAGGTCGATCGGATTGGAACGGAATTCCCCGATCAAACCGAGGGCGAACAATATGCCGATGACGTACAGAAAAGGTTTGTTTAAAGATCGCATCCGTTTTCCTCCTTGCGTCATGCCGATTGGCTTACCGGGGCTCCCTTCAGGTTGCGATTGTCAATTTCCAGCATCCGGTTGAACGATGCGATGGCTACTTCCACCTGGGAATCGTCCGGCTGCTTGGTTGTCAGCAATTGCAGCCACAGCCCGGGATAGCCGAGATAGCGCAGAACCGGGATGTCCCGCACGCTGTTGGTCAATCGCAGCATCTCGTAGGAAACGCTGAGCACGATGGGGAGCAGAATCACCCTCTCGATGATGCGTTCCCACAAATTGTCGTACGGCACGAAGGAGTAGATGACGACGCCGATGATCACCGACAAGATAATGAAGCTGCTGCCGCAGCGGTAATGCAGGGTGTTGAATTTTTGAACGTTGGCCACGGTTAATTCCAGGCCCGATTCGTAGGTGCTGATCACTTTGTGCTCCGCTCCGTGGTATTGGAACAGCCTTTTGATCAGCGGGGTTTGGGAAATGGCGTAAATATAAATCAGAAGAAAGATGATTTTGATAATCCCTTCAATCAGGTTGTGCAGAATCTGATTTTCAAACAAATGGCTGAACAAGAAGCTTTCCACAAACACCGGCGCCAGCGTAAAGATCAGCTTGCCCGCGATGAACGACAAAACGCCGATCACGGCTACGCTGAGGATCATGGAGAAGCCGGAGAAGATCCCCGAGCCTTTTTTTGAGGCGGCTTCCTCGCGAACGGCTTCCTCGCGAACAGCTTCCTCATGCGGCTTGGCCTGCTCGCCGGATGCTTCCTCCTCCCCCTCGGCAAAAATTTCAGCCGAAAAGTTCAAATGGCGCGATCCTTTCGCACTGGCTTCGATGATGCCGGCCAGCCCGCGCAAAAAAGGGATTTTTTTCATTTTTTTGATCCACAATTTATCGTTTCTCGGGACTTCCAGGTATTCGATTTCGTTATTTTTGCGGCGAACGGCTGTGACATGCACCGATTGGCCGGCGAACATCACGCCTTCAATCACGGCCTGTCCTCCATAGATACCGGGTCTGCTCTGGGGCAATATTTTCACCTTCCTAAATTTAAAAATCCTGATGTATATATTGTATCGGATTATCTCAAAGATTACCACCTTTTCAAACCGGTAAACGAAGGCAGAGGATGAGGATCCGGGGAAAAGCGCATAATAGGTACATTCCCTTCAGGAAAGGATGGCCGACATGCCCGCGAATCGGAACGGCGAATGGACACGGCGCTGGTTTTATGCGCTTCATATCGGTTTTTTTGCAGGCGTGATTTGGGGAGCTGCGAGAATGGTATTGTTCTATTTTAACTTCACCGAAGCGCCTCCCGGTTTTTTATTGACTCCTTTGTTCAATGCGGCGTTCGTGCATTCATGGGGCGGCCGCCTCGCGGGGTGGGCCGCTTTTATCGGCATTTCCATCGCGGCCGCGATGTTGTATGCCGCTTTGTTCGCCAAAGCCGAAGGGCCGTGGTCCGGTTTGTTGTACGGCCTGCTGTGGGGCGGGCTGCTGTTTGCGGCGGCGGGCCGGGACGCCGGCGCATTGAAGCCGCTCAGTCAATGGAACGGCAGCTCGTTCTGCTCCGAGGCGGGCGTGTTTGCGCTATGGGGGATTTTTATCGGCTATTCGATTTCATATGAGCGCCATTTGAACGCCGGGAAACGCTGAACGCCGGTCCCGCTTCAAAAAATGGTTCTCATCGGCGGGCACTTATGTTAAAATTATGGAATTGGGCCTGAGACATTTATCTCAAACAGGGTGATTCGATGGGGAATAGCAGAGTTGTGAAATTAAGAGAACGGATGCGCCGTTCCGGCCTGGAGGCCGTGCTGATTGCCAACCCGGTCAATCGCAGGTATATCAGCGGGTTCACGGGAACGTCCGGGTATGTTTTGATCACCTTGGAGAAAGCCGTCTTGTACACCGATTTCCGGTATCGCACGCAAGCTCCGATGCAGGCTCCGGATTTCGAAGTGATCGAGCATCGGTCCCAGGCGATCGAGTCGGTCAAACAAACGTTGGAACAATTACATATCTCGACGCTCGGATTCGAACAGGACGATTTGACCTACGGAACGTATCTTTCCTATGCCTCGGTGCTGGATTCCATCCGACTGGAGCCGTGCAAAGGCCTGGTCGAGGGGATTCGGCTGCACAAGGATGATTCGGAGCTCCGGATTTTGCGGGAGGCGGCCGATTTGGCCGATCAGGCTTTCACGCATATATTGGGCCATTTGAAGCCGGGCGTGTCGGAGCGGGAAATCGCGTTGGAAATCGAATTTTTCATGCGAACGCATGGAGCTGCGTCCACTTCCTTCGATACCATCGTCGCTTCGGGGGAACGTTCGGCGCTTCCGCACGGCGTCGCTTCCGATCGGAAGATGGGGGACGGAGAGCTGGTGACGCTGGATTTCGGGGCGTATTACCGCGGTTATTGCTCCGACATTACCCGTACGGTCATGATCGGCGCGCCCGATCCGCGGCAGCGGGAAATATACGGCGTCGTGCTGGAAGCGCAATTGCACGCGCTTGACCGCATTCGGCCCGGAATGAGCGGCAAGGAAGCCGACGCGCTGGCCCGCGATGTCATTCGCCGCTATGGCTATGGCGAGCATTTCGGCCATGGGACCGGCCATGGGGTGGGGATGGAAATCCATGAGGCGCCGCGGCTTTCGTCGCAGAGCGACTCCGTGTTGGAGCCGGGGATGGTGGTGACCGTCGAACCGGGGATTTACATCCCGGATTTCGGGGGCGTCCGGATCGAAGACGACATCGTGATTACGGAAAGCGGCATCGAGATCTTGACCCGATCCGCCAAAGAGCTTATAACCGTTACTTAGCAAATGATCAGTTAAATGATGCAGGAGGGAAAACATTGTGATCTCAGTAAACGATTTTAAAACAGGGTTAACGATTGAGGTGGATGGAGACATTTACACCGTCCTCGACTTTCAGCACGTCAAACCGGGGAAAGGCGCCGCATTTGTCCGTTCCAAGCTGAAAAATTTGAGAAACGGAAACACCCTGGAACGCACATTCCGCGCGGGGGAAAATGTCAACCGGGCGCATGTGGAAAACCATGAAATGCAGTACCTTTACGCCAGCGGGCAGGAGCACACGTTCATGGACACGCAAACCTTCGATCAGATCAGCCTGCCGTCCAGCCAACTGGAATGGGAGTTGAAGTTCCTGAAGGAAAACGCGACGGTGAACATCGCCAATTACGAAGGGGAGATTATCGGGATCACCCTTCCCAATTCGGTGGAGCTCAAGGTGGCGGAAACCGAGCCGGGCATTAAAGGAAACACCGCGACGGGCGCAACCAAAAACGCCACGCTGGAAACCGGTCTGGTCGTTCAGGTTCCCCTGTTCATCAACGAAGGGGACGTTTTGATCGTCGATACGAGGGAAGGCAAGTACGTTTCCCGCGCTTGACCGGGAGCCGGATCGCCGCGGGGAGATGAGGGGAAGCCGACGGATTTCCGGGGGCCGGGAGGCGTCCGCTTCCCCGCTTCCCCTTTCTGACCTCTAAACGTGCGGTGAACAAAGCGGCGCAGGCGATCGGAAGCCGGGACCCAAGCGTGGATCCGCCTGTTTTTTACCGCACTTCTAAGTATGGGAGGGTATGGAGTTGTCTTTGTTAGTGATGAAATTCGGTGGAAGCTCCGTCGGAGATACGGAGCGGATCAAGAGGGTGGCCGCGCGGATTTCCGACAGGAAGCGGCAGGGAAACCGCTGCGTCGTCGTCGTGTCGGCGATGGGGGATACGACGGACGATTTGATCGATATGTCCAGGCAGTTAAACGGCGAGCCGCCGGCCCGGGAGATGGATATGCTTCTGACGACGGGGGAGCAGGTTTCCATGTCGCTTCTGGCGATGGCGCTGCACCATCTGGGGCATGAAGCCGTTTCGTTGACGGGGTGGCAGGCGGGGCTGCAAACCGATCGGGAGCATGGCCGGGCGCGCATAGTCGATATACGGCCGCAGCGCATTCTGGATGCCGTCGAGCGGGACCGGATCGTGATTGTCGCCGGTTTTCAGGGCTTGTCCCCCGATGGGGAAATCACTACGCTGGGGCGCGGCGGAGCGGATACGCCGGCGGTGGCCGTCGCCGCCGCACTGCAGGCGGACGTTTGCGAAATATACACCGATGTGGACGGAATTTACTCGACCGATCCGAGAATGGTGCGGCACGCGCGGAAATTGCCGGAAATCTCGTATGACGAGATGCTGGAGCTGGCTCATTTGGGCGCCGCCGTGCTGCATCCGAGGGCGGTGGAATACGCCAAACAATACGAAGTTCCCCTGGTGGTGCGCTCCAGCTTTAATCTGAGCGAGGGAACGGAAGTGAAGGGGGATGCCGTTATGGAACAAGGAATTGTGGTGCGCGGGATTGCCTGTGACAAAAACGTGGCCAGGATCAACATACGGGGGGTCAACGATCATCCCGGCGTGCTGGCCAAAGTGTTCAAATCTCTCGCCGATGAGCGGATCAACGTCGATATCATCGTGCAGAGCGGGGTGCAGAACGGAAAAGCGGATTTTGCGTTTACGGTAGGCTTGGCCGAAACGGATCGGGCGATGAGCGTGATCGAAAGCATTCGATCCGAAGTGCCCTATGACGACGCGTCGTCGGAGACGGGATTGGTGAAGGTCTCGATCGTCGGATCGGGGATGGTCAGCAACCCCGGGGTGGCCGCCGAAATGTTCGAAGTCCTCTACCGGCAAGGCGTGAGCATTAAAATGGTCAGCACTTCGGATATCAAGGTATCCTGCGTCATCGACCACGCCAAGCTGAATGAAGTGGTCTCCGCCTTGCACACCGCGTACGGGCTGGATACCGAGGAACAGGCCTTCATCGGGGGGCCGCAGGAGCGCCGCTGATCAGAGTCGGCCCATCAGCAACTGGGCGATTTTCAGGAACAGCGCCGTGATGCCGGCCGCCATCAGCGGGCCGACCGGAATACCGCGCAGGAATACGATGCCGAATATGGAACCGATCACAAGACCCACAATCAATTGTGGGTCTATTTTCAATAGATCCAGCCCCTTGCTGTTCATGTAGGTGGCCAGCGCCCCTCCGGCCAGCGCGATCACGCCGGGGACCGTGGTGAACATGGATAAAATATCCTTGTAGGATATTTTTCCGCTGGCGAAGGGGACGAGCACCGCCATCGTCAAAAAAAGCAGGCCCAGCTCGAGCCCGCGCCGTTCGATCGAAGGCAGATAGCGCTCCAGATGAACCAGCTTCGCGATCAGCAGAAGGCAGGCCGCCGTAGTGATAATATGGGAGCGGCCGATCATGCCGATAATGATCAGAATAACCAACAATATTTCGCCGTTCATGACGTGACTCCTGTCCGCTTGTTTTCCTTACATTGTATGAACGGCGGAACAGATTAGAACCGCATCGGCACCAGGGTTTGGTTTTGAAGCAGCGGAACCGTATCGTAAAGGTTCAACTGCGAGCAGAACGCGATATCCCGCTCGAATCCGAGCTTGCTCAGCTTCATGCCGCTGGAGCATGCCGCCATGGCGCCTTGAAGATCATCCGCCCGATGCCGGTACGCGGCCAGCATCGCCATGCCCGAATCGTTAAGGGCCAGCGGGGCTTCCATCCTTTTCTGCAATTCGTCGACCAACAGCCCCGCGCACAGTCCGTCCTCCAGGGCGAAATCGTCCTGCGTCCCCGCGCAGACGAGAACGATATCCTTGCGGAAATGAAGCGCTGATCTTGCGCAGCATTCCGCGTTCAAGACAGAGCCGGCCAAAATGTGCGCCCCCTTTTGCACTTTCTGGATCACCCGGGTGCCGTTCGTCGTGGTCATGATCATTCTTTTTCCGGCAATGTCGGGTGTCCGATACTCCAGCGGGGAATTGCCCAGATCAAATCCGGCGATTTTTTTGCAAAACCGCTCCCCGGCCAGCAGATCGTCCGATTGTTTTAAAGCGCGCGCCTGGCTGACGGTCTCCACAGGAACGATGCCGGTACAACCGTGCTCCAATCCTGTGACGATGGCGCTGGTCGCCCGCAGCACGTCGATGACGACCACGGTTTTATGAATGAAGTCGTCCGATCTGGCCTCGTTTACATTGGAGATGACATCCACGCGCACGGCCGTCCCTCCCCGTATATCATGTTAAAGAAATGAAAGAATTTCGACAGCTCAGGTTGAAGGTGTCGGACCGCAAGCCGCGCCGCAGCGATTCCAGCGACAGGATGTCGGCCGGCGCGATGTTCCCCAGATGAATGTCGTTCCCCAGCGTAACGATCAGGCGCGCTTGCTGCTCCCTCAGCGGCGCTTCCCACATGACCGCCGAACGGTTCGGGATCGCCTGAAGCAATTGCCGCATCGGCTCATCCAGAAAATCTCCCTGCTCGTCATAGAGACCGACTCCTTTTCCGGATTCTCTGCCTTCGATGATGACCAGAGCGGCGCCAAACTCCATATCGATATGAATCGTATTGACCAATTCCTCCACGTCGATCGTGGAGCCTCGCAGTTTTTTTCCATATTCGGTAAATACGGTGAACCCGTCCTGAACCCCGCGCAATATGAGCTCGTTGCGTTGCTTTCTGCCCATTTCGATCGTTCCGTCCGAAACTTCCACCCCGTTGAATCCGAGCGCCTTGAGCATTTTAAAAAAGGAAGGGACGGCATCCTGGGAAACGGCGATTTCAAGAAAAGTGCCCCCCGGCATGACGCAGATATCGTATTCTTTTGCCATGGAAATTTTGTTTTTAAGCAGATTTTTGGGATAGAGCGGGGCGGTCCCGAAACCGATCTTGATCACATCGATATATTCGGCGGACGTTTCCAGCAAATCCTTGAATGCGTGCAATCCCAATCCTTTATCGATCACCATCGTTTTTCCGGAATTTCTCGGTTTGCCCGTTCTTGCCGCTGTGGGGTCCAAAAGCCGGGGATGCCATTCGTGTTGAAAGAAAATGTCCATGCACCAAACTCCTCGCTGTACGGAATATATGATTTATAACAGCAATATATGCAGTCTTTTCTGGGGGTGTGCCCACATGCCTAAAATCAGACATGCCCGCATACAGTGAAATCATCGGACGCTTCAAAGGGCGGTGAAAAAAGCGGTGTAGAGATGGGGCATGGATTGGCGAAACGCCGGTGGTCGCCTTTGCCCGCGGATTTCTCTCTACTGTTGGGCTGAACATCGGGAAATGGGCGGGCAACGGCGATCGGAAATCCATGCCCCATCTCGGGGCCCTTGTTTTTCACCACCCTTTTAAGGAGGACTGATGCGGATGAAATTTGCGTATTTGGGACGTTCCGGGTTGACGGTAAGCAGGCTCTGTTTGGGCACGATGAATTTCGGGGTGGATACGGACGAGAAGGAGGCTTTTCGCATCATGGATGCGGCGCTGGACGCGGGCATCAACTTTTTCGATACGGCGAACTCTTACGGCGGGAAGAACAGCCGCGGCAAGACCGAGGAAATCATCGGCCGATGGTTCGCGCAGGGCGGCGGGCGCAGGGAAAAGACCGTGCTGGCCACCAAAGTTTACAGCGTCATGGGGGACTCCAGCGACGGTCCGAATGGAGCCGCCGGATTGTCGGCGTACAAGATTCGCCGCCATCTTGAGGCATCGTTGCGCCGGCTGCAAACCGATCATATTGAGCTGTACCAGATGCACCACGTGGACCGCCGCGTTTCCTGGGACGAGCTGTGGGACGCGTTCAAGGTTCATGTGTATCAGGGCAAAATCGGGTACGTGGGATCCAGCAATTTCGCCGGCCGCGATCTGGTCAAGGCGCAGTATGAGGCGAAAAACCGGCAATTCCTCGGTTTGGTTTCGGAGCAGCACCGGTACAGCTTGCTGTGCCGTCTGCCCGAGCTGGAGTTGCTGCCCGCGGCGGCGGAGCACGGGATTGGCGTGATCGCCTGGAGCCCGCTGGCCGGCGGTCTGCTCGGCGGGAACGCGCTGCATCCCGCGGCGGGGTCCCGGTCGGCCAGAATCCACGAAGTGGAGCAGCATCGCGCGCAGTTGGCCGCGTTCTCGGCCCTGTGCCGGGAGCTGGGCGAGAGCGAGGCGAGCGTCGCGCTGGCGTGGACGCTGGTTCACCCGGCCATGACCGCGCCGATCATCGGTCCGCGCACGCCGGAGCAGTTGGAGAGCGCGTTGCGCGCCGTTGATCTGCGGCTCGACGAAGCGGTTTTGAAGCGATTGGATGAAATTTTCCCGGGCCCGGGCGGAGAAGCGCCCAATGCGTATGCCTGGTGAAGTGGGGGGAGCGATTTGAACGCTTGCTCTGTAATCAGGCAGGTTGAAACGGACGAGAAAGTCATGGCCGTCACTTTTGACGACGGGCCCCATCCCGATTTCACTTTGGACATCCTGGACATCCTTGAGGACCATCAGGCCCGAAGCACTTTTTTCATGGCGGGGGAATTTATCGGGAAGTTCCCCGAATTGGTGGCGGAAGTCAACCGGCGCGGGCATGAGATCGGCAACCATACCCGCACCCACCCGGATTTGACCCAACTGGACAAAGACGGCATATTTGCTGAAATGCGCTGGCCGCATCAGGAGATTTGCCGATTGACGGGGGCGTATCCCGCGCTCTTCCGGCCGCCTTATGGCAAATACAATGAGCATGTGCTGGATGCGTGCGCGGAACTGGGCTGCCATCTTGTGGTCTGGTCGGACGGTCTGGAAATGTTCGACTGGGAAATGCCCGGCGTGGACGCGTTGGTAGATACGCTGCTCCGTCATGCGCGGCCGGGCTGCATCGCGCTGCTTCACGACTATGGCGGGGATCGTTCCCAGACGGTTGCCGCGTTGCGCGAAGCGATTCCTTTGTTGAGGGGACAAGGATACCGGCTTTGCACGGTAAGTCAATTGATGGCTTTGGGAGGGCGGGGGACGCATGGCGCTGATTGAGTGCAAATTTTTCTCCGATGTATTGCAGCTTTCGACCGCGATGACCGTGATTTTGCCGCAGGCCGTCCGTCCCCAATGCAAGACGCTGTGGCTGCTGCACGGCTATTCGGACGATCATTCCATCTGGCTGCGGCGGACGTCCATCGAGCGCTATGCGGCGCTGTCGGGCGTCGCCGTGGTCATGCCTTCGGCGCATCTGAGCTACTACACGGATATGGTTTGCGGGGGCAAGTATTGGACGTTCATCAGCGAGGAGCTTCCGGCGCTGGCGCGCGCTTATTTCCCCTTGTCCGACCGGCCGGAGGACAACGTCGCGGCCGGCTTGTCGATGGGCGGGTACGGCGCATTCAAGCTGGCGCTCCGCTGCCCGGATCGATTCGCCGCGGCGGCCAGCTTGTCCGGGGCGTTGGATGTCGCGGTGTTGAACGCCCGCCATCCGGAAGCGTACAAGCTGATTTTCGGCGATCCGGGCGAGGGGGTTCCGGCGGACGACGACCTTTTCCGGTTGGCGGAAAAGGCTGCGAGCCGCCGGGTCAAGCTGCCCAGGCTGTATCAGTGCTGCGGCACCGAGGATTTCGTATACGGGGAGAACGTCCGGTTTCGGGACTGGGCCCGGCGGCTCGGCATCGATCTCACCTACGAGGAAGGGCCGGGCGATCATGAGTGGGGATACTGGGACGACAGGATCCAGGTCGTATTGAAGTGGTTTTTTCCGAATTGAGCGTAGGGAAATGGGAAGGGAGCCTGTCCATCCATGGGAAAAAGGGCGTTGGTCGCGGGAGCCACCGGACTGGTGGGGCGTGAACTGGTGGAGCGGTTGTTGGTGAGTGAGGCGTATGATCGGGTCGTTGCGCTTGTGCGAAGCGGGATGCATTTGACGCATCCGAAGCTGGAGCAACAGATCGTTAATTTTGACGAGTTGGAGCAGATGTCCACCGATTTGGTAAAGGGTTCCGTTATTTTTTGCGCCCTGGGCACAACGATGAAAAGGGCGAAAACCCGGGAGAATTTCAAGCGTGCGGACTATGATTACCCTATGGCGCTTGGGCGGCTGGCGAGTCGTCACGGCGCGGAGCGGATGTTGATTGTAACGGCGATGGGCGCGAACAGGAAATCGTTGTTTTTTTACAGCCGCGTGAAGGGGCAGGTGGAGGCGGATTTGGAGGCGTTGGGTTTGCGCGCGCTTCACATTTTTCGCCCGTCCCTTATTGTTGGCGACCGTCGCGAACCGAGGCCGGGGGAAGGCATAGCAGCGGGGCTTGCGAAGAAGGCGCCGTTTCTTTTCATGGGAAAAATGAAGCCGTACGCGCCTGTGGAGGCATCGAAGATCGCCGCGGCCATGGTCCACGTTTCGGTAACGGCGAACGACGCGTTTCGAATCATCCGTTCGGATGAGATCGCGCTTTTGTCGGCGGCGTGTGCCGAACGCGGATAGCGCGAAAGCAGGGCGCGGGTGTGGGGAAAACAGTTCGGCAAGATGGGCAATGGACGATTTGTTTCCAAGGTAGGGCACGTGCAGTTATCCACTTAGGGTATAATAATGTTATACGTATAGTTCATTTGTTCGTGAATATATGAGTTAATACAAAAAGTATCCTAAACCTAACAAGTGGGTGTTATAGTGGGGCAGACAATTGAAATTGTTCAATTAGTTGCTAACATGGCAACAATATTTGCGGTTTTTCTAGCCTTATATGCTTTGAAAGAAAATATTATGACCAGAAAAACTTCAATTAAGCCATTGCTATTACCCGGAAGAATAAAAGATTTTGTAAGTGATGATAACTTATTTGCATGTAATTATGAATATCCTATTGCAGAAGATATTGGAACTCCGGCGTTGGTCTACTTTGGAATCAGGAACATTGGTAAAGGCCCGGCAAAAAATGTTAAGGTCCTATCATTCGAAAGTGAAGAAGAGACCCCTATTATCTTCAGGGTTGGAAGTAATTTCTTACATATTCCCGAAGGAGCTTCAATACCATTTGTAATTCGAATAACTAGAGGAGACCCTACAGATTATTTTTTTGTTACATATAGTACAACAATTTACTATGAGGATTTATTTGGAGGTCATTTTTACTTAAGTATACGCATCTGGATAGAAGAGAATAGTGTAACTGTCATTGAATACTCGGAACTTAAAGAGCCTAAATGGAGTAAACTTATGACTGCTGTTTCAAGAGAAGTGGAGCTAACCGGATATTTCGAAATGAGAAAGTTGGAAAGTCAAATAAAAAAGAATGATGACTAAAAACGTCTCTCGTATTGCTTATAGCAACTCCCTTACATTTAGGTTAATCTGGAGATTGTATAATATTTAATTTGTCGGGCAAGTCATTGATTTGCTCTTTTTCATTTATGAACCTGCCAAGAGGCATACTGACTTCTGAAATATACTTCATTAAAAAATCCAAAATAAAATGCTTTTGCAATTCAAACATGTCATGATCAAATCCTCCTTTCTTATTTCTATGGCCCTCGATGTCTAAGTAAATCATTCGTTTGCCGTTTGGACACTTTTCTTGAGCTTTCTTTACTAGCATATATAAAATGTTCGCTGACTTTTCAAATCCTTCTTTTTTTCTAATTACATGATAAATAGCCACTCCTCCTTCTTTATCATCTGTAAGAACATCTCTATTTTGAATTTTTTTGTTATTATTCACTAAGTCTGAATAAAGCTTATCTCCCTTTCTTCGACAGCATACATCAAGGGCTTTGTTCGTAGGAAGTTTCATTCCATCTTGCAGAACTATTTTCCCTGAACCCCCTTTAGTTCCCAAGCAGGGGGCAAAAGCGGGGGCAACGTGCCGCGACGGATGCTACGCAGACGGCAAAAGCCTTTCCAAATGTGTGGCCGAGGTTTCGGCTCCGCGATTGAAAAGGCTCGACTCCCTGCGTCCAAGGCATCCGTGGAAGTTGGATTTATCTTGGAAGTGTAGTGAAAAAAGCGGCTGAGTGTGGGCCATGGGTTGGAGAAACGCCAGTGGTCGCCTTTGCCCGCAGATTCCTCCCAAAAAGGCTGTAAAATCGGGAAATCGGCGGGCAACTGCGATCTTAAAACCCATGCCCCATCTCGGAGCCGCTTGTTTTTCACCACACTTTTAGGCCAGCTTGAATTCCGAGACTTGAAGCTGCAGCTCCTCGGCCAGTTTGGCCAACGCGCCGGCCGACTTGGCCACTTCTTCCATCGTGGCCAACTGCTCCTCCGTCGATGCCGAAATATTTTGCGTACCGGCCGCCACCATGTCGGAAATTTTGATCATGGCGTCCATCGCGGCAATAATATTCTCGGTTCCGCCGGTAATTTGTTCGATCGCATTGGAAACCGTAACGACCTGAGTGGTCACATCCCCTACGGCCTGATGGATCTGCGTGAACGAATTTCCGGCATCGTTCACCGCGTCAATGCCCACCGTCAATTCCTGGGTTCCTTTTTCCGTGAAGTCCACCACCTGATTGATTTCATCTTGAATTTCACTGATCAAGCTGCTGATGCTTCGCGCCGACGTGGACGATTGCTCCGCCAGCTTGCGGACTTCGCTGGCGACGACGGCAAAGCCGCTGCCGTGCTCTCCGGCGCGGGCGGCCTCGATCGCCGCGTTCAAAGCCAGCAGGTTGGTTTGGGCGGATATCTCGGTAATGACATTGACGATATCGTCAATTTCTTTGGAGCGATTCCACAGATCCTTGACCGACTGCGTCAATACGTTCACCGTATGATGGATCAATTTCATTTCATTGACGGCAACCTGTATCGCATTGTTTCCGCCGACAACGACTTCCGAAGCCGTCTGGGCCGTCTTCGCCGCGTCTTGCGTGTTGCCGCGAATCTGATTCAGACTGGCGATAATCTCGTTGATCGTTTGAGAGGCTTTCTCGGCGCTGGAGAATTGCTTCTCCGATCCGCTCGCCACTTCCTGTACGGACTCGGCGATGTTTTCGGTCACTTTGCTCGTTTGGTCCGCGCTTGCGGTCAATTGCTCCGACGAGGCCGCCACGTGCTCCGCGCCGGAAGCGACCCGCGAAATCAAGCTTCGCAGATTTCGCGTCATCAGGTTGATGGACGAGGTCAACTGGCCGATTTCATCCTTGGAGTTGACGGCGATTTGATCCACGGCCAGATTGCCTTCCGCTACCCGTTTGCTGACGGCGGCGACGCGTTCGACCCTGCGGGTGATATTCCTGGCGGTAATGACCGAGATGGCGATTCCCAGGGCGATGGCAATCAGAGAGATGATCAGCATGGTAATCCGGACGCTGTTGCTGCTGTCCATCAACGTTTTTCCGCGCTGCATGACCGCGTTTTTCGCATGGTCGTTCAGAACCTTCACATCGTCCAGAAATTGATTGTTCATGGGATGGATGCTGTTCCGCAGCACCTCCTGGGCGATGCCGGCCTGCCCGCTTTCATACACGCTGAGCACATCGTCGTTTATTTTTGCAAGCAAATTTTTGTGGTCGGTCAGCAGTTGGGCAATTTGTTTCTTCTCGGCCGTGGTCACGAATTTGCTCGTGGACAATTCGGTTAAAGCGGCTTCGATTTGAGACGTCAACCTGTCATAGCTCGTTTTGTACACGGGGTTGCCCGTCATGAGGTAGCTTTGCATCATCGCCGTGCTTTCCGTCACATTGTTGATCATTTCGTAGTTCAACTGCTCGAAGGCATTGACGCGGATGACCCCGACGATCGACATGACTTTGACTTCTTGCTTGAGGTTGGTCAGGTTGATGAAGCTCATTGCACCCATAATGAAAACTAGCAGCAGAATGCACGAATACGACAGTAACATTTTATGGCTAAGTTTTGTTATAGACATCTTTATATCTCCGTTCGCTGGAATAATAAATTGCACGGTTAGTTGCACGGTTGCGGTTGCCGCGTCATTGCGACTTGGACCAAGCTCTGTGCGTCAATCGGCTTTCGGAATGCTGCCGATAATCCCCTCCACCAAATACGTGCTGCTGTTCATGATGTCGTCGTCGCTGACGGTCGTCCCGGCCGGAATTTGAATGTTGCCCTGGTTGTCCTTGAGGGGGCCGGTAAACGGGTGGATTTTGCCTGATATGATGTCGGGTTCGAGATCTTCCACCAACTGCTTTACGTCGGGGGGAACATGAGGCCCGAACGATGCCAGCTTGGCCGCTCCGAAGTTATCCGGGAATTGGTATACGCTATGGTAAGGGCTTGTTTTAAATTTCCCGTCGAGGGCGGTTTGCACCAACTCGATATAGGCGTTGCCCCAATCCCATATGCCCCCGGTAACCCAACTGTTTTGGCCGATGCTGCTGGCATCCGCATGGTATCCGACCACGTAGAGGTTGAGCTTCTCTGCCGTTTCGACAATGGTCTTGGTGCAGTCCTGATGCTGGGAGATCACATCGATGCCTTTTTCCGCCAAATCGTTGGTCACGTTGACCTGCGTCACCGGATCGCACCAACTGTTGGTGAATACGGCGGTGGTCGTCGCATCGGGGTTCACCGAGCGCGCGCCCATGGTGAAGGCGTTGATGTTCAACAAAACCTGTTCAATCGGCACGGATGCGACAAAACCGAGCTTGTTCGACTTCGTCATTTTGCCTGCCGCCACGCCGGAGAGATACATTTCCTTCCAGATGGAAGCGAAGTAGGTTCCAACGTTATCGGCGCTTTCCAGCCCGCCCTGGTGATAGAATATGACATCCGGATATTTTTTGGCGACAGTTAAAACATGGGGAAGGTATCCGTAGGACGTTGCAAAAATGATTTTCGCTCCGGCTTTGATCATTTCTTCCATTTCGGTTTCCACTTCGGTGGTTTCCGGCACGTTTTCCGCCCGAATGACATTCACATCGGGGAATGCTTTCTCCACGGCCATGCTTCCAAGATACGCCGCCTGGTTGTAGCCGAAATCGTCAAATCCGCCGACAAATAAGAAGCCGACGGTGGTCTTGCCCGTTTTCTTGTCGCTGTTGACGATTTTCCCGGATTCATCGAGAATATTTCCGTTGTCATCGACGTATTTGGCCATGGCGTTAATTTCTTTATCCGACACATCGGCTTTGCTGGAACAGCCCGCGGCGATCGTGAAAATCAGGGCGATCAATATGATGCTTAGCAGCTTCGATAATTTCATTTGCGATATGCCTCCTGGAACGTATAAGGTGTTTTTCGTAATCGATGATAGTACGGCAGCCCTGAAAGTGCGGCGAACGAAGCGGCTCAGGGCGGGGCACGGGCCGGAGAAGCGGCCGCGGCCGCCTTGGTCCGCGAATTCCTCCCTAGCGGGATGTCAAATCGGGAAATCGGCGGGCGACTGCGATCGGAAACCCATGCCCCAACGTGAAGCCGCCGTCTGTTTCACCGCGCTCGATGATGAATCGTTGGCGGCATGGACATCGATGGCTGCGGCGTTCAGATCGGGTCGTTTTTTTTCAATTGGGTCTGCATCTTCATCAATGCCACGATTTTCGTATCCAAATATTGCGAATGCTTCAGCAGATTTTCATCCGCCAATCGGCAAGTCGCACCCAGTTTGTTCAAGCGCCTGCAATCCTCTTCAATTTCTGCCGCCAATTTTTCATAGGCTTCTGCCGATACTTTCCCATATTGTTTCATATTTTCCGACGGATGAATGTCCTTCTCCTTTTTTATATCGTTCAATCATGCTGTAAATTAAATATCGATTCGGTAAGTTTTAAAAAATATGTTGGAAATTTGCTTGTCTGATGTCGGGATAAACAGGCTGACCTGCTCCGTGGGCTTCGCGTCGTCGTTTTGAACCGAGTGCACGACGCCCGCGGGAACAAGGAACGTATCTCCCGCTTGGTGCGATGTCCATTCCCCATTGCAATAGAGCCGAACCTTCCCCACGGTAATATGAATAATTTCCGCCACATCGTGATAGTGGGGCAGTACGGCGCCGCCCGCGTCGATTTTCTCCCAAAGCACGGAGCTGAGCGCAACGCCCAGTTCGTCGGCGTCCGCCGCACTGACGATCTCTTTGTAAGCCACGTGATCATGCTCTTCAAATGGCGTCCAACGGATGTCGGTTTCTTTCTTCACTGTGGTTCTTTTGGCTTCCGACACATGATAACCCCCCTTTATTTACCCCCTTTTCAGGCTTCGTGCCCGACCATGTCCGCTTTGAAGGATTGGAGCGCGCGGATGACATGTCCGGACGAAGATACGCTGCCGAATACACCCCCTTGCATCGTGACCATTTTGAGCGCCGCCAAATGGTTTTCGTAGTCCGTCGCCCCGGTGCAATCGTCCAAAATCACGCATTCGTAGCCGCGATCATTGGCTTCCCGCATGGTGGTGTGCACGCAGACGTCGGTGGTAATTCCGGTCAAAATCAGGCTCGTAATTCCCCTGGTGCGCAAAATCAAATCGAGATCGGTTGCGTAAAAGCTGCCTTTGCCCGGTTTGTCGACGATGATTTCGCCTTCGATCGGTTTCAACTCGTCGATAATGTCCCACCCGGTCTCTCCGCGCACGAGAATTCTTCCGGTCGGTCCCAGGCTGCCGATTTCCGCCCCGATTTGCTTGCTGCGCCAGCGTTTGTTGACCGGCAAATCGGACAGATCGGGCCGATGCCCTTCGCGGGTATGAATGACGGTGAACCCCGGAATTCTCCTGACTTCGTCCAACAGTTTGCGAATCGGTTGAATCGCCTTTGCGGTAAGGGACAGGTTGTATCCCATCCGGTCTACGTAACCGCCTTTGCCGCAAAAATCGGTTTGCATATCGATAATCATCAAAGCGGTTTTCTCCGGAATCAGCTCGCCGTTATATGGCCAGTTATAGGGTTTGGCATGAATTTGCATACATCCTTCATCTCCTTTTCCAATTGGTTGCTTCTTCGCTTATCCGACATTGGATTCCGCTACAGGCTCCTGCACGGCCACTCTGGATTTATTCCAACTCAGCAGCAGGTAAGCGGCCGAGGTGACGACCATGCCCGCAACGACTGTGGATAAATCGGGAAAGCTGTAGTTCACGATCAGGGCCGCAGCGGAGCCGACCAGCCAGGCGACAAGCGGTTTAACGCGAAGGCTCGTTTCCTGCGAGGCCGCATGCCGGCGAACGACCAACTGATCGAGAATCAAGATCGTGCCGATCGGAGGAACAATGACGCCAAGCCAGTTCAACCAATCGATAAAATAATTCCACACCCCCGCCGCTGCCAGCACGATTCCGATGATGCCCAGGAAAATCGCCAGCACGCGCATGTTGCTTTTCACAATATGCGACCAACCGACCGCGGCGTTATATAGACAATGGGAGCAAACCGAACCCAAATTGACGAATAGAAAAATGACGGCGACCGCGCTGAGCCACCCGCCCTTGACGGCGAGCGCCCCGAACAAGTCGCCCGTTCCGCTGCTGGAAGCCGCAATCATCCCGCCGATGACCATGGCGACAAGATTCGCGAAAGGGAACGCGGCGAAGGTGGCGATGGCCGCATGCCGGCGATTTTTGGCCCAGCGGGTGAAATCGGCCGTCAAGGTGCCGGAGTCCGCGAAAAGCGCGAACACCAATGTGACCGCCACGCCCATCGACAGCGCGGTATCGGCCGAGCCTTGGTAGCTCCAAATAGCGTTGCCGCTGCCGGCTGCATCAATCGCCACATAAAGGCCCAGGATGAAAAACAACGGTGCGGAGATCATGCCGATGAAGGACAGTGCGCGAATGCCGACAAGCGTCAGCAAAAGGTAAAGCACACCGGCGATTACCGCGATAACGGTTGCGTTGACTGAAGCGTACGTATCGGACATCGTCGTTCCGGTAAGACCCGTTTGCACGGCGAACCAGCCGACGACAACGGTCGAGAGCAAAGCCGAGGGATAGACATAACCGCGGTGGCCGAAAGTCTTCTTTGCCAGCATGGCAAAATTCAGCCCGTGCTTCGCGCCGAGGGAACTGAGCAAACCGACATAGGCAAAAAGCAGCAAATTGCCGAGAATCATGGCCAGCAGCCCCTTGGCAAACCCGAGCCCTTGCACAAGGGTTGCTCCCGTCACGGCGCCCGTGATGATCATCGGGAACCCTACCCATACCATGGAGACGGATAACAAAGATTTTCTTTTCACAACAGGTACAGGCGAACTCTCATACTCTTCTTCCATCAATTCATTCCTTTTCTCCGTTTTTTTCATAACTTTTACCTCCTTGTGTGGACAAGTATAAATCTTGAACACAATATTCAGTTGAGGGCCTCACCTCCTTAATAGAGTCACTTGCAGGGAGCGGACAAATTTACCTCGACAGCTCTTCCATAATGGAACTGCAAGTGCTTTGAAGATGCTCCACGGTTAATGGCAGCAGCGATTCCAAATTGCCTTGTTGTATGAGATCAAGCATCGTGTGATGCTGTTCCCGCGAAAAACGGATCGAATCGATCGCCGATATATAGATGCACATATAGGGCTCCACGATATCCCAGGTGTTCCGGATCAACTGGATCAAATGCCGGGACTCCGAACGTTCGTATAAACCGAGGTGGAATTCCCGATTTAATTTCACCCAGTCCAGCGGATCGAGATCCGCGCGGTCCATTTGCTCCAGAACGCTTCGCAGTTTGTCGATATCCTCGGGGAGGATCTTGGGAATCGCCAATTCGATCGCCAGCGTTTCCAGCCGCAAGCGAATGGAGAAAATTTCCTCCACTTCGTGAACGGATAGCTGCCTTGCCCGGACGCTGCGGCGCTCGAAATGAACAAATCCTTCCGCTTGAAGCCTTCTCAGGGCTTCCCTGACCGGCATCGTGCTGACTCCGAACGCCTCGGCGATTTGGCGCAGGGAGATGCGCTCCCCGGGTGTGATTTTGCCGGAAGCAATTTGACGCCGGAGGCGGCTGTACACTTCTTTGTAGATCGAGGAGACATGAATGGATTCTTTTTGCAATTCAAACACCTACTATTTGTGATGTGTGATCATACTTAGTATGAAAAAACAAAGAAATAATGGTAAGTTTATCTATATTCTAGAATATGGATGGTTTTGGGTCAATTTTAGAATTTGAGTGAAATAATGCGAAAAGAAGCGAAATTCGTAGAAAACAATCTATTTTGTGGTAGGAATTAACAAATTGATAAGGTTTTCATTTCCAAAGTTCGCCGGAAATTGTCAATATACGATTTGGAATGATTACATTTTAGGAAAAGATTCGCGGGTAAGGGCGATCCCTGCCGTTTTTCCAGTCCATACCCATGCGCGGTCGCTGTCCCATCCCAATCTTCAACCACTTTCACCCAACCTCCACTCGACTTTGACCTCCGCCTACATCTCCACCGGACTTCAACTTCCGCCCAACCTCCATTGTTGTCAGGTTCGGATCATCATGAATGCCGGGAACTCTTTTGCGCTTAGGTGCTTTCGACAAACTGCATAGGGAGGCGCTTCCGCTGTTCGTTGTCGTTTTTCGATGCCGTCCTCACCCGGCAATTGTGTGCGCGTCGATGCGGTCCGCCGATACGCCTAGTTGTGGGATGCGTGGTAGGGACTCCTATTTGCGGGATGCACAGTGAAGGCTCTCATTCGTGGGATGTGCGCGAAGGTTCCCATTTGTATGATAAAACATACAAGGGACCTTGGTTGGGCATGGATGGAAGCCCGTGTTAAACGATTTTTCGTACAACGTGCAACGGATCGACGTCGAAACTGTGGATTTTGGGCGAAGAATCGTATAAACCGGCTCAAACGGGTGGAGAAGCGTTCCGTGTTGTACGATGTTTCATACAAGGTGCCGCAAAGTGCGGAAAACTAGCAGGGGGGTGGGGACTCTTTTGGGTGAACGGACACGGCTTCGTAAATGAATGACAAAATCGTTCTGAAATTGTCGTCGACCTCCAGTAGCGTAGTAAACCCCGAAGATCGACGACAATTTGAATAATAAAGAAAAGTAGAGATAATTAAAGGTATGAGGAGATAACCTGTTGATTTTTGAGTTTCGTAAGTTTTTTAAAACGGAAAAAAGGAATTCGAACAGTAAACGAGAATTATATCCATGAAGGTGTTTTTTGGGGTTCTTATCTTACCTTTGAGGAATTGAAACGAGTACTTAGACAATAAGATTCATGATAATTTTAGTCAGTTCTTATCTTACATTTGAGGAATTGAAACAAAAGAATGAAAAACAGAAAAAAAA
>CAYYCV010000055.1:0-26093 GCA_964470405.1 uncultured Caryophanales bacterium
TTTCGGGCAGGGCCAAACACTCCCTCTTTCACGGATTGAATTATGAAATTGACTTAAAGTGCAGTTATTTTTTCCGCTAACGATGCGCCAGGGAAAAATGGGGCTGTCCCAAAAGTAAGCTTTAGCTCACTTTGTGACAGCTCGATTTGGAAAAAATCGTGCACAGTTGAAAAATGACGGTGGGGAGGCTGCGATCGTCGTCAGACAATGTCCCGGACTGCCGTCATCAGACGATGGGGCGCGCGTTGAGGCATCGCATTTGCAGGATACGCGGCGAAGGTTTTCTTTTGTATGATAAAACATACAAGGAGCCCTGGTTACGACCGGGCTGGAAGTCATGTTGTGCGATTTTTCATACACCATGCGGCAGATCGGCATCGAAGCCGCAGAGTTTGTATGGAGAATCATACAAACTGGTCCGATGGGACGAAGAATCGTTACGCGTTATACGACATTTCGTACAAATCTCTCATGGCCGGGTTTCGGCCACTGCGCAGAGCGAAAATTCGGCACACGACCGGCCGTATTTTCGTACAAAGCGCCACAAACGTTTGCTTTGATTTTGTTTTGCGATTTTAAAGAAGGGGCACCCTTTTCATCAGATGACTTTTGGGACAGCCCCATTTCAAGGCTAATCGCCATCAGCGAGAGATTGGGCTCCAAATTCCTGCATTTTTGCAGGCATTTCTCTCCAACGCCTGGGATAGACCGAAAAAAGATGCACTTTTGCAGGTTTGGTATCCAAACCAGCAGCCGGGCAGCCGAACCAAGTAGCCGGGCAGCCTAACATTCACCCGTACATCGTGCGCTCCACGGCAGCCTTCGCCTCCGCGGATTTCCTTGCGCCGCCTCTTTCGCAGTCTCGCCGGAAACGCTATTTGCCTAAAATGCTTCATTTTTAGCCGATTTGGAGCAAATAACGTCGTTTTCCCAGTTCGTTGCATTATTTTAAAGGGCAAAAATCGGGAAACAGCGCCGTCTCGATTCGCATCGTGCTTTCCATGCTTCGCGCCGGCCATGGTTCCTCCGGCCATGGTTCCTCCCGCTCGATGCGGGCTTTTGGGACCAGGCGGCATCCCGCCAAAAAAACAACAGCCTGCGACCCGCGGTTCCGATACGGAACCCGCCGTTCACAGGCTTTATCCCCGCCCCGTCACGGACCGCACAATCGCCGCGATCATCGCCGCCAGCAACAAAATCCACAGCCATTTATATATTCTGATCCTCGTCTCCCAGCGCTTCCGCAGCGCCGCGGCCTGAGCAGCGTCCAGATCGTTTCGATAGGACAACATCTGGATGCTGCGTCTGGCCGCCAAATGCAGGATCACGCAAATCACGAACAATACATCGGCCGCCAACCAAATCGCGGTGTACATGTCATTCCCCCTAAACGGTTCGCCCTTCGCCGGTTTCTATTTCGCCTTGGGCATGGCGGGGGCCACGCGATCCGCCGAAATCGGATCAAGCGACGGTTCATTCGCGCGCACCTTGCGCGCCCATCTGTAGAATACGAAGGTGATCCCGACGCCGATCATCCCTTCCTGCATCAGCTTCATGACGACGCCACCGGTCGACTGATCCTCCAGCGGCGGCAACAGCGTGACAAACAAGGGGGCGTTGGCATAGGCGTCATACACCACCCGATCGGCAAAAATAATCAAAGCGCAGGCGGGATACAGGAGCAAGCCGTTCACCACCAAATAAATCACCTTGATCAAGCCCGACATTTTCTCCATCTCCGGAACGGGACAAGTCACGTTCCACCACATGGCAAAAGCGGTAATTTCAATGACCGTATGATACAGTTCCATCCCCAGAGGGTGCTCGGCCATGTAATCGAAGATCATCGGAAAATGGTAAAACGACAGCGTGAAATTGAACAAGACAATCGAGACGGACGGCTTGGTCAAGATTTCAACGGTTTTTTTGACCCGCGCATGGGCCAACAGCGGCCGGATCATCCAGGCCGGGATTCCCATCAGGATGAGCGGCGGCACGATAAAAAACATTATGGACTGCTGCATCATATGCATGCTGAATAAAAGCTCCAGCCCGATCAGATTGAGCGGACTGCCCAGCATCAAATAAGTCAGAAGCAACCCGGATAAAAACGAGATTTTCCGCCCGGCTCCCAGAGGCCGGGAATCCGCGAACTTGTGGCGCAGCGGGCCCAGCAGATAGAAATAAAGAACGGCGACGGCGATCATGGCCAATATCCATGAGGGGCGCCACATCTGAACAAACCCGTAATTTTCCAGTACATCAAAATGGATCATCGGTATCGTTCCTCCTATCGTGAACCACCTTCACCTATGTCCGGATGTACTCTAAATATAGATCGAAGACACCGAAGATTCAACCCGTGGCCCGCATAATTCACGATTTATCCACATCCTGCGAACGGCCCTGCAATTTCTCATCCATTTCATTCAGCCGGTTCTCGATATTTTTCAGCGATTTCACCGTCCGGTCCGAGTTGATCACCAATTTGACGAAAAGAAAAAGCACTCCGATAATAATGATAAGATACAACACCATCGACAGTTGCACCAAAGCGGTTCCCCATCCAAAGCCGACATGGCCGATAGACCCCATGAACATCCACCTCCCTGCCCCGTTTTTCCATCCCGTTCGATCCGAATATCCGATAATACATAGTATCTCTTCAAAGCATGGCCTTTAACCCCTTTTATTCTCAACATTCATGCGCAAGTTGTCAAGTTTCCGGCTTGCGGGCGATCTCGCCGAATGCGGACGCCAGGGGCGCGAAAGGGTCAACGCGCAACGCCGGTTTCATGCCGAGCGGGCCGCCCGGCCGGCGCCTTGTCAGATCGCGCGATCTTATATATAGTGAGAGTATCATCACATGTCGCGAAGGAAGAGGGAGTCGAATGATTTCGAACAAGACGTACTTTGTCGCCGGCCATTCCCGGTTGCCGCAAGGAATGGCGGCAAAAAGCATTTTTGATACGCTGACCATCACCGCGGAGGTTGACACCAAATACGGGGTGATCCTCGAAGCATCCTGCACTTTGGCAACGGAGCATGGCCGCAAATTTGTGGGGGATCTGCTTAAGGGGTTCAGCCTGAGAGACGGGATGGAGGAGCCGGTTCGCCTGCTGCAAGCCTATTACAAAGGGAAGGCCGCCAATGCCTTGACAGCCGCGTTAAAGGATCTGTACCTCCAATACGAGCACATGAAAAACGAACAGCCCGAATAAAACAGCCCGAATACCCGGGCGGGTTCAAAGCCCTTCCAATCGGCTGATGACATCCATATCGATTCCCTTCAAGCGATTGGACAGCAGCCTTCTCCACTGATCGGACAGCGCGTCCACCTTCAAAATCCGCACGACCGCCTCCAGATCATCCTTATCGTGGTTCATGATCCTGTTGGCAAAATCGACCCGAACCTCCATCGGATGCCGCTCCAGCAGCGTCATTTTTTTGTCGGCATCGACCCAGCCTTCCTTTACGACGCGAAAGTACATCCCGGTGAATCCGCTGTTTTGGAAATAATAAGGCAGTTTGGGCTCGTCGTACTTCATGGCCAGCTTCCAGCACACCAGCCTGGGCTGGGACACCTGAATGCAAGCTTCGCCGATTTGGAAAATGTCCCCGATGCACACCTTGTCCTCCGTCAAGCCTTTCAGCGTCAAATTTTCGCCAAAAGCGCCGAGCGTCAAAGGGCGGTTCAGGAATTTCTCCCAATGCGGATAATGCTCGAAGGAATACGCGCAAACCGCCTTGTCCTTCCCGCCGTGGTTCACCGTGTCCCCCTGCTCGTCCCCGTCGAAATTCAGGGACGACAAATACACCCCGCCGTCCACCGCCGTTTTGTCAATCGCCGACGGCTGACACCTTTTCTTGTACGTGACAGGGACCGGCTTCCCCACATGGATGGCCAACACCTGGATATGAGGGTCTTTCATTGCCGTCACCTTCCGCTGTAGGATTAAAGTTCCGGGGCGGGCGTCAACTGCTCCACCGCCATGTTTAAATCGGCATACAATTGTTCGGCGCGCGGGTCTTTTCGATTGAACACTTCGCGGTACACCACTCTGCGGACGCCGGCCTGGGTTAACTGTTTGGCGCATTCGTAGCACGTATAGTGCGTGGTGTAGCAAACCGCCCCCGCCGTGGAAATGCCATGCTTCGCGCAATGCAAAAGGGCGTTCAATTCCGAATGAATCGTCCTTTGGCAGCCGCTTTCCCCGATTTCGCAGCCCACGTCGCTGCAATGCTTGTCGCCCGCGGCGCTGCCGTTGTATCCGAACGCGATGATGCTGTGATCCTTCACCAGCAAAGCGCCCACCTGAATCCGATTGCACGTCGATCTTTTGGCCACTTCCAGCGCAATATTCATAAAAAACTGATCCCAATCCGGTCTCATCGCAAATCCATCCTTTATCCATAAAATGATCTTGCATTCAAATGATCCTACATTTTGACGCCGAGATAATGCTCTTTCAGCTCCTCGTTATTCAGCAGTTCCTCTCCCGTGCCCTCCATCACCATGTGGCCGTTCTTCAACACATATCCCCGATCGGAGAGGGCGAGCGCCTGCAGCGCGTTTTGCTCGATCAACAGCACGGTCACGCCGGATGAGCGGATCGCCTGAATCGTTTGGAACAACTGTTTCGTCAACAGCGGCGACAACCCGGTGGAAGGCTCGTCCAGCAGCAGCAGCTTCGGAGAAGACATCAAGGCCCGGCCGACCGCCACCATCTGCTGCTGGCCGCCGCTCATGCTGCCGACCGTCTGATGCTGCCGTTCCTTCAATATAGGGAAAAGCTCGAACACGTTTTCCAGATTCTTCTTTGCATGCGCTCTGGCATTGCGCACATAAGCGCCCAGCTCCAGGTTGTCCAGCACGGACATATCGGAAAACAGCTTGCGGCCTTCGGGCACCTGGATCAGCCCCAGTTCCACGATTTTGTCCGGGGACCATTTCTGGATTTCCCTGCCCTCGAAGACGACCGTTCCGGACCACGTATGCAGCAGTCCCGAAATCGTGCGCAGCGTCGTGGTTTTGCCCGCTCCGTTCGTCCCCAGAATCGACACCAGTTCGCCTTGCCGAACGGTAAAATCAACACCGTGCAGGACGCTGACTTCGCCGTATCCCGTCACCAACTGTTTCACTTCCAGCACTTACACCGCTCCTCCCAGGTAGGCTTCAACGACCACGGGATCGCGCGCGATATGCTGCGGCTTCCCCTCGGCGATTTTCTCCCCTTGATTCATCACAATGACGCGATCGGACAAGGACATGACGGCGCTCATCAAATGCTCGATGAAGAATACGGTGATGCCCTGCTCGCGAATGCTTTGAATCAAACCGACGAATTCTTCCACTTCCGCGGGATTTAGCCCGGACATCACCTCGTCCAGAAAAAGCAAGGCGGGTTTGGTCGCCAACGCACGGGCCAGTTCCACCTTTTTCTGCTGCGGAAAAGTCAGGTCCTTCATCCGGTCCTTCATCCGCTCGCGCAAACCGACGAATTCCAGCATGCGCACGGCCGTTTCCCTCGCGTCTTCCATCCTCTTCTGACGGTTGAACGCGCCGACGATCACATTTTCCAGCACGGTCAAATTTCCGAATGGCTTGACGATCTGAAACGTTCGGGCGATGCCCTCCTTGCATATCGCTTCCGGCTTGCTCCCCTGAATCTCCTTGCCTTTAAAATGCACCGTGCCTTCATCGGACGGATGAAACCCGCAAATCGTATTGAACAGCGTGGTCTTCCCCGCTCCGTTTGGGCCGATCAGGCTGAGTATTTCCCCTTCTTCAATGTTGAGGCTGACTTTGGATACCGCGACCAATCCCCTGAATCGTTTGGTTACCTGCTTGCATTGAATCAGTGGCACGCTCGTTCCTCCTAAATATTGGTGGATTGCAGTTTTTTCCTCTTTCTTTTCTCTCTCCATCGTCTGAACAGTTGATGAATCCACACCGATATTCCCTCAGGCAAGTAAAGGATCACGACGATGAGCACGATCCCGTAAATGATCAAATGCACGCCGTCATAGTGGCCGAGCACCGCCTGGGTAATCTCCCCCAGGGGCGTGATGATGATCGAGCCGATGATCGGGCCGAGCACCGTCCCGGCTCCGCCGATGATCGCCGGAAACAGCACTTCGATGGAAATGGCCGACGAGAACACGGCCGGCGGTTCGACGAACAGCAGGTATTGCGCATAGAAGGTTCCGCCGATCGCCGTGAACCCCGCGCTTAACGACAGCGCCAGCATCTTGCTGCGAAAGGTGTTGATGCCCAGCGAGCGGGCGGCATCCTCGTTTTCGCGGATGGCGATCAGCCTGAATCCGAAGCGGCTGCGGCTGATTTTGTACACAAGCAGCGTAAGCAGCACCAGCAAAACCAGAATCACGTAATAATAGCCCGCGGTCGAGGCGAACTGGAACATCCACGGGTCCACATTCAGCGGAATCAACACGCCGAGCGTTTTATGAAAAAAAGCGCTGTTCTGCACGATAATTCTTAAAATTTCGGCAAAGGCGAGCGTGGCCAAAGCGAAATAAGCGCCCTTCAATTTGTAGCGAAAAGACAGCAAGCCGATGAAGGCCCCAATGATGAAAGCCAGCGCGAAACCCGCAACCATGCCGATCCAGGGGCTGATGCCGAATTTGACGATCAGAATGGACGACGTATAGGCGCCCGTTCCGAAAAAAGCGGCGTGCCCAAACGAAAATTGGCCCGTATACCCGCTCAGGATGTTCCAGCATTGCCCCAAATACGCAAACAGCAGCACCAGCACGACGATATGCATATAGTATTCCGACATAAACAGCGGAAGAAGGGCCGCGGCCAACAAACAAAACAGGGCGATCAGCGCCGCGTACAGCTTGTTCATTTCGCACCTCCCCCAAACAAACCGTTCGGCCGGAACAGCAAAATCAATACGAAGATGACGTAGGTCAACAGTTCCTTAAGGCTCCCCGGCAAGTAAACGCCGCCGATCGATTCGCTTATGCCGACAATCAATCCCCCGATCAACGCGCCGAAAAAATTCCCGAGCCCGCCGAGGACGACCACGACAAACGCCTTTAAAATGAAAATGTTGCCGATCGTCGGGGAGGCGTACAGAAACGGGGAGAGCAACGTCCCGGCATTGCCCGCGATGGCCGCGCCGATGCCGAAAGCGATAATGTTGATCCGCTTGACCTTGATGCCGACGAGATACGCGCCTTCCCGGTCGATGGCCGTCGCGCGAATCGCTTTGCCCAGCACCGTTTTCTGCAAAAACCAATAAAATACCGCGGTGATGACGACCGTAAAAATAAAGGCAAACAGCTTGGGCTTATTGATGATCATATCAAACAACTGATACGCTTCATTCAGGTTGGGAATCTTGATGCCGCGAAGATCGGGACTCCACCAGATCAAGGCGATATTTTCGATCATAATCATGATGCCGAAGGTGATCAGCAGTTGATTATGCTCGGGCGCATCCAGCATTTTGCTGAAAATAAATTTCTGCAGCATGCCGCCAAGCAGGAACAGCAGAATAAAGCTGATAGGCAACGACAAATACGGATGCAAGCCCAGGAGGGTGAATGCCCAATAGCTGATGTACATGCCCAGCATGAGGAAGGAGCCCTGCGCAAAGTTAATGATCTTCATGACGCCGAAAATCAGGTTTAACCCGATGGCGATCAGACTGTAGATGCCGCCTATTAAAATTCCGTCAATGATGGCTTGGACAAATAATTGCATCCTGATCCTCCCAGTGTATGCCCGACCGGATTCCACCACCCCGTACGGCGCACATGAATGTTGTTAAGGCTTGGGATATACCGGTTCTTTCTCCTGGTATTCCGCGGGAAAGGTCACGTAGGATTTTCCGTCGACAATTTGATTCAGCACGGTTTGCGCGTTGATATTTTGTCCTTTTTCATCGAATACGATCGGTCCCTGGGGCAACGTATGATCGCTGTAATCGGTCTTGGCCAGCGCTTCGCGGATTTGGTCTTTGTCTGTGGAACCCGCTCTGCTGATGGCGTCGATGAGCACGCGGGCCGCCTCATACGCATATCCCGCATTGGAGCTCAGGTCTTTGTTGTATTTCGCTTTGTAGTCGCTTTGCAGCTTTTTCGATTTCTCGCTTGTGGGATTGATTGTATGATTGACGTTCATAATATATTGGTTGGCCGGCACTTCTTCATTGATAAATTTCTCATGGCTGAACGCGCCGTTGGCGATCCCGATAATGGCTTTGGGGCTGTATTTGGCCTGGTTCAAGCCCTGGATCAACAGCGTTCCGTCGTGCAGGTACGAGGTCATCACCAGGATGTCCGGATTGCTCGAACGAATGCGCGTCACCTCATCGGACAAGTCGGTTGCGCCGGCGGAATGCGCCAGCATATCGAGAATTTGCAACCCGGCTTCGGCGGCGTGATCCTTGACGTAGGTCGCAATGCTGGTGCCGAATACCGAATCTTCATGCGAAATGACGACGGTTTTCAATTTGACATCCGATTGTTCGTTCAATTGGCCGACGTATTTCAAAAAGTCTTTTGCCGTCGTGCTCGCTTGCGGCTGGATGCGGAACGTATATTTAAATCCGCGGTCGGTCAGATCGTCCGCTGCTCCGATCGTGATCAGGAACGGCGTTTTCTGCTTCTCCGCCTGCTGCGTGGCGACCAATGCCACGCCGCTCGTGTAGGCCCCCAGAATGCCCAACGCGCCTTCGCGAATCAAACGCTGCGTTTCGGATACGCCTTTTTCCGGCTTGTTCTCCGTATCGCCTTGCAGCAGCTTCACCTTGGCTCCTCCGAGCGACTGGATGCCTCCGGCCGCGTTCGTTTCATCCACGGCCAATTGAATGGCGTCGCGCATTTCCTGGCCCTCCACGGCAAACGCTCCGCTCATGGGATGAATGTGCCCGATCAAAACTTCGACCACTTTGTTGTCCGTGGCGGCAGGCGCTTTGTCGGGCGTCGGGGTGGCCGCGGGCTGATCCGTCGATTCCTTGGGATTCGAATTGCTGCTGCACGCTGCGAACATGGACACCGTCAACACCATGGCCAATAAGACAAAACTCAACTTTTTCAATGTACCCACCTCTTCATTTAATGTGTCAATCGTCGATGCGTTTTGTTGCCGGGCAGGATAATCCGGACAGACTACACGGGGAACACCTCCTTACCTTGGTAAGAAATTTTCTTTTTTATATTTGTTTTCCATATGGCGAAACTCCTCGATCCCCAACAATTCATTCAATTCGTAAAATTTGACCATGCGATCGTCATAATGGGCGGTCGTGCCGGTGACGTTCAACTGGCGGTAAAATTCCAGCGCCGTCTTGGCGATAATCCTCGTCACGCTGTTGGGGAAAAGCACCATCCGATACCCGATCTCCTCCAACTCTTGCACCGACAGCATCGGCGTTTTGCCACCTTCCACCATATTGGCCACCAATGGAGCGCGGATGGCGCTCGTGATTTTCTTCATCTCTTCCACGGTTTCGGGCGCTTCCACAAAGAGGATGTCGGCGCCGGCTTCCAGATATCGCGCCGCGCGTTCGATCGCTTCATTCAAGCCGTCGGTGGCCCGCGCGTCGGTCCTGGCGATGATCTGCAAATTGGGGTCCAGCCTCGAATCGACCGCCGCCTGGATTTTGGCCATCATTTCCTCGGTTGAAATCAGCGTCTTGTCGGCCAGATGGCCGCATCGCTTGGGAAACTTCTGATCCTCCAACTGGATCGCGGAAACGCCCGCCCGCTCGTATTCGCGCACCGTTCGGTACACGTTGATCGCATTGCCGTAGCCGTTGTCCCCGTCGGCCACGACCGGGATGGAGATGGAATCGCACAATTTGGCGGCTTTATCCACCATTTCCGACATCGTGATCAACCCGACATCCGGCTTTCCCAGCGAGCTGTAGGAAACGCCCGCCCCGGTAAGATAAACGGCTTCGAAATCGGCCCGTTCGCACAGCACGCCGGTCAGCGCGTCGTAAGCGCCCGGCACGACGATGACTTTGTCTTGTTCCATTCTTTTTTTAAGCCGCAGCTTCATATCCTTCATATTTGCCGACCTCTCCACTGTTTCTTGGATTCCACTTCCCGCCGCAGCATCGGCAGCAAGCCTCCCGCCTCCATGATGTTCAACACCTGTTCCGGGTAAGGATTGAACCGATACGTTTGCCCGCTGGTCAGGTTGCGGATTTCGCCCCGCTCCAGCTCGATCTCCAATTCATCGCCCTGCCGGATCTCGCGCGCCCGGTCGCACTCCAGCACGGGCAAGCCGAGATTGATCGCATTGCGGTAAAAAATCCGGGCGAAATAAGGCGCCACGACCGCACCGATCCCCGCATGCTTCAAAGCGCCCGGGGCGGATTCCCGGCTGGAGCCGCAGCCGAAGTTTTTGCCGGCCACGATCAGATCGCCCGGTTGGATTTTGGCCGCAAACTCCGGGTCCGCGCCCTCCATCACATGCTTGGCCGCTTCCTCATGCGTCAATTTCAAATATTGTCCCGGGCTGATTACATCCGTATCGATATGATCGCCGAACGTCCAGGCTTTCCCTCTCAATGTCTGCATTTCATCACCCCAACAGCTTTCTTGGATCGAATATGCGGCCGGCCACGGCGGAAGCGGCCACGGTCATCGGAGAAGCGAGGTAGACCGACGCCCCCGCCCCCATCCTTCCGGGAAAGTTGCGGTTGGTGGCGGAAATGGACACTTCTCCGGGGGCCAGCACGCCCATGCCCAGCCCGGCGCAAGCGCCGCAGCCCGTCGGCAGCATCACGGCCCCGGCATCCAGCAGCGTCTGGATCGTCCCGTCGCCGGTCGCCTGCCGAATAATTTGCGCGGAGGCCGGCGCGATCAGCAGCCGGGTGCCTTCCGCCACCTTCCGCCCTTTGAGGATCGACGCCGCAGCCTGCAAATCCTCGTATTTCGCTCCGGTGCACGCGCCGATATACGCCTGGTCGATAGGCGCCGGCTCCACCTCGGAGACGCTTTGAACGCGGTCGGGCGAATGCGGCAAGGCCACCATCGGCTCCAACTCGTCCGCCGAAAACCGCAGGCGCTCGCAATACGCGGCGTCGCGATCGGCAAAAACGGGGGTATAGTCCTCGACGCCGCGCTCCTTCAAATAAGCGTATACTTGTTCGTCGGGCTCGATCATGCCCGCCTTGGCCCCCATTTCAATCGCCATGTTGGAAATGACCAGGCGCTGGTCGATGGAGAGCGCGTGAATCGCGTCTCCGACGAACTCGACCGCCTTGTAGGTCGCGCCGTCAATGCGGGTCGATTGTATCGTTTTCAGCATGATGTCTTTGGCCATCACGCCTTCGGGCAGCCGCCCCGTCCATTCCACCAGCATCGTTTCGGGCACTTTCACCCAGGTTTTGCCCCGCACCATCACCCCCAGCATGTCCGTGGACCCCAAGGCGATCGCGAAGCAGCCCATCGCGCCCGCCGTGGTGGAATGGGAATCGCCGCCGACGTAAAAGATGCCCGGGCGAATGTATCCCCTTTCAACCGGCACGATATGACAGATGCCCTCGCGCTCGTGAAATTTCTTCACGCCGTATTTCCTGGCCCATTCCCTCGTCAATTTCAGAATCGAAGCTTCCGTCGAATCGCTGGCGGTGACGAAGTGGTCGGAGACAACCGTGACCTTGTCCGGGTCCCAGACGCCGACGCCCAGTTCCTCCATGGCCGTGGCAATCCGGCGCGGTCCGCCGGAGTCCTGCATCATGGCGAAATCGACCTCGGCCTCGACGATTTCGCCGGGACGCACCGGCCGGCCGCCGCTCGCTTGCGCGATGATTTTCTGCGCCAATGTTTCTCCCACGTTATCCTCTCCTGTCATCGGGCTGTGCTATAAACGCCGGTGGATGTATTTGCCTCTCCCGTTCGAGGCGGTCGGAACGCCGTCCCGGACGATGATTTCGCCGCGGCTGATCGTGTAGACCGGCCAGCCGGAAGCCTTGATTCCGTCGTATACGGAGTAATCGGAAGTCGAATGGAACAGGTCGGGCCGGATCGTTTTCTCCTTGTGCAGATCGACGATGGCGAAATCCGCATCGCATCCTGTTTCCATCCGGCCTTTGTCCGACAAATGAAACGATTCGGCAAGCTGGCGGGAGGTGATGTCCGCGATCCGTTCCAAAGGCAGCCCCCGCTTGATATGACCCTCCGTGATCATCAGCGGAAGCAGCGCGCCGACGCCGGGAAAGCCGTACAGCGCTTCCCACACGCCATGCCCTTGCTTGAATTTCGTTTGCAGGGCGTTGGGAACGTGGTCCGTGCCGATCGCGTTGATCGCGCCGTTCTTGATGCCTTCCCACAGCCGGTCCTGATCCTCGCGGGTGTGAATCGGCGGGCCGACCTTGGCGTCCAGCTTGAAATGCTCCTCCGTCAGCGTCAAATAATGCGGGCACGTTTCGACTTTGACGCCTCTTTCCGTCAGCCAGGGCACTTTCTCCAGCACATCGACGCTCGCCTTGGAGCTGAGATGAACGATAAACACATTCCCGCCGACGATATGATTCAAATACAGCGTGCTCAGAAGGGACTCCGCCTCCGCGTACCCCGGGCTCGTGCGGGACCAGGTTTTCAAGCTGTCCTCGACCTTCTGCGTTTTCAACTGCTGCGTGAGGTAGCGGTTGATGTCCATATTTTCGCAGTGCATGCCGAGCAGCAGCTTGGGCGAAATATCGCGCATTTTTTGCAAAATGCGGATCAGATCCATCCCGGACAACTGGATGCCGTTGGTCACCTTGAACTTGTCGTTCAACTGGCGCTCGTAATTGCGGAAAAATTTAAAGGAAGTCAACCCGTATCGGTCAACGTATTGTTCCAATTCATCGATATGCTGCTCCGTCAAAATGCCCAGGCTGTAGGCAAAATCGATGTAGCTGTGCTGTTCCCCGCATTCTTTCAGCTTGGGGAACAATTCATGGTAGCTGACCGGCTGGCGGTCGTAATTGACCACCGTGGTGACTCCCCCGATCGCATGCTCCTTCGTATCGATGAAATCCTGCTCGCGCGAATTGTAAATGCCCAAATGCTCATGCGCATCGATCACGCCGGGAAAAACATAATAGCCTTGAACGTCGAGCATCCGAGCGGCATCCGGCATTTCCGACGCGTCGTAAATGCCCGCGATTTTCCCCGCCCGAACACCGATATTCGCCTTCCTGACATTGCGGCCGGGAAATACGACATGCCCGCCGTGAATCAACGAATCCAACCTCATGTGCCTCGCCCTCTCTGTTGTGGTTTGTTTCTCAGCGCAGTTCGTTAAAAAATTGCAAAACGTCTTTCGTCTCCGGAACGTCGCAGTATTTCATCCACAGATCCAACAGCGCCGCTTTGTGCGACAGCTCGATCCGGTCGTACACCGCATCGGCCACCACGCCGACATTAAAGTTGCGCGTCACGGCATCGACCGCCGTTGCCCGCACGCACCCGCTGGTGGAGCCGCCGACCAAAATCAGCGTATCGACGCCCATTTTGACCAGGTAGCTGATGAACGGGGTGCCGAAAAATACGCTGGCGTAGCTCTTGTCCAACACCAGATCGCGCTCGCCCGGCCGAAGCCCCTCCACGATCTCCGTTTCCGGCCGGCCGTCGATGTACCGGGACTGGTCCCGTTTCGCCTTGACGGCGAAGGAATCGTAGGCCACCGTCTTCTTCTGCACGTTGCGCGTGAAGATGACGGGCACCTTCGCCGCGTCGGCGGCCTGCCGCAAAGCCGCGATGTTCGCGATCGCGGCGTAGGCCTTCTCCCCGCCGCCGCTCGGCCAACGGTCAAGCTGCCGCTCGATCGGCTCGTTGGCCCCGACGTAATTGTGCTGCACATCGATGACGACCAGCGCCGGCTTGCCGCCGAACCCGCGCTTTTGCCCATACCCCCCTTTTTCAATGACCAAACGATCGACCGGCGTAAGCGAATCCTCCCATGCAAATCCCATCGAAGCACCGTCCTTTTTTCAATCTAATATTAGTTATAAAAGTTAAATTTATACATAATTTTGTAAAAAAACAGACTGTCGGGTTACGATTACAATTTCCATGAAAGCGTATACATATCGATTATTTTTTCAGGTTGTCCCCGACAGCTTTACCGTGAAAAGTGCGGTGAAAAACGCGGCGGACAACGGCGATCGGAAACTCGAACCCAAGCGCGAAGCCGCCCGTTTTGTCACCACAGCTTCAAAAATCAATCGAGTCCCACGGGTCGGTTCGGCGCAAAATCCCGTCGATATGCACGTTTTCCGAGGAAAGGTGCACCTTGTACGAATATCGGTCCGAACGGTACAGGCTGCGCAGCACCATCTCCGGCTCGCCGTTCAGATAATAGATCCGGAACACCTCCAGCAAAGGGGAGCCGACGTGGGTTTCCAGCGCTTCCGCGACATCGGGCGGACAAAGCGTGGCGCGAATGACCTGGTCCGCGGTTTGCGGCATCCGCTTTTTTTCCTTCAATTGGGACAGGATCGGCCTTTCCGCCAGGGAATTCAAGTCCAGACATTCGCCGATCGATTTTTTCAACCAATTGTTCAAGTAAGCGAACGGCCCGCGGTTGCTGATGCGAATGCGCGTCACCTTCAAAATTTCATCCTCCGCCGCCACGTTGAGCGATTGGGCGATGTTTTTCCCGGCGTTTTCGTAGACGGCGTCGAGAACGCGGGCGTGCGTTTTCTCCCCCATGTCCACAATGGATTCCAGCGAGCCCATCAACTGCGTCACCGTCTGCTTGGCGGGATTTTTGGCGACGACCGTTCCCTTCCCTTGCTCCCGTGCCAGCACCCCCTGGGCCACAAGGATATCGAGCGCCCGGCGAATGGTGATCCGGCTGACCTGAAAATATTCGATCAGTTCCCTTTCCGACGGAATATAGCCGCCAAGCTCGTATTTGCCCTCCGTAATCTCGGCCAGCAGCAGGTTGGAAACCTGATGGTACAAGGGCAGTTTGCTTTCACTGTAAACTAATTTCTTCACTTGAATATCCGGCCTCCTCCGACCATCCAACAAATATCATGTTGTTATATACACATAACATGTATTAACAGTATAACAACATGATATCATAAGCCGGATAGATGATCAATCGGATTTTTCGGCCCCCGGTTTTCCTGCCCCCGCACCGATTCCCACAGGATTTCCGCCACGTCGCGGGTTTGAATCCGTCCCTCCGCGCCCTTCGTCTTGGTCCCGTCCTCCATCATCGTCAAGCAGTAGGGACAAGCGCTGCTGATCGTATCCGGCCGAACCTCCATCGCCTGCTCTATGCGCGCCTCGTTCACCCGTTTCCCCGCGTTCTCCTCCATCCACATCATCCCGCCGCCGGCCCCGCAGCACATCGCATTCTCGCGCGATCGCCGCATTTCCACCAATTCCACGCCCGGAATGGCTTTCAACACGTCGCGCGGCTCGTCATACACGTCGTTGTAGCGCCCGAGATAGCAGGAGTCATGGTACGTGATGCGCTCGTTGACCGCGTATTTCGGCCGAATTCGGCCTTCTTTGACCAATTGGGCCAAAAGCTGCGTATGATGCAGCACCTCCGCTTTCAGGCCAAACTCGGGGTATTCGTTTTTGAACGTATTGAAGGTGTGCGGGCAGGCGGTGACAATTTTCCTGACGTTGTATTTTTGAAAAATCGCAATGTTCTCGCGGCACAATTCCTGGAACAAAAACTCGTTGCCCATGCGCCTCGGCGTGTCGCCGGAATTTTTCTCCTCGTTGCCCAGCACGGCGAAGCGGACTCCGGCCTCGTGCAGCAGGCCGACTAGGGCCCACGTGATCTTGATGCTGCGGCTGTCGTACGAGCCCATCGAACCGACGAACAGCAGCAGTTCGAATTCCGGGTTGTCCGCCGCCAGCGGAACCGTCAGGCCCTCCAGGCCCTCCATCCACTTCCCGCGGTCGTTGCGGCTGATCCCCCACGGGTTTCCCTGCCGTTCGATGTTCTGCATCGCCCGCTGCGCCTCCTGGGGCACCTTGCCTTCGGTCAGCACCAGATAGCGGCGGAGGTCGATGATTTTATCAACATGCTCGTTGCCGACGGGACATTGATCCTCGCAGTTGCGGCAACTGGTGCACGACCATATTTCCTCCTCCGTGATCACGTCGCCGATCAGGTCGAGCTCCCCGATGCTTCGGTCCGTTTTAGCCCACACCCGCTTGTGCCAATCCAGGGTCGGCCGGATATCCGTGATCGCCGCCGGCGCGAATTCCGCGAGGCCGTCCGCGTCGCGCCGCACGGCATGCGCCCGCCGATCGGGAAAGGCGTACGCCGGCAGCCACGGCGACTTGGAGGTGACGGCCGCGCCCTTTTCCGTTAAATGGTCCCTCATTTTGGTCAGCAAGTGCATCGGCGACAACGATTTTCCCGTTCCCGCGGCGGGGCATACATTCGTACACCGCCCGCATTCCACGCAAGCATACAAATCGAGCAACTGCTTCTGCTGAAAATCCTCGATTCGGCCGACTCCGAACGTTTCCTGCTCCTCCTCAAAGTCGATGGATCGCAGTTGGCCCGGCGGCCCGGTTCGGCGCAGCAAAATGTTGATCGGCGCCGTGATCAGGTGAAAATGCTTGGACTGCGTTACATACAGCGCGAACGTCAGCAAAATCAGCAGATGCGACCACCAAAAAACGAGGTAAAGGGCATGCGCCACACCCGGAGGCCAGCCGCCGAACGCGAGGACCACCAGCGAAGAAACGGGAGAAAAGACAGACGGTCCCGCTTCCGACGCGATTCGCTCGAACCCCAGCGTCAGCAAAACGGAGAGCATCAACGCGAAAATGAAGATGCCGACCAAACCCGATTTCCAGCCCCGCTTTAACCTGGCCAACCGTTCGCCATAGCGCCGATACAGCGCATAGACGACCGCGATCAGCACGGCGGCGACGGCGATTTCCTGCGACAGCAGAAAATACGCGTAGCCCGGGATGGGCAGGCTCTTTCCGGCAAGCCCTTTATAGATGATATCGAGCGCGCCGAATTGCAAAATGATGAACCCGTAAAACATCACCGCGTGCATGATGCCGCTCCTGCGGTCTTTCAGCAATTTTTTCTGCCCAAAGACATGCGACAAAAACACGGTCAGCCTTTCCCCGACATCTTTGCGCAGAGCGGAAGGCTTTCCCAGCCGGATATACGTATAGCGGTGATAGATAACTTTGGCGACCAGGTACACCCCATAGCCGGTGACGGCCAGGAAAAGAATAAAATGAATCCACGACGCCATGCCTTCTCACCTCATCTTCCCGAAAGCCTCGGTCAGCAGCGGCACCACTTCGAACAAATCGCCGACAATCCCGTAATCCGCCACCTCGAAAATAGGCGCCTGCGGATCTTTATTGATCGCGACGATCACCTTGGATTGCGACATGCCGGCCAAATGCTGGATCGCGCCCGAAATTCCGCAAGCGATGTACAGATCGGGCGTGACGACCTTCCCGGTCTGGCCGATTTGCAAAGCGTAATCGCAGTAGCCCGCGTCGCACGCGCCGCGCGAAGCGCCGACCGCGCCGCCCAGCACCGCCGCCAGTTCGGCCAGCGGCTCGAATCCGGACGCGTTTTTCACGCCTCGGCCGCCGGAGACGATCACGCGCGCCTCGCTCAAATCGACGCCGGCAGCGGCCTGCCGCGCCACTTCCTCCACCGTCGCGCGCAGATCAACGATCTCCGCGTCCAGCGTCTGCACGTCGGGCGTCTTGTGCTTTTCCCGCGCGCCGATATTATTCGGGCGAATCGTGAAGAAAGCCGTTCCCCGCGCGAACTTTTTCTTTTCAAACGCCTTCCCGGCATAGATTGGGCGCGTCAATACCGGCTCGCCCGCCTCCAGCGACACGTCGATGCAATCGGAGACCAGGCCGATGCCCAGACGGGCCGCCACGCGGGGCGCAACGTCTTTGCCGTTGGCCGTGTGCCCGAGCACCATCGCGTCCGGGGCCGTCTTCGCGATCACCTGGAGCATCGCCTGCTTGTACGCCATCGGCGTATAGACGTCCAGCGCTTCGCCGGCGACGGCCACGATCCGGTCCGCGCCGTATTTCCCCAGCTCGGCGATCTGCTCCTGACGGCGCTCCCCGAAGAGCGCGGCGACGACTTCGCCGCCGTCCGCGATCCGATGGGCCGCAGTCAAGCATTCCAGCGACACGTTCCGCAGCCTTCCTTCCTTCTGTTCCGTAAATACCAGCACGGTCCGGCTCATCCGGATCCCTCCTTTGAATGATTCATCATCCGTTTAAACGACCTTCGCTTCATCGCGGAGCAGCCGCGCCAATTGTTCGGCTTGTTCCGGGATGCTCCCTTGCAGCATCCGCCCGGCTTCCCGCTTCGCGGGCAGAAATCGATCCGTCACGACGGTCGGAGAATCGCCGGCCTCGCCCAGGCGGATGTCCGAAGCGGTCAGGCGCTCGAGCGGCTTCTTCTTTGCCTTCATAATGCCCGGCAGGGAAGGATAGCGCGGCTCGTTCAGCCCTTGCTGGGCGGTGATCAGTGCGGGCAGCGCGGCGCGGACGCTCACCGTCTCGCCCTCCGCGTCGCGCCGGGCCACGACCTCGCCGCCGTCGATGCGGAGCTGCGTCACGCTGCCGATATGCGGCAGATCCAGCTCCTCCGCCAGGCGAATGGCGACCTGGCCGGAGCCGCCGTCGACGGCGAAGTTGCCCGCCAGAATCAGGTCGTACGGGCGCGGCCGGATCGCTTCCGCCAGCGCTTTGGAAAGCACCTGTTCGTCGCCGAACAAAGCGTCGTCGTTGACGTGCACCGCCCGGTCCGCCCCCATCGCCAAGGCGGTGCGCAAAGCTTTCTCCGCGCGGTCCGGGCCGATCGTAACGACGGTCACCTCGCCGCCGTGCTCCTCCGCCAGGCGAATCGCTTCCTCGATCGCGTACTCATCGTAAGGATTGATCACAAACTCCGCGCGGGCTTCGGACACTTGCAAGCCCTCCAGCACGATTTTTTCCTCCGTATCAAACGTCTGCTTCATGCAAACCACAATATTCAAGACCGATTCCCCCTCCGGTGTTTGGTAATGCGGCGAAAAACAGGCGGCTCCGCGCTGGAGCATGGGCTTCCGGGTCGGCTGCCGTTGTCCGCCCATTCCCCGAGCCGTTTTTTGTCACCGCGCGTTTACCATTGCTCGACAATCATGGCGATGCCTTGCCCGCCGCCGATGCACAGGGCGGCCAAGCCGACGGCGGCCTGCCGCTTGCTCATCTCGTGCAGCAGCGTCACGAGAATTCGGGCGCCGCTGGCGCCGATCGGATGGCCGAGGGCGATCGCTCCCCCGTTCACGTTGGTGATGTCGGGGTTCAAATCCAGATCGCGCATCACTCCCAGGGATTGCGCGGCGAAGGCTTCATTCAGTTCGATCAAATCGATGTCCGCCAGCTTCATCCCCGCCTTGTCCAAGGCCTGCCGCACCGCCGGCACCGGCCCGAGCCCCATATAAGCCGGGTCCACCCCGGCGGAGGCGTAGGCCCGAATCCGGGCCATGACGGGCAGACCCAGCCGCTTGGCCCGTTCCGCGGAAACGACGAGCACGGCGGCCGCGCCGTCGTTGATCCCCGAGGCATTCCCGGCGGTGACCGTGCCGCCCGGTTTGAAGGCGGGCCGCAGCCTGGCCAGGCTCTCCGCCGTCACCCCTTGCCTCGGATGCTCATCATCCGCAAACACGATCTCGACCCCTTTGCGGTCGGTCCGCCGAACCGGCGTCACCTCGTCGGCAAACCGCCCCGCGCGAATCGCCTCGTTCGCCAGGCGCTGGCTTCTCGCCGCAAACGCGTCCTGCGCCTCCCGGGCGATGCCGTATTTCTCCGCGATATTCTCCGCGGTAATGCCCATATGAATATGATTCACGGCGCATTGCAGACCGTCCGAAATCATGCTGTCGACCAGCGCGGCGTCCCCCAGCCGGTAACCTTGGCGCGCTTTGGGAAGCAGGTAGGGCGCCTGCGTCATGTTTTCCATTCCGCCGGCCACGATCGCGTCGCCGTCTCCCGCCCGAATCGCCTGCGCCGCCAAAGCCACCGCTTTCAATCCCGAGCCGCACAATTTATTGATCGTCAGCGCCGGAACCTCCCTCGGGATGCCGGCCCGCAGCGCCGCCTGGCGGGCGGGGCCCTGCCCCGATCCGGCTTGCAGCACATTGCCCATGATCGCTTCCTGCACCTGAGCGGCTTCCATCCCGCCCCGCTTCAGCGCTTCCCGGATCACCAGGCTTCCCAATTCGACCGCAGACACGTCCGACAACGCGCCCTGAAACGTTCCCACCGGCGTGCGCACCGCACTGACAATGACCGCATCACGCATTTTCATCCCTCCGCTAAAAGTGTGGTGAAAAACGGGCGAATCCGCGTTCGGGCATCGGTTTCCGATCGCCGCCGTCCGCCGATTCCCCGCTTTTCCAACCGATGCCCAACCTGCGACGCTTGTTTCGCCGCGCTTTTACCGATCCTTAAAATCAGGCGGCCGTTTTTGCAAAAAAGCTTGAACGCCTTCCTTCGCATCGTCGCTTTCAAAGCGCCGGCCGAACGCCTCGGCCTCGATTCTCAACCCCGCGGCCCGGTCCGCGCCGCGCCCCCGGCGCAGCACCTCCAGCACGGCGGAGAGAGCGGGCAAGCTATGGGCCGCAATCCGCGCGGCCAGTTCCCGCACCGCATCGCCCAACCGCTCGGGCGGCTCCGCCCGGGAGACCAGGCCGATGCGCTCGGCCTCGCGGCCGTCGATGCGGCCGCCGGTCAGCATCAGTTCGGCCGCTTTGCCCCCGTTCGTCAAACGGGGAAGCCGCCACGTTCCGCCATAGCCCGGAATGATCCCCAGTTGGATTTCCGGCTGCCCCAATTGCGCGGTTTCGGAGGCGATTCGGATATGGCAAGCCATGGCCAATTCGAGGCCGCCGCCCAAACAATACCCGTTGATTTGGGCGATGACGGGCTTGCTCATATTTTCGATCCGATCCATCAGCGCCTGGCCTTTCTCCGCAAACCGCCTCGCCGTTTCCTCGTCGCCGATATCGGCGAAAGCTTTGATGTCCGCGCCTGCGGCAAAAAATTTTCCCGCGCCGGTGAGAACGACGACCTTGACTTGCGGGTCGCGTTCCGCGGCCGCAAACGTCTGCGCCAATTCCTCCATCGCCCGGCTGTCCAGCGTGTTGGCCGGCGGGTGGTTCAGAACCACCGTCTGCACCTTATGCTCCAGGCGAATGTTCAGCCTTTCCGGCTTCATCCCCGTTCTCCCCTTTCGCTTCGCGCGTCGTGCGCAGCGTCGGCATAATGATAAAATCCGCGCCCGGTTTTTCGGCCCAGCCAGCCCGCCTTGACATACTTGCGCAGCAAAGGGCACGGACGGTATTTCGAGTCGCCCCATCCCTCGTGCAGCGTCTCCATAATGTACAGGCACGTATCCAGCCCGATCCAATCGGCCAGCCGCAGCGGTCCCATGGGGTGGTTCATCCCCAGCCGGCACACCTGATCCACCGATTCGACCGTTCCCACGCCTTCCTGAACGCAGTAGATCGCCTCATTGATCATGGGAATCAGGATGCGGTTGGCCAGAAACCCGGGAAAATCCTGCACTTCCACCGCCGTCTTCCCCATTCTTTGCGCCAGCGACCGCACCGTTTGAAAGGTTTGGTCCGACGTAGCGAGGCCGCGAATGATCTCGACCAGCTTCATGGCCGGAACCGGGTTCATGAAGTGCATGCCGATCACCCTTTCCGGGCAACCGGTGACGGCGGCGATCTCGGTAATCGGCAGAGAGGATGTGTTGCTGGCCAAAATCGCATGCGGCGGACAGATGCGCACCAGGCTTTGAAAAACCGCTTTTTTGGCCTCCATTCGCTCCACAATCGCTTCGACCACGACATCCGCATCGGCGGCGTCGCGCAAATCCCCGGAGGGAACGATGCGCGACAGAATCGCGGCCATCTCCGCGCCGCTCATGGTTCCTTTGCTCACGCTCCGCTCCAGGCTGCCGCGAATGCGCGACAACCCCGCCTGCGCCAACTCGCCGTTCACATCGTTCAGCAGCACCGTCATGCCCGCCTCCGCGGCCACCTGAGCGATACCGCCGCCCATTTGGCCCGCGCCTACCACCATCATTTTTCCGACATCCATCGATCCGCGTTCCTCCCCGGCAAAAATAGACTGATCCCCGCTCCCCGACACAACAAAAGGCCAGCATACCACCTCAACAGATCATGAATGTAAACAGATCCGTTAAGATGATATAACTGGCCTTCATCTGCTTGATCCTCCATTGCGATGGAGGTCGGCAAGATTTTGCAGTTATCCTAATTTATCATTTGATTTTCATCCGGTTTGACCGGCTTGCCCAAAGGGCGTTTCATGGCTTGACTTCGCGCACGGCTCGCTGATCTTGAAAGTTGTATTCTTTCTAGAAGCGAATTTTCATGCGGTTATTTATCATTTTATATTTTCCGCATTCGATGTCAAGCTTTTTTTCGCGGCATGTTGGCGGCATGATTTTCCGGACGGTTGACAACCCGCGAAATATCCTGCTATGATGAGAATCAATAAAAGAGCGCACAGAACTACTGTGTAGGTTTGTCAGATCTTCTTTGCCGGAAGACGAACGCAAATCAACAGCCAGTCAAACGAGAAGCTTATTTCTCGTTTGATTGGCTTATTTTATTTTCACGGAAGAGGGGATGAACATGGCGGGCGCTTTGGATGGAATTCGCGTTCTGGACTTGTCAAGAGTGCTGGCCGGGCCTTATTGCTCCATGATTCTGGGCGATCTCGGCGCGGAGGTCGTCAAGGTGGAAGGCCCCCAATCCAAAGACGACACGCGGTTTTGGGGACCGCCCTACAAAAGCGGCGAAAGCGCCTACTATTTTTGCGCCAATCGGAACAAACGCGCGATTTCGCTGAATTTGAAAAGCGATCGCGGCCGGGAAGCTCTGCAAAAATTAGTTCGGCAATCCGATGTCGTCATTCAAAATTTCAAAATCGAAACCTCGCAAAAATTGGGGTTGGACTACGAGACGTTGAGCCGGCTCAACCCGCGAATTATTCTCGCTTCGATCACCGGATTCGGCGCGAACGGGCCTTACCGGCACCTTCCCGGTTACGACTACATCATCCAGGCGATGAGCGGATTGATGAGCATTACCGGAAGCGAAAGCTCCGGCCCGATGAAGGTCGGCGTCGCCATCGCGGACGTTTTGACCGGGCTGTACGCGGCGGTCGGTATACTGGCCGCATTGCAGGAGAGGAAGCAGTCCGATATCGGACAGCACCTGGACCTCTCCCTGTTCGACGCGCAGGTATCCGCGCTGGTGAACGTGGCCAGCAATTATTTGGTTTCAGGAGAAGTCCCCCGGCGAATGGGGAACCAGCATCCCAACATCGTGCCTTACCAAGTATTCCCCGCGCAGGACCAGGATATCGTGATCGCGGTTGGCAATGACAGCCAATTCGCCCGCTTCGCCGACGCCATCGGCCTGCCCGAGCTGGCCGCCGATGAAAGGTACAAGTTGAATTCCGGCCGCCTGCGGCACAGGGAGGAGTTGGTCGACCGAATCGCCGCGAGAATGAAGCAAAAGCCGGCTTCCGCATGGAGTCGGCTGCTGGAGGACGCCGGCATCCCCAACGGGCCGATCAACGGGATGGACGACCTGTTCGCCGATCCGCAGTTCAAGGCGAGGGACATGCTGGTGGAAATGGCCCATCCCACGGCGGACACCGTGCGGCTGGTGGGCAGCCCGTTGAAGCTGTCCAAAACGCCCGTCTCGATGCGGAGACACCCGCCCCTTTTCGGCGAGCATACGCGGGAAGTGCTGTCCGAATTGGGGTATTCGCCGCAGGACATCTCGGCCATGCAGGATCGGGGAGATATTTAACAGGGCGTTGGGGAAAACTCCCGGCGTCTGTCCGACGAGGCAAAACGGACGGATGACGAAGCAAAACGGGCGAATGGCGAAGCAAAACGGGCGAATGGCGATTTGATTTGGTGGGGAGACCCTCCCTTTCCGAAGCACGTCACGATAAAAAAATGCGCTTGGATCTTTTTGCCGGGCCGAATTCAGGGAAATCATTTTTTCAAGAAAGAACGATCAACAATCAATCGGGAGGGTTTTTCATGATGAATTTTGCGTTTTCCGAAGAACAGGATATGGTTAGAGACATGGTGCGAAATTTTGTGGACAAGGAAATCATGCCGTACATTAAAGAATGGGACGAAAAGCAGCACTTCGAGCTCGGCATCCTCCAACGGCTGGGCGAGCTCGACCTGATGGGCGTCTGCATCCCGGCGCAATACGGCGGTTCCGGCATGGATTACAACACCCTCGCCATCGTGTGCGAGGAATTGGAACGCGGGGACACCGCTTTCCGCACCGCCGTGTCCGTACACACCGGGCTGAACAGCATGACGCTGCTGCAGTGGGGGTCCGAGGAGCAGAAGCGGAAATACCTCGTCCCGCAGGCCAAGGGGCGGAAGATCGGTGCGTTCGGCCTGACCGAGCCCAACGCGGGCTCCGACGTCGCCGCCATGAAATCGACCGCGCGAAAAGACGGCGACGACTACATCCTCAACGGGCAAAAAACGTGGATTTCGCTCTGCGATACCGCGGATCATTTTATTATATTCGCGTATACGGACACCGAGAAAAAACATAAAGGCATCTCCGCCTTTATCGTCGAAAGAACGATGCCGGGCGTGAGCACCAGAGGCTTTAAAGGAAAGCTGGGCATCCGCGCGGGCAACACGGGGGAAGTCTTTTTGGAAGACGTCCGGGTGCCGCGGGAAAACCTTCTCGGCCATGAAGACGAAGGCTTCAAAATCGCCATGTCCGCGCTGGATAACGGGCGTTTCACCGTGGCGGCCGGCGCGTGCGGGACGATTCTCGCTTCGCTGGAAGCCAGCCTCCGTTATTGCCAGGAGAGAAAAACGTTCGGCAAGGAAATCGGCAGGTACCAGCTCGTCCAGCGGATGATCGCCAACATGGTATGCGGGTTGGAAACCTCCAGGCTGCTCGTCAACAAAGCGGGCTGGTTGAAAAACGAGGGCAAGCGCAACACGAGGGAAACCTCGCTGGCCAAATGGTACGCCTGCGACGCCGCGTTCCAGGCCGCCAGCGATGCCGTTCAAATACACGGCGCCTACGGCTATTCCAACGAATACCCCGTGGAGCGCTACCTGCGCAACGCCAAAGCGCCTGTGATCTATGAGGGGACGCGGGAAGTCCACACGATCATGCAGGCGGAATATGCTTTGGGCTACCGCAGCGACAAAGCGCTGCGGAACATTCTTCCCGCCTGGCCGTTTGAATAGCCCAGGCGGGGCTGTGCGGGTACCCACGGGCCTCCCGCTCGGGACATGCTCGGACGCGGGTTCCCCAGTTTCCCGCTGGAGGACAGCCCGGGCCTCCCGCTCGGGGCATGCCAGGACGCAGGTTCCCCAGTTTCTCGCTGGGGGACAGCCCGGGCCTCCCGCTCGGGGCATGCCCGGACGCGGGTTCCCCAGTTTCTCATTTGGGGCAACACGGGCCGCAGGCGGTACCTTTCCGTTTTTCTTGCTTCAAACGCTTCGGATGCGGATCAACGTGAATCCCATTTTTCCGAACGAAAATTGTAACGAACGCAGGCGGCGCTATTGGCGAATTTCTCCGGCACAGCCTGTTGTAACGAACGCGAGAAGCGCTATTTGCTTCAAATCGGCAAAAATGAGGAAAATCGCGGCGAATAACGCCTCTGGCGTTCATTAAAATTGAAAACACGCCTTTCAAGCGGGAATAACCATTCTCCGATTCGTTAGAGAAGACGATTCTCGATTTCCAGAGAGTGGAAGCAGACGGTGGGAACCGTTCCCTGCCCGGATTTATTTTAAAATCGCTGCCATCTGAAAGCACCGATGTTTGAGTGCGCGCTCGAGCGCGAAAGCCGCCTGTTTTTCGCCATACTTTGAAGTCTGCATCACTTTTTTGTCGGACTGCCGAAGGAGAAAAGCGAGAAATTGCTGAAATACCTGCAAAAGTGCATCTATTCATAGACTCTAACCGACATTTTGAGAAAATACCTGCAAAAACGGCTAGGCCCCCTAATTCCGGAGTCTGCACCACGAAAATAAGGCC
>CAYYCV010000056.1:0-4920 GCA_964470405.1 uncultured Caryophanales bacterium
ACAGGGGGTTATACCCGAAGAGCAAACCACCCGTTGGACGGGTGGTTCTGATTTGGCCGCGCAACGAAGGATGGCTTTACGGTCCGGCATTTGCAGCGTTCGGATGCGGCGATTGATCCGTGGAATATTTTTGCAAGCCCGCGTCCCGATTGTGCTCGCGCCGATCGCAAACCGATCGGGGTCCGACAAGGATTGACATAGTCTGCCAATCCGGATAATATACGTGGTAAGGCATCATCACGAAATAAAACACCTCCGAATTTTCGATTAACCCTTTCACCCGAAAATCCGGGAACAACCGCGATGGCAAGAACATTTTACACGGCTGCCTTATCAGTTGGTCATGGGTTCAACTAGATTGGTTTGAATTGTCGGAATACATAAACGGATAGAGAAAGCGGGTGGTGGAATTGTCATCGCGTTCACATTCCAATACGGGCAAGTCCGCGCAATCGTCGCCTTCACATGCGGAATCGGCGAAGTCCGCGTCGACGGAGTCCACCCGCGAACAAGCTTTCAATCGCGATGCGCTGCCGTTGCAGCTCGCGCTTGCGGACCCGTCCGCGCCGCTCTCTCCGTCGCACGTTGCGCAGCTTCAGCGGACGCTCGGCAACCGCGCCGTCGCCCAGCTTATGCGCGCTCGCGCGCAAGCCCCGCAGGCGGTGCAAAGGGCCGCGGCGCCCGGGGAGGAAGAGCTGCAGCTCAAGGCAGCTTCTTCGCAGCGCGCCGCGGCGCCGGAAGCGGAGGGAGCGCCTGCGCAGCTTCAGCCGATTCAGCGCAAGGAGAATCGAACCGGTATGCCGGATCAACTGAAAGCCGGTGTGGAACAGTTGTCGGGAATGGACTTGTCCGATGTGAAGGTGCATTACAATTCGGATAAACCGGCACAATTGCAGGCATTGGCTTATGCGCAGGGGAGTGACATTCATATCGCGCCGGGCCAGGAAAAGCATTTGCCGCACGAAACGTGGCATGTCGTGCAGCAGCGCCAGGGACGCGTCAACCCGACAATGCAGTTGAAAGGCACGCAGATCAACGACAGCCCCGCTCTGGAGCGGGAAGCGGACATGATGGGCGCGAAGGCGCTCCACTCGCCATCCGGCGGCGACAGCCTCCAGGCGGACGCCGCCAATTCGCCGTCGCCGCCGCCCGTCAAGCAACTCATGCAGATTGTGCAGCGCGTCGCGATCAATGCCGACATCGAATTTGACGGTGCGGCCAAACTGATCGTAAAAGGGGCCACCGCTCCGGAAAATAAAGCGGGAGGGCTCAACAATCTGCTTAATGCGGGAGCTGTGCGGGATCCCGCACTGGCCGCCAATTACCATAACGGCCATATGGTTGCGGCGATGTTCGGCGGAGCCAATGCGGGGAACAACATTCGCGTCTGGTCCGATAATTATGAGGACACACATACAACGATGGAGGACAAAGTCCGTTACGGAGGCGGAGGGGTAGGGGCGCCCGCCAACGATGAAAAAGGAACAGTGACCGTAACGACCACGGATCAAAACGTCAAGTTTCCGGCACTGGTAGACGGGTTGTACAATGTGGTTGAAAATCAGTTGTTCAGGATGGGATATTGGAAAAATGCCAGAATTCCGCCCGATCCGAAAGGTACGATTGAAAAGGGGCTTAAGGGAGCCAATATTCACAAGGCGGTTGATGCGATCCCGACGCAGGTTGATTTCGATTACACTGAAACGACCGGCGGCGGACGTGCTTTTAACGTATCGACGAATGCCGGCTTGGGGGATCCCACGGCCGGAGCCGATGCGCAGGCCATTTTGACGGGGCTTGCCCAATATGTCAATTCGTTGGAGCCGACGGGAACAGCCAAGCCGAATGCCAAATCCCCTCCAGGGAAAATGCACAATGCGCTTCTTGGCGAAATCGCCAAAGTAGGAGGGGGACCCTGACCAAAGCCGCCGTCAAAATCACGGCCGGATCGCGGCAGGGCCGTAGCTAGGCTGCGTCATGGATGACGAGCGGTCTGAAGGGTCAGACCACAGCAGGGCCATGGCCGGGTTGTCGCCCGACGCGGCCAGACCGGCGTCGGGGGCTGCCGCCGATCGGAACAGGGACACGGCCGGATCGCGGCAGGGCCATGATAGGGTCGTGGTCTATGCTGTGGTGAAATCGAACTCATAAGATGGAGCGTAAACATGACACATGAACCAATCGCCAATCGTCAGCCGCCTGCCGATTTCGTGCGGATCGACCGTCCGACAAGCCTTTCCACTTCCAAAATTTGGGGTATAGGCAACAGCTTCTATCAAACGTCCGGTCCCGATGCATGGGGCGAGGGCAAGGTGCCGTATTCCATCACGCATCATCATGCGCTGGTCGATTATTACACGGATGTTCTGGTCAGGCTGATCGCCTCCGAGAAGCGAGCCGGTCGCTTGCCTGTCTCCGTGATGGAGCTTGGCGCGGGAACCGGTCATTTTGCCTGGAAGCTTCTGTCGGCGCTCGACCGACGACTGACGGACGGCCTTTCCGCCGGTTTGCTCCGCTATGAAATGACGGATCTGGCGGCGGAAAATCTGCGCTTTGCGCACAGTCATCCGCGGTTGCGTCCGTTTTTTGAGAGAGGGATTTTGCGCGAACGCGTGCTGAAGCTCGGTGAAGAGCTTGATTCCGATCCCGCACGGGCCGGAGAAGGATTGGGGAAATTGGTCGTCATCGCCAACTATGTGATCGACAGCACGCCGCAGGACATTTTCTACATCGAAAACGGTGAAATTCGTGCTTGCATTCCGGACATTTATTCTCCGCAGGACGCTGATTTGTCCGCCTCCGAGCCGACCGATCAGACGGATTCGCTGCATCTGTATTACGAGCTGCGCCCGGTGGGAGAGCGGTACTACGACGACCCGGAGTTGGATGGCATCCTTCGTGCGCTGGCGCGGCGCGAGGGCGAAGGATTTTTGATTTTTCCGGTGGTGTTTTTGACGTTCCTGTCGAGGATGCGGGCGGCAGGCAAGCAGCTTGTGCTGTTGACAAGCGATCTGCCGGGAGCTGAATGGGGGAGCGCCGATGCGCGGCTGTTGCCCACCCTGTACTGGAAGGGCGGGCTGTGGATGGCCGTTCATTTCGAAGCCGTGCAGGCGTGGTTCGAGCGAAACGACGGGGGATTGCTGCTTCATTCCGTCTACTACGGAAATTTGGCTATCGGAGCGGGCGTCGCCAACGATCCCGACAGCAGCTTGCGCCGTGCGCTGGGGCTGTGCGGCGGGCCGATGGATCGCCTCGCGGGGGATCGCGCCGGTGCCGATCGTGCCGAAGCGGCCGCCGCCACCGCTGCTGTTGATCACAACCGCACCGAAGCAGTCGTTGCTGATCGCGGTTGTGCCTCCGTTGCCGTCGTTGGCGAAGACGCTGCTGCCGATGACGGCCGCGCCGCTGTCGAAGCCGGATGCGGCGGTATTGACGATCAAGGCCGTCTGGATTTCGGCCGTGCGGTGGAGAGCGAGGCGATGCCGGCGCCCCCGGACAGCTTTCTGGCGCTGTACCGCAAGCTTGCCGAGCTTAGTGAGCAACTGACTACGAGCGAGATTCTGGCTTGGCTTCGCCTTGTCGCACGCGATCCCGAGTTGATGTTTCACGGCCTCATGCAACTGCGGAAGCGGGCCGCCGCGTTGCAACGCGATGAAGTCCGCGAGCTGGCGCGCATCGCTCGCATGACGCTGCCCCGTTATTATGCGGCGCCGAACAAGTGGGATGCGGCCGCCGGCTTCGCGGAAATTTTGCTGCATGCGGGGCAGTTTGACGAGGCGATCACGTGCTGGGAATACTCGATGGAGCAAAGCGGCTTTACGCCCGCGGCGGGTTTCGGCTGCGCTTTGTCCTTGGCCCAGTTAGGCAAGTACGAGCGGTCGCGGGCGATGCTTGACCGCGTGCTGAGTGCGAAGCCGGACGACGAACCGAGCATGCGCCTGCTGGAGTGGCTGGATGGACAGACGCAGCCTTCCGGCGAATCGCCCCGCCCTTTATAAATGAAGGCGCCTAAAAGTGCGGTGAACAAGCGGCGCGGGTGTTGGGCATGTGAACTGGACATGTAAGTTGGTTCAGAAAATATCGAAATTTACAAAAATATACTTTTTATAATTCCCGGCCATTGGGCTGTCAGCGTTCTGGAGCCGGTTGAAGCCAAATAACTGCAAAAGTGCATCTTTTCGCGGTCTGTTCTGGGCGTCGGGAGAAAATACCTGCAAAAATACAGGTATTTCGCGCTCAACTCCCCGTTTGCAGCGATCGGCCCGAAAGTACCTGTATTTTTTGCAGGTATTTTCTTCGGTACATCGGAAACGGGGAAAACAGATGCACTTTTGCAGTTATTTTAACCCGGAAGGTTAAAATTTGGCCCACTTTCAGATCGAGCCGCGTTTTGAGCCGTGTTTGAGTTTGCACGATCGATTCCGCGGCCCGGTGCACGGCCCCATTCATGGCCCGGTCCACAACTCCCAGCGGCCGTCCGCCTAAAAGTGCGGGGAAAAAGGCCGCACGGGGGTTGAGCGGGGTTTCCGATCGGGTTGCTCGCCGATTGTCGGACGGGATAGTCCTGTCGGTCAGAAAGCCACAGACAAAGGCTGCCGTTGTCGTTTATCCGACTGCTACTCAACTTTTTCCGCCTAAGCCTTTGCTCAACTGCTGCTTCTGCCCAACCGCTACCTAATCTTTGCCGCCAGAATCTTTGTCCAACCCTTTGCTCGGTTCCTGCCTGTACCTCCGTCCAACGGTTGCCTGCACCGCTACCCAGTTCCTGCCCGCACCTCTGCCCAACTCCTCCCGCACCTCCGTCCAACACCTGCCCGCGTTTTGTCCAACTCATGCGTCGCTTTTTCGTCATGTTTTCAAGATCGATTCGTTATCCAATTATTTTCCTTCCGTTAAAAAAACCTCTCCTAAAAAACCTCT
>CAYYCV010000056.1:5020-26055 GCA_964470405.1 uncultured Caryophanales bacterium
CTTAAAAAACCTCTCTTAAAAAACCTCTCTTAAAAAACCTCTCTTAAAAAACCTCTCTTAAAAAACCTCCCTAAAAAACCCCTAAAAAATCTCCTTTAAAGAATCCCTTGCTTGAATTCAAAGGATCAATTTGTCGCGTTTATCGTGAAGCTTCTTTTTGCCGCGTTTATCGCGAAGCTTCTTTCGACGCAGTCCAAAGCTTTTGCGGTACAGTTCAAAGCTTATGTGCCGTATTCCGAAATGTCGTCGTTGCTTTCGAATGTCATCGTTTCTTTGGAATGTCGTCGTTGTTTTCGAACGCCATCATTTGTTCCATATGTTCCCATCCCCTCGCGGTAGCCGGAAAAAATCAGCCAGCCGACCCCCGTTCACCGGATCGAACCGCACTGAAAAAATCCCGCTGCGACAGCAGGATTTTTGGCTTTTGTGGAGAAACTATATTGCATAGTGGGGTAAAGTGGTGTAAAGTGGAGGGGTGATGGGAAGGAGTGAGGCGAGTCGATGTTTATGGGGGAATACCAACATAGCATAGATGAAAAAGGCCGAATGATTATCCCGGCCAAATTTCGCGACTCCCTTGGACAAGCCTTTGTCGTCACCCGTGGATTGGACACCTGTCTGTTTGTTTATCCCGAAAAGGAATGGTCCATCCTGGAAACGAAGCTGAAAGCTTTGCCGTTGATGAAGTCGGACGCGCGTGCGTTTACCCGATTTTTCTTCTCCGGCGCTACGGAATGTGAATTGGACAAGCAAGGCAGAATAAACATACCGAATAATTTGCGCGAACATGCGAAGCTGGACAAGGATTGCGTGGTCATCGGCGTCTCCAACCGGGTGGAGATCTGGAGCAAAGACGCATGGGAAGGCTACTTCCAACAATCCGAAGATTCCTTTAACGAAATTGCCGAGAAACTGGTTGATTTCAATTTTGAATTTTAAAACGCACAGCGGAGGGAAAATTTGTTCCACCATGTTACGGTATTGAAACAGCAGGCGATAGAGGGCTTATCCGTCCAACCGGACGGCATCTATGTGGATTGCACGCTCGGCGGAGCGGGGCACAGTCAGGCGATTGCGGAGAAGCTGTCCGCTTCGGGCCTGCTGATCGGGCTCGATCAGGACGATGCCGCTTTGCGCGCGGCCGAACAAAGATTGTCGCCGTGGATGGATCGGGTGAAGCTGATCCGGAGCAATTTTCGCCATTTAGCGGAGGTGCTGCGGTCGCTTCCTTTGCCGCAAGACAAAGGGGTTCCGCAGGTAAACGGCGTTTTGTTCGATCTCGGCGTATCCTCCCCGCAATTGGACGAAGCGGAGCGCGGATTCAGCTACAACCAGGATTCCGGGCTGGACATGCGCATGGACCGGTCGTCCGGTCTGACGGCGGAGGAAATCGTCAATGGCTGGCCGGAAGGGGACATTGCCCGGATTTTGTTTGAATACGGCGAGGAGAAGTTTTCCAGGCGCATTGCCGCAAGCATCGTCCGCCGCCGGGAGCGGGAGCCGATTCGCACCACCGGGCAATTGGCGGAGCTGATCAAAGAGAGCATTCCCGCCGCCGCGCGAAGAAGCGGTCCGCACCCGGCGAAACGAAGCTTTCAGGCGATCCGCATCGCGGTCAATGACGAACTGGCGGCGTTGGAGGAAGGGCTGGATCAGGCGGTGCGGTGTTTGGCGCCCGGCGGGCGGGTGGCCGTCATCACGTTCCATTCCCTGGAGGACAGGGTTTGCAAGCAAAGCTTGGCGAAATTTGTGGAAACCTGCAGTTGTCCGCCGGATTTTCCCGTCTGTGTTTGTCAGAAAAAGCAGATTCTTAAAATCATCGCAAGAAAGCCGATCTCCCCGAGCGACGATGAGGTTGAAAACAACCCGAGAGCCCGGTCGGCCAAATTAAGAATCGCGGAGAAAATATAGTTTGATTGCACCGCCGGTTGAAATGATTTTTAAAGGAGGGTCCAGACAGTGGCAGCTTACATGCACGGAAATCTGGCAGTGGAAGAAAGCATCCGTCCCCGGGAAACCGCTTCTCAAAAAAGAAAGCTCGTATACAGAAGGAAAGCGATTCCGGTGCAGGAAAAACTGCTTTATTTGTTCACCATCGCCGTGTGCGTTTTTGTCGCCGGGGTGATTATATGGCGCTATGCGCAAATCTATGAAGTGAATACGCAAATTCAGCAAATTCAAAATCAAATCGAAGCGCTGCAAGACGAAAATAAATCGTTGAAGCTGGAAGTGATGCAGTTGCAGGATCCGAAGCGGTTGATCGAGGAAGGAAAGGCGCTCGGGCTTCGTCCCTCCTCCGACGGCGAGATCGCCGAGGTTCCGCTGGAATCGGACATATCTCAGCTTCAGGACAGGGTTGCATTAAATCAATAGGGGCTGGACGTTGAATGAAAAAAAAGGTCAGAGTACGCTCTATCATACTGGGGGGCCTCTTTACCCTTTTTTTTGTTTTGCTTGTCGCCAAGCTGTATTGGGTGCAGGTTGTCGATGCGTCATGGCTGTTGCAGAAAGCCGAGCGGAGCTGGAAGGAAAGCGAAGTGCTGCTTCCCAAAAGAGGCTCCATCCTGGACAGAAACGATCAAATATTGGCTCACGACGCGGACGCCTACACCGTGGCGGTCAACCCGTTGCTGATTCATGAGCAAAAAACGGCGAACGAAGTGGTCGAGGTGCTGGCGCCGCTGCTGAACATGAACGGGGCGGACGGAAGGCTGAAATTGATGTCGATCGTAACCAAGAAGACGGAGAGCGGGGCTTTTTACGCGCAAAGGGAAATTCGGAATGAAGGCTGGAAAATAAGCAAAAGCACAGCCGATCAAATCAGGGAAGCGATCAAGGAGCGCAATTTGCAAGGGATTTATTTGATGCCGGAGCAAATCCGTTTCTATCCTTCCAACCAGTTGGCCTCGCACGTGTTGGGCTACGTGAATAAAGAAGGCAAGGCCGTAACCGGGGTGGAACTGTATTACGACGATGTGTTGAAGGGTACGCCCGGTTCGATCAGTTTTAAAAAGGACAAGCTCGGATATGAGCTTCCCAACTCTAAGGCGACGTATCATCCCCCCGTGGACGGACAAAACCTTCGTTTGACGATCGATCAAAACATTCAGAACATCGTGGAGGAAGCGCTGGCCAAATCGTACGACAAATTCAAGCCGAAAAGCGCGATGGCGGTCGCCGTGGATCCGAAGACGCTGGAAGTGCTCGGCATGGCCAATTTTCCCGATTTCAACCCGAATAAATATTGGGAGTTCGATCATCAAAGCGACTTCATCAACCGCAACATTTCCTCCCAATACGAACCCGGCTCCACCTTCAAAATCGTCACCTTGGCCGGAGCGGTGGAGGAGGGAATTTTTCATCCCGAGGAAAAATATCAATCCGGCTCCATTAAAGTGCCGGGGTGGACTCTCCACGATTATAACAATTGGGGAGAAATCAGCTTCCTCGAGGGGCTGAAGCGATCGAGCAACGTGGCCTTCGTGAAGCTCGGTTACGAAGGGCTGGGGCCGCAGAAGCTGGAGGATTACATACGCAATTTCGGGTTTGGCGTGCAGACCGGGATCGACCTGCCGGGCGAGATCGGCGGCGTGATCGGGATGAAATATCCGTCGGAATACGCTACGGCGACGTACGGGCAAGGGAAAGTGGCCGTAACGCCGATCCAGCAAGTCGCGGCCATTTCGGCCATTGCAAACGGCGGCAATTTAATGCAGCCTCATGTGGTCAAAGATATCCTTGATCCGGAAACCGGCCGCGTGGTTCAATCGTTCGAGCCCAAAGTCGTCAGGAGGGTGCTCTCGCCGGAGGCGGCCCGTCAGACGAGCCTTTATCTGGAGCAAGTCGTTTCCGATCAGGTCATCGGTACGGGGCGAAATGCTTATATTGACGGCTATCGGGTGGCGGGAAAAACCGGAACGGCCAACGTCGTCATCGACGGCCAATACGCCGAGGCGAAGTATGTCGTCTCCTTTATCGGCTATGCGCCGGTGGAGGATCCGCGGGTCGTCGTCTGCGTGATCGTGGTCGAGCCGGATTTGCAATCGCTGGGCTTGGATTGGCACAGCGGCGGGGAAGCGACCACTCCGGTGTTTAAGGAAATCGTTTCAAATACGCTGCGCTACTTGGGCGTTCCTTCGAGCCACCAGGCCAAGGAGCAGCTTCTCGTTCGCGATCGCGCCACCGAAGTGCCGGAGACGACGGGATTCACCGTTTCGGAAGCGAAAAACGCTTTGAGCTCCAGACATCTGTCCCCGCTGGTGCTTGGAAACGGCGATCGCGTCATGAGCCAGTATCCCAAAGCGGGAGAGAAGGCCAACGAGGGCCAGCGCGTGTATTTGCTTTCCCGGGAAAGCGCGGGCATCGCCTTGCCCGATTTGACCGGCCAATCGATGCGCGACGCGCTGGAGGTTTGCTCGCTGCTCGAAGTGGAGTGCAGCTTTTCCGGCGAGGGCTACGTGGTCAATCAGACGGTGAGCGCCGCCGACGGCGTGCGTTCCGCCCTCTTGACGCTGGAGCCGCCGGATGTCGTCGCCGCCGGCGAGGGCGGCCGGGAGGGGCAAGCGGACGGGGAGGACCAACCGGACCAAACGGAGCAGGCAGACGGCCAAACGGATGACCAAGCGGATTAGGCGAAGCAAACAGGCCGGGCCAGACGGAGCAGGCTGACTAGACGAGCGGAGCGATCAGACGAGCGGCGCGGAGCAGGCGGGCCGATAGGGCCCGAAGCAGGTCAGGCGAGCCGGGAAGGCCAGGTGACCGGTAGGGTTCAGCAGGTTGGGCGAGCCGGTAGGGCCAGGCGGACCGGTAGGGCCCAGCAGGTCAGGCGAGCCGGGGGGGCCAGGCGGACTAGGATGCCCTGAACATGCTCGTGCGTGCCCGGTGGGTGCCCTTGGCAGGTTGGGGTGCCCACGGCGTGAGGGTCGTGGTCCGCGCATGCTCGATGGGAATGTCATTTTTACAGTGTGTTGTGTGTAACGAACTCAGGTAACGCTATTTGCCGTTTTTTGCGCTCTGTAATTGTGTAACGAATCGCACAAGTCTTATTTTCTGCAAAACGATAAAAAATGAGGGGAATCCGGGTGGATAGCGCCATCTGGATTCGTTAAAATTGAAAATGCGTCCCTAAGGTCGATATAACGATTCCTCGATTCGTTACAAGGTGAGCGAAGCGAACAGAGTAAGACGAACGTAGCAAAACGAACAGAACAAAACGAACAGAACAGAACGAACAGGGTAAAACAAACAGAACAAAACGAACAGAACAAAACGAACAGAACACCTTGCGCCCTCGCAGGTAATCATAATCGGCGTCTGCGGCTTCGCGGTTCGCAGTTCCGCAGTTTCGCGCCCTCGCAGCGGAAAAAAGCTGCGGCGAAAACCGCGGCTCCGCTTCATATTCGGGAGCGCCCGAAAAGCGGAGCGATGCTCCCGCCTGCCGCAACCGGCTTGTTCTAACCCTTATTTGTTTCGAATAGTCATGAAATGAAGCGTCATGATCACGTCGTGCGAATAAGGGGGAGCTTGTCTTTGAAAATATCCAAGGTGACGATTCGGCAGCGGATCTATCTGCTGCTCTTGATCAGCACGTTCGTCTTCGCCATGCTGACGATCCGCCTCGGTTACGTTCAACTCTGGATCGGTTCGGAGTTGTCGGCCAAAGCGGAGGATTCGTGGAGAAGAAATATCCCGTTTGCGCCCAAAAGAGGGGAAATCCTGGACCGGAACGGCACCGTCCTGGCCTATAATATCAGTTCGCCGTCCATTATGGCGGTGCCCGCCCAGGTGCGGAATCCGCAACAGACGGCGGCCGCCCTCGCCGATCTGCTGCACATGTCGGCGAGCGATGTGATGAAGCAAATCACGCAGAAGCAGTTGATTGTGCGCATTCAGCCCGGCGGCCGAAAAGTCGAGATGGACAAGGCGCAGCAGGTCAGAGAGCTTAACCTGCCGGGAATCATCGTCGCGGAAGACAACAAGCGCTACTATCCGTTCAACGATTTGGCCGCGCATGTGTTGGGGTTTACCGGCATTGACAACCAGGGGTTGAGCGGCGCGGAGCTTTACTACGATCAGGAGCTGCGCGGCATTGCCGGAAGCGTGTCGTTTCTGGCCGACGCCGGCGGCGGCGCGATGCCCAACACCTCGGAGCAGTATACCGCGCCGAAGGACGGGCTGAACCTGCAGCTCACCATCGATAAATCGATTCAATCGATTCTTGAAAGAGAGATGGATCAGGCGGTGCTGCAATTTCAGCCCCAGCACGTGATCGGGATCGTGATGGATCCGAATACCGGCGAGGTTTTGGCGATGGGGGGCAGGCCGACCTACGACCCCGGGCACTTTTCCGAATATCCCGCCGACACGTACAACCGCAATCTGCCCATCTGGATGACGTATGAGCCGGGCTCGACATTTAAAATCATTACCCTGGCCGCCGCGCTGGAGGAAAAAAAGGTCGATTTGCTGCATGACCACTACTATGACAAAGGCGTAATCGAGGTGGCCGGCGCAAAGCTGCATTGCTGGAAAAGGGGAGGGCACGGCAGCGAGAGCTTCCTGGAGGTCGTGGAAAATTCCTGCAACCCGGGATTTGTCGTTCTCGGCCAGCGGTTGGGGAAAGAAAAGCTGTTCGATTACATTAAAAGCTTCGGTTTCGGGCAAAAAACGGGCATCGATCTGCGCGGCGAGGAAAACGGCATCCTGTTCAAGCCGTCCCAGGTGGGCCCGGTCGAATTGGCGACAACGGCCTTCGGCCAGGGCGTGTCGGTGACCCCGATCCAGCAAATCGCCGCGGTCTCGGCGGTGGTCAACGGAGGCGAGCTGTACAAACCGCATGTGGCCAAAGCCTGGATTTCGCCGGAATCGGGCAAAGTGATGCGGCAGTTCGAACCGGAGCCTGTGCGAAAAGTCATTTCCGCGGAGACATCGAAAGAGGTGCGAATGGCTTTGGAGAGCGTGGTGGCCAAAGGCACCGGGCGAAACGCCTTCATCGACGGGTATCGGGTCGGCGGCAAAACCGGAACGGCGCAAAAAGTGGTGAACGGGCGGTATTCGCCCAATGAACACATCGTGTCTTTCGTCGGGTTCGCGCCGGCGGATGATCCGAAGCTGGTCGTGTACATCGCCGTGGACGATCCGAAAGGCATTCAATTCGGAGGTCTGATTGCCGCGCCGATCGTCAAGAATATAATGGAGGATTCGCTGCGTTACATGGGGATCGAACCGAGGCAGCAGCAGCTCGAAAAAGAGTACCGGTACGGCGACACCCCGATATTGGATGTCCCCGACTTGCGGGGAATGACCGTTGGTGATATATATGAAGACATGAACGATAATTTCAGGCTCGCTGCGTCGGGAACAGGCGATACGGTCATCAGCCAGGCGCCGAAACCCGGCGAACGCGTGGAGCGCGGTTCGACCATTCGCATCTATTTATCGAAGTAAGCCGATGAAAGATCGATTTTGAAAGGGGGGCGTCCTGTGCAACTGCGCCGGTTGGCATCGCTTCTGACCGTGTCCCGCATCGAAGGGAGCGGTTTGACGGAAATTACGGGAATTCAGATGGATTCCAGAAAAGCGGGGTCCGGAGATCTGTTTATCTGCGTTCCCGGATTAAACTATGACGGGCATCAATATGCGGCGCAGGCCGTGGAACAAGGAGCCGCGGCTCTCGTGACGGAACGCGTGCTGGAACTGGATGCGCCCCAACTGGTGGTCAAGGACAGCCGCTTTGCGATGGCGGTGATTGCCGACCATTTTTACGGCCATCCCAGCCATCATATCAAGGTGATCGGGGTAACCGGAACGAACGGGAAAACGACGACAACGTATGTGCTGGAGAAAATTTTGCGGGACCAGGGATTTCGGACGGGATTGATGGGCACCATCGAGACCCGGATCGGCTCCCGGGTGTTCGCCTCCGAGCGCACGACGCAGGAAGCGCCCGATCTGCAGCGCCATCTGCAAATGATGCGGGACGACGGCGCGGACTATTGCGTCATGGAGGTTTCCAGCCATGCGCTGGAGCGGGGACGCGTCCACGGATGCCGGTTCCATACGGCGGTGTTCACCAACCTGACCCAGGACCATCTTGATTACCACCATACGATGGAGCGGTACAAGGCGGCGAAGGGCTTGCTGTTTGCCCGCCTGGGCAACGAGTACCCGCCGGACCCGTCGGGGCGGCGGCACGCCGTGCTGAACGGCGACGATCCCGCCTCCGCCGATTACGGCAAGCTGACCGCCGCCCAGGTGATCACTTATGGAGTAGAGGGCGATGCGGACGTGCGGGCGTCGGATATCCGGATCACGCCGAAAGGCACCGCATTCAAGCTCCATACTTTTGTGGGAGACGCCGAAATCGGCCTCCCGTTGATCGGCAAATTCAACGTTTATAATGCGTTAAGCGCGATCGCGACCGCGCTGGTGGAGGGCATTCCGCTGGATCGCATCAAGAGCAGCCTGGAACGGGTCGATATCGTGCCCGGCCGGATGGAACCTGTCCCGTCGGGGCGGGATTTTCTCGTTGTGGTCGATTATGCGCATACCCCGGACGGGCTGGAGAACGCTTTGACCTCGATCCGCGAATTCGCCGCGGGCCGGGTCATTACCGTTTTCGGCTGCGGCGGCGACAGGGATCGGACCAAGCGGCCGATGATGGGCCGGATCGCGGCCCAATACAGCGACTATGTGATCGCGACGTCGGATAATCCGCGTTCGGAGGAGCCTTTGGCCATTTTGCGTGATGTCGAACCGGGCATCCTTGCCGCCGGGTTGGACAGCGGCCGCTATCGGATGACCGAGAACCGCAAGGAAGCGATCGAGCAGGCCGTCGCCATGGCGTCCGCGAACGATGTCGTGCTGATCGCGGGCAAAGGCCATGAAACGTATCAGTTGATCCAAGGGGTGGCGCACGATTTTGACGACCGTCGGGTTGCGGCGGAGGCGTTGAGAAGATTGAAGCCGTGAGTTGAGGAGATTGAAGCGATGATTCGAAGAACATTTGGCGAACTAATCCATATGATGGAATGCCGGGCAAACCGCGAAGCTTTTCGCGAGGTTCGGGTGTGCGGAGTTTCCACCGATTCGCGCCGGATCGAGCCGGGCCAGTTGTTTGTTCCGCTGGTTGGAGAACGGTTTGACGGGCATCAATTTGTGGGGGAATGCCTGGAGCGGGGGGCGGCCGCCGCGCTGTGGCAAAATGACCGCCCGAACCCGCCGGCGGACAGCCCGCTGATCTTTGTCGACGACACGCTGGCCGCGCTGCAGCAGTTGGCGTCTTCCTACCGCCGGGAGCTGCCGGTGCGGGTGGTCGGCGTGACCGGGAGCAACGGGAAAACCACGACCAAAGATATGTTGGCCGCGCTGTTGTCGACGCGCTTTCGCGTCCACAAAACGGCGGGCAACTTAAACAACCATATCGGGCTGCCGCTGACCTTGCTGCAATTGGACGACACGGTGGAGGTCGCCGTGTTGGAGATGGGCATGAGCGGCCGTGGCGAGATCGAATTGTTGTCCCGCCTGGCCGAGCCGGAGGCGGCCGTGATTACCAACATCGGCGAAGCGCACATGATGCAGCTTGGTTCAAGGGAGGAGATCGCCCGCGCCAAGCTGGAAATCGTGTGCGGGCTTCAAATGAACGGGCTTCTGGTTTATCATGGAGATGACCCATTATTGGAACGGATCGTGGCGGAGCAGTCCACAGGCTTCATCCGCAAGCTGCGCTTCGGGCTGTCCCCGGACAACGGGGTATACGCAACCGGAATCGAGCTGGATTCCGGGCGCGGCGGAACCCGTTTCACGCTGCAGCCGGCCAGCATCGCAGACTGCTTTGTGCCGCTTCTCGGCCGCCATCATGTGACGAACGCGCTGGCGGCGATGGCCGTCGCCCGCGATCTGGGCGTAAGCGGCGAGCAACTGCGCGTCGGCCTGGCGCGGATGAAAGCGACGGGCATGAGAATGGAGGCCGTCCGCGGAAAAAGCGGGCTGACGATATTCAATGACGTCTACAATGCCAGCCCTACTTCAACCAAAGCGGCGATTCAAATGCTGCAGGAGATCGGCGGATTCGATCGAAAATTCATCGTGCTCGGCGATATGCTCGAACTGGGGGAGCGGGAAGAAGCGTTCCACCGCGAAATCGGAAGCCTGCTGCGGGCCGACAAGATCGACGGCGTATTCACTTTCGGCAGGCTGGCGCATTGGATTGCCGAAGCCGCCAGAGCGCATTATCCGGCCGATCGGGTGGTGGAATGCCGGAGCAAGGATGAAATCGTCGGCAGGCTTGCCGGGTTGGCCGGCGGGCGGGATGCCGTGCTTGTCAAAGCGTCCAGGGGCATGCGATTCGAGGAAATTGTGGATGGGCTGAAAGAGGGATAGAAGAGAGGAGAGAAGATGGTGGATTTAAGGGCGGTTGTATTTACAATGGGTGTGGCTTTCATCCTCTCGGTGATCATTGGGCCCTTGCTGATCCCGATCCTTAGAAGGCTGAAATTCGGACAGCAAATCCGCGCCGACGGGCCGGCCACTCACCGGAAAAAATCGGGAACGCCGACGATGGGCGGGGTGATCATCCTGCTGGCCCTGTCTCTGGCTTTTTTCAATGTGGGGGAAAAAAACGGGGAGTTCTACATTCTGGTCATTTCCGCGCTCGGTTTTGGCCTGGTCGGTTTTCTCGATGACTATATTAAAATCGCCTTTAAACGGTCGCTCGGTTTGACCGCGAAGCAGAAGCTGGCGGGACAACTGCTGGTTTCCGCCGCCGTATGCTGGCAGTTGATCCGGATCGGCCACAGCACGGATCTGACCGTTCCCGGGCTGGACGGCTCGATTTCGCTGGGCTGGCTGTATTATCCGTTTGTGGTGATCATGATGCTGGCGATTTCCAACGCGGTCAACTTTACCGACGGGCTGGACGGATTGCTGTCGGGCAACAGCGCGATCGCGCTTGGCGCTTTTGCCATCATCGCGATGTACCATTCCGAGCAGCAGTCGGCGATGTTCGCCGCGGCGATGATCGGAGGCGTGCTGGGATTTTTGGTGTACAACGCGCACCCGGCCAAAGTATTCATGGGAGATACCGGTTCGCTGGGAATCGGCGGAGGCTTGGCGGCGGTCGCGATTTTGACCAAAACCGAACTGCTGTTTATCGTCATCGGCGGCATTTTCGTGATCGAACTGCTGTCCGTGATCATCCAGGTTGCTTCATTCAAGACGCGCGGCAAGCGGGTGTTCAAAATGAGCCCGATCCATCATCACTTCGAATTGGTGGGTTGGTCGGAATGGCGGATTGTGGTCACCTTCTGGCTGGTTGGCATCCTGTTTGCCGGAATTGGAATTTACATGAACGAGGTGCTGTAAACGATGGATCACCCCAGCGCGTATCGCAACAAAGAGGTGCTTATTATCGGATTGGCCAGAAGCGGACAGGCTGTGGCCGAGGTGTTTCACAGGCTGGGGGCCAACGTGACGGTCAATGACATCAAAGAACGCCGTCTGTGCCCTGCCGCCGACATTCTGGAGCGCACGGGAATCACCGTCGTCTGCGGCAGCCACCCGCCGGAACTGGTTCACGCGGGAGTTGCGCTTGTGGTCAAAAACCCCGGGATCAAGTACAGCTCCGCGCTGGTGGCGCGGGCGCTGGAACTGGGTGTCGAAGTGGTGACCGAGGTGGAGGTGGCTTATCGGCTGAGCGTTTCGCCCATCATCGGCATTACCGGCTCCAATGGGAAGACCACCACCACGACCTGGGTCGGCCGCATGCTGGAACAGGCGGGGAAACCGCCGATCGTGGCGGGCAATATCGGCAGGCCGCTGTGCGATGCCGTGGCGGAGGCGGATCCGGGCCAATGGCTGGTGGCGGAATTAAGCAGCTTCCAATTGAAGGGGACGAAGCTTTTCCGGCCGCGGATCGCGTGCTTGCTCAATCTGGTCGAAACCCATCTGGATTATCATTTGTCGATGGAGGATTATGCCGTCTCCAAGGCCAAGCTGTTTGCCAATCAGACGTCGGAAGATGTCGCCGTGCTCAATTGGGACGACGTGTTTGCGCGGGAATTGTCCAACAGGATCAAAGCGAAAACGATGTTTTTCTCCGCGAGGGAAAAGCTGCAAAAGGGCGTGTACGTCGCCTCGCGTCGCGAGGAGGACGCTCCGGCCGGAACGGATGCGCCGACGGAGTATGTCGTTTACAACGACGGTTCGGGAGAGGAGCTTCCGATCGCCCCGGTTCGGGAGCTGGGCATAGTGGGAAAGCACAACCTGGAAAACGGGTTGGCCGCGGCGGCGATTGCGATCGCGGCCGAAGCGCCGCTTCACGCCATCGGCCAAGCGCTCCGGGCGTTTCGCGGCGTGGAGCACCGCCTGGAGTTCGTCGGCCAGGTGGAACAGGTTGCGTTTTACAACGATTCGAAAGCGACCAACCCGTCCGCCACGATCAAAGCGCTGCAATCGTTTGAACGGGAAGTCGTATGGATTGCCGGCGGGCTGGACCGCGGCTCCGACTATATGGAGCTGCTGCCCTGGCTGGGCGGCAAAGTGAAGGCCGTCGTCACCCTGGGCCAGACCCGGGAGAAGATCCGCCGGGTTGCCGCGCAAGCGGGGATTAGAACGATTGAAACCGTCGATACTGCTAACAATGCACCGGACGCCGTGACGGCGGCGGTACAAGCCGCGTATCGTCTCGCCGAGGCGGGGGACGTGGTCCTGTTCTCGCCGGCCTGCGCCAGTTGGGACATGTTTTCTTCCTTCGAGGAGCGGGGTAGCATGTTTAAACAGTCCGTGCATAACCTTAATTAAAGAGGTTGTTCCAGGAACTGTTTATCCGCAGCAGATCGGGGAGGTATCGTTGTGACCAAAGCTCGCACCGCACCGGACTATGTGATTATCGGCTCGACTTTGTTGATTTTGGCGATCGGGGTTGTGATGGTATACAGCGCCAGCGCCGTTCTGGCTTTTCATGATTACGGGGACCGCTTTTATTATTTGAAGCGCCAGCTTCTGTTCGCCGCGTTGGGCGCGATCGCGATGTATTTTGCGATGAAAACCGATTATCTGATCTGGAAAAGGGTGGCCGGCATCGGCCTGATTGGTTGTTTTGCGCTGCTTGTGTTAGTATTGATTCCAGGCATCGGCGTCGTGCACGGCGGCGCCCGCAGTTGGCTCGGCATCGCCTCGTTCGGCATTCAGCCCTCGGAATTCATGAAGCTGGCGCTGATTGTTTTTATGGCCAAAGCGCTGTCGGAGCAAGCCGAGGTCACGCGGTTTTTCAAAGGGCTGCTGCCGCTTCTGGCCATCATGGGCTCGGCGTTTGGCCTGATCATGCTCCAGCCGGATTTGGGGACCGGCGCGGTATTGGTCGGCGCGGTGCTGCTGATGATCTTCGCCGCGGGCGCCCGGATTTCCCATTTGGCCATGCTGGCTTTGGCGGGGGTCGCGTGGTTGGGAGGGCTGATCGCGGCCGCTCCCTATCGTTTGCAGAGGATCGCGGCGTTCCTCGATCCGTGGCAGGACCCGCTCGGCGCGGGATATCAGGCGATTCAGTCGCTGTATGCGATCGGCCCCGGCGGGCTGGTGGGCCTGGGGCTCGGGATGAGCCGCCAGAAATACAGCTACCTGCCGGAGCCGCAGACCGATTTCATTTTCTCCATTATCGCCGAGGAATTAGGGTTTATTGGCGCTGCGGCGCTGCTTCTGTTGTTTCTGCTGCTCGTATGGCGCGGCTTTCGCACGGCGATCACCGCGCAGGACACGTTCGGCGGCTTGCTGGCCGTCGGCATTACCGGCATGATCGCGGTGCAGGTGATGATCAACATCGGCGTGGTCACCGGGATGATGCCCGTCACCGGCATAACGCTGCCGCTTGTCAGCGCCGGGGGATCGTCGCTTACGCTGCTGCTGACCGCCATCGGCATATTGCTTAATATTTCCCGCTATTCGAGGTGATCGGTTTGAAGACCATTGTGTTCACCGGAGGCGGAACGGCGGGCCACGTCGTCCCGAATCTGGCGATCATTCCCCAAATGCAGGAATCCGGCTGGAACGTGGAATATATCGGTTCCGAGAACGGGATGGAGAAGCGGATCATCCAGGATTTCGGAGGGATTCCCTACCACGGCATTCCCACCGGCAAGCTGCGCCGCTATTTCGATCTGAACAACGTCAAAGACCCCTTTAAAGTGATCAAAGGCGTTTTTCGGGCCTACGCCATTTTGAAAAAAATCAAGCCCCGCGTGGTGTTCTCCAAAGGGGGGTTCGTCGCCGTCCCGGTTATTCTGGCCAGCTTCCTCCGGCGCATCCCGGTCGTCATTCATGAATCCGACTACTCGCCGGGGCTGGCGAACAAAATATCGATTCCGTTTGCAACCAAAGTGTGCGTGACTTTTGCCGAGACGATGGAGAAGCTTCCCTCAAGAAAAACCATCCATACCGGCCCGCTGATCCGCAGCCGGATTTTTCAGGGCGATGCGGCGCAGGGGCGCAAGCTGTGCGGATTTCACCGGATGAAGCCGGCGCTGCTGATCATGGGGGGCAGCCTCGGCTCGCAGGCGATCAACCGGGCCATCCGGGGGCAGTTGGATGCGTTGTTGGCCACATTTGAAATCATACATATTTGCGGAAAAGGAAACGTCGATCCGCAGCTTCAATCCAAACCGGGGTACAAGCAGTTGGAATATGTGGATCGGGAATTGCCCGATGTGCTGGCCATGGCCGATCTGGTCGTGTCCCGCGCCGGTTCCAACGCGATTTTCGAATTTTTGGCGCTGCAAAAACCGATGCTGTTGATCCCGCTCTCCAGAAAAGCCAGCCGCGGCGACCAGATTCTCAATGCGCAGTCGTTTGAGAAATCGGGCTACTGCCGGGTTCTGTACGAGGAACACCTGGACGGCGGCCGGCTCGTCCGCGAGGTGGGCGAGCTGTACGCCGAACGGCGCCGATTCGCCGCCAATATGAGCCGCAGCGCGGTCGGACGCAGCGCGGAACAGATCGCCGGGATCGTCGATGAAATCGGGAATGCGTGACATGGCGAAGCGGGCGCGGACGGATATCGATGGACGATTGTCACACTACACCTCCGCGCCACATACCATATCTTATACCGTGACATTCACCCAACCCTTGATGCATGAAAAGGAGGTTCTACCCGATGCAACAGTTGATTTCAGACTTGCGGGCGGCCGACATCGGCCAGGTTTTGTTGAATGAGCCGTTGGCCCGCCATACGACCTGGAAAATCGGCGGCCCGGCGGATCTTTTGCTGATACCGGACGGCAAGGAGCAACTGGCGGAAACCGTCCGGCTGCTTCGCCGCCACGGCACGCCATGGACGAAGATCGGCAGAGGCTCGAATATGCTGGTCAGCGACAAAGGCATACGCGGCGCGGTGGTCAAACTCGGCAAAGGTTTGGACTACGTTCGGTTTGAGGATCAACAGGCGATTGCGGGGGGAAGCTTCGGGTTTATCAAGCTGTCTGTCATGGCGGCGAAGCAAGGCTTGACCGGCCTCGAATTCGCGGGGGGGATTCCGGGGTCGGTCGGCGGCGCCGTTTACATGAATGCGGGTGCTCACGGGTCGGATGTGTCACATGTACTCAATTCTGCTGAAGTGCTGCTGGAAACAGGGGAATTGGTTCGATATCAAGCGGAAGACTTGCAGTTTTCCTATCGCTGTTCCATGCTGCATCGGATGGCGGCGATTGTGACGGAGGCGAGGTTTGATCTGGCTGTCGGCAACCGCGAGGAAATCGCTGCGGCCATGGCGTCCAACAAGGCTCGCCGCCTGCAAACCCAGCCGCTGCAATCCGCGTGCGCGGGAAGCGTCTTCCGCAATCCCGAGCGGCAGTATGCCGCGAAATTGATCGAGGAAGCCGGGTTGAAGGGGCTTCGCGTCGGCGGGGCGGAAGTATCGACACAGCATGCCAATTTCATTGTCAACACCGGGCAGGCGACAGCCGGGGATGTCCTCGCCTTGATGGAACAGGTCCAGGTTGCGGTGCGGAAGCATTGCGGCGTCCGGCTTGTTCCCGAAGTATTGGTGGTGGGTGACTGGTAAATCGGAGGTGAAACATTGGAGAAATTGGTTATCGAAGGCGGGAGACGCCTGTCGGGAACCATCCGGATCCAGGGGGCAAAGAATGCCGCACTGCCGATCCTGGCAGCATGCATTATGGCGAATGGGACCCATGTGATCAAGAACGTGCCGAATCTGCTGGATATTCAGGTGATGCTGCAAATTCTTCGCGCCATCGGCTGCCGCGCGGTGCACCGGAACGAAACGGTGACGCTGGAAACGTCGCATGTCCATTCCTCTCATATTCCGGAAGATTTAATGATTCAGATGAGATCATCGATCTTTTTAATGGGCCCTCTTTTATCGAAGTTCGGGCGGGTTCAAGTGTATCAGCCCGGCGGCTGCGCGATCGGAGAGAGAAAAATAGATCTTCATCTCAGAGGCTTGTCGGCATTGGGAGCAAGGATTGAAGAATCGGGCAACACGATTGTGTGCCGCGCGGACCGGTTGCACGGCGCGGAGATCGAGCTTGATTTCCCCAGCGTGGGGGCGACGGAGAACATCATGATGGCGGCCGTCAAGGCGGAGGGCACGACGACGATTCATAACGCCGCAAGGGAGCCGGAAATCCAAGACTTGCAGCGGTATTTGAACGCGTTGGGCGCGCAGATTATCGGGGCCGGAACGGATACCATCACGGTGACGGGCGTCTCCCATTTGACGGCCGAAACGCACCGCGTCATTCCCGATCGGATCGTAGCCGGGACATTGATGGTGGCTGCTGCGGCAACCTGCGGCAACGTGACATTGACCGGGGTGAACCCGTCGCATCTGACTTCCATCACCCATGTGTTGAAGCGGGCGGGTGTTCAAATTATCGCCGAGGGTGATATAATAAACGTGGTGTGCGCTTCCCGGCCGAAGCCGGTGGAGCGGATCGTCACCGCGCCCTATCCATCGTTTCCCACGGACCTGCAATCTCAAATTATGGTATTATTATCTTTGGCGGATGGGCTCAGCATTATGAAGGAGACGATTTTTGACAGCCGATTCAGGCATGTCGATGAGCTGTCGCGAATGGGCGCCGATATTCGCCTGGATTTCAATTCCGCTTTTATACGCGGAGTGCCCAGACTGTACGGAGCCACGGTGGAGGCTACCGACCTGCGGGCGGGGGCGGCCCTGGTGATTGCCGGCCTGGCCGCGACCGGCACGACGGTGGTCGAACAGATCCATCATATCGATCGGGGCTACGACCGGATTGAACAAATATTTCAGCGTCTCGGGGCCCGCATCGAGAGATTGTCTCTGGTTCCCAAAACGCTCAACGTCAGCAATGCCCAATAGATTCCAAATGACGGACATTTCGCCGATTTCCCCTTCCCTCCCGATTCGGAAGGGGAAACAGGCGTTTGAATTACGGCGGAAGGAGATCGACGCTCCGCGCCGAAATAAAGCGGGTGAATGGATTGAGCGCGAATGCGGGATATCCCAGATTAAGGGAAAATAAGCCGAGGAAACGCAGCGGTAAAATACGCGTTGCGCTTTTTTTGCTTTTCGTTATTTTGCTGGTGATCCTTTTCTTCAAATCTTCCATAAGCAAGATAGACTCCATTCGAATCACGGGCAACCACTATGCGCCGACCGTTGACATCGGACAAGCCATGGGCATATTCGAAGGGGACCTGTTTTTTAAAACCTCCGCGGATACGATAGAGAAGCGGATCGTTTCCGCGTTGCCCGTCGTGAAATCGGCGGAGGTGCGCAAGCATTTCCCCGGCCGCGTGGTTGTGAACATCGAGGAATTTCCGGATGTCGCGTTCGAAATAGGGGGCGACGGGCGCCAATCGATCGTGCTGGCCAACGGGGTGACGCTCCCTCTGGACGACAAGAACGTCGTGATCAGCAAACCGATCCTGACCGGCTGGGCGGCATACGGCGACTTGAAAAAGGAGCTTTGCCTGCAACTGTCTTCCATCGAAGGATCGATGCTGACGGATATTTCCGAGATTCAGGCGATTCCTTCCGATTCCTATCCCGACAAAATCAAAATGTATACCCGCTCCCGTTTCGAAGTGATTACGACCGTTTCGTTCCTGCCGGCCAAAATACCGCTGATGCGCGCGATCGTCTCGGAAAAGGAGCCGGGTTATATCACTTTGCTCGATGCGGACACCTACGCCCCCTTTGAAAAAAGCTCCGAGTCCAAAAAAGATCGGCCGCAGGACTACTAAATCGGCGGAAACAATGATAGAATTATGTTTATGTTGTACAAATAAACATGGGTTTGAAAAACGGGCCATTTAATTCCCACAAAAAACCAGAATTCCCAATTAAAAATTTTGTAGAAAAAGAGGGAAAAAATAAACCGTGTTGAATAAGTTACAGAAGCAATTCCAACAATCATTGCCATTATTCGGAGAAATAGGAGGTGCCACGGGTTGAGCAGCAATGACATCATTGTTAGTTTGGACATTGGTACATCCAAAGTTCGCGCAATTATCGGTGAAATCAACAATGGTGCGATCAACATCATTGGAGTGGGCTCCACGGATTCGGAGGGAATTCGCAAAGGCGCGATTGTGGATATAGATCAAACCGTTCAATCGATTCGCGGCGCGGTTGATCATGCCGAACGAATGGTGGGAATGCAGATTTCCGAAGTCTTTGTCGGTATTTCGGGCAGCCATATCGCTCTGAAGTCCAGCCATGGCGTGGTTGCCGTTTCGAATGAAGACCGGGAGATCGGGAATGAAGATATAGATCGTGTTTTGCAAGCTTCGAAAGTGATTGCGCTGCCGCCCGAGCGTGAAATCATCGGCGTTGTTCCCAAGCAGTATCTGGTCGATGGGCTGGAAGGCATTCACGACCCGCGGGGAATGATCGGCGTTCGGCTGGAAGTGGAGGCGACGATCATCACCGGAGCCAAAACGGCCGTTCATAACTTGCTTCGCTGCGTGGAGAAAGCCAATCTGAAAATTTCCGGCCTGCTTCTGATGTCGCTGGCATCGGGACAACTCGCCCTATCCAAGGATGAAAAAATGCTGGGGACGGTGCTGGTGGACATCGGCGCCGGCGCTACGACCATCGCGGTGTTCAGCGACGGCAATTTGACGGCTACCTCCAGTCTGCCCATCGGCGGAGAGTTGATCACGAACGACATATCCATCGGATTGCGGACGCAAACCGAGATCGCCGAGAAGATCAAGATGAAGTTCGGCTGCGCTGTGATCGAGGATTCCTCGGCCGAGCAGGTGTTTAAGGTTCCGCGAATCGGCAGCAACCTGGAGAAGGAGTTTTCGCAGGTGGACCTGGCCAACATCATCGAACCGCGCGTTTCCGAGATGTTTCAAATCATTCGAAGCGAAGTCGCCAAAATGGGCCTCACCGACGTACCCGGAGGCTATGTGCTGATCGGCGGCACCGTTTCCATGCCCGGCATGCTTTCCATCGCCCAAAACGAGCTTCAATCGTCCGTGAGAATCGCCGTGCCCGATTACATCGGCGTGCGCGATTCATCATTTACAGGGGGCGTTGGAATTATTCAATACGTGGCCAAACATTTCCGGACCCGTCCGGGAGCGCTTGGCGGCAAGAAGAGCGGGAATCGCAAGCTGAACGCCTCGCAAGAGAAAAAGGGATGGTTTGAAGCGATTAAAAACTATTTCAAAGAATTTATTTAATCCGTGCAATGTGCCGCAATGATGCGGAAAGCGGGTAGGAATGCACAGTGGAGGAGGAAATATCCGGGATGTTGGAATTTGATCTTGATACGGACCATGCCGCTCAAATCAAAGTCATCGGGGTCGGCGGCGGCGGCAGCAATGCCGTAAATCGCATGATCGATTTTGGGGTCAAAGGCGTGGAATTCATTACGGTGAATACGGATGCGCAAGCTTTAAATTTATCAAAATCGGAGTTGAAGCTGCAAATTGGAGACAAACTGACCAGAGGTCTTGGAGCTGGTGCCAATCCTGAAGTGGGAAAGAAGGCGGCTGAAGAATCCAAAGAGTTGATCATGAACACGCTGCGCGGCGCCGATTTGATTTTTGTGACGGCCGGCATGGGCGGCGGCACGGGCACCGGTGCGGCGCCCGTCATTGCCGAAATCGCCCGCGAATGCGGCGCGTTGACGGTGGGCGTTGTGACGCGGCCGTTCACCTTTGAGGGGCGGAAACGCGCGTCGCAGGCGGAGCAGGGAATCGCCGCCTTGAAGGAAAAAGTCGATACCCTGATCGTCATCCCCAACGATCGTTTGCTGGAGATTGTGGACAAGAAAACGCCGATGCTGGAAGCTTTTAAAGAAGCGGACAATGTGCTTCGCCAGGGCGTGCAGGGGATCTCCGATCTGATCGCCGTGCCCGGTTTGATCAACCTCGACTTTGCCGACGTGAAGACCATCATGACCGAGCGGGGCTCGGCGCTGATGGGCATCGGCATGGCGAGCGGGGAAAACCGCGCGGCCGAGGCGGCCAAGAAGGCGATTATGAGCCCGCTGCTGGAAACGTCGATCGAGGGCGCACGAGGCGTCATCATGAATATTACCGGCGGGGCCAATCTGAGCCTGTACGAAGTGAACGAAGCTGCGGAAATCGTCATTTCCGCTTCCGATCCGGAGGTCAACATGATCTTCGGGGCGATTATCGACGAAGAATTGAAGGAAGAGATCAAGGTCACCGTCATTGCCACCGGCTTTGAAAATCGCGCGAGCGCCCAGTTCCCGGCCGGTCAAAACCGCCGGATCGATCCGCCGCCCGCGGCGCATCCGAATCCGAAGGATCCGGGCTTGAACAGCATCAAGCCGTTCGGCAGCCAACCGACCAACGATCAGTTGGACATTCCGACCTTTTTGCGCAATCGCGGCAAACATTCATCCTCTGAATAATTCATTTTCCATCGCAGTTCAATGATATGATTTAGAAGAAACCATATAAAAGCTGTTCCGAAGTCGAATGACCTTGGAGCGGCTTTTTTATTGTACGATCGGCAATGTATAAGTAAATCATTATATATAAGATATAAAATA
>CAYYCV010000057.1:0-25363 GCA_964470405.1 uncultured Caryophanales bacterium
GCTCAAAAATCGGGAAATCTGCGGGCAACTGCGATCTTAAAACCCATGCCCCATCTCGGAGCCGCCTGTTTTTCACCACACTTTTAAAGTATGGTGAAAAACAAATGAGCCGCACATTTCCCCAACGAACTCCATCGCGCCGGCTCGGATTCTCTTTAATGCAGACGTTCGTTGTACTCCCGCCATTCTTGCACGCCTTCCTCCAACCGGTAGGCGGCAAACCCTTCGCTGCGGAGCAACCGCGCGGCCTGCGCCGCATAGACGCAATACGGCCCGCGGCAATACGCGGCAATTTCCATATCGCGCGGAAGCGATTGAAGTCGCCGTTCAAGCTCGCCGATGGGCATGGAAACGGCCCCCGCGATATGCCCCGCGTCGAACTCGTCCTTGGGCCGAACATCCAATAAAATAACGGCTCCCGATTCCAGCTTGTCGAGAAGCTCGTCCATCGATAAAGTCTGCACATCGTCGAAATGGTTCAGGAAATCGTCTTTAATTCGCTTTACGTCCGCCAGTTGATGTTCGCATACGCGCCACAAGGACGATAAGAAAACGGCAACGGAGGAGTCCGCCAACTCGTAAATGACGTAGGTCCCTTTCTTGGCGTATTTCACCAGCTTGGCGTCCAGCAGCACCTGAAGATGCCGCGATACGTTGGCAAAATTCATCTCGGTATGCTGCACAAGCTTTTCAACGGACTTCGGCCCCTGGGACAGCAAATTCAACAGCTCGAGACGTTTATCGCTGGACAGGCACTTCCCGATCCTGGCAAATTGCCGATAGATCTCGTTTTTAAACGCTCTGGATGAGAGGATTTCCAAAATCAACTCCTCCTTATTATTCAACTATTCAATTGAATAATAAAACAAAACAGCATCAACGTCAAGCTGCGCCCGCACCCGGGCGGACAACCGCGATCGGAAATCCGGACCTCAGCCCGGCACCGCGTTTTTCGCCGCCCCTATAAGGGGCCGAAACTATTTACAACCAGCAGCCGGTTTGATACATTACGTTTATAGCCACCCGTTTCATCGAAACGATTAGCAGGGGTCCGTCCGTCATGGATTCGCGCGGCTCCCTGGAATGCGAGGGACGATCCTTGAACAATGAGCGAAGCAACTGGAATCCGTCTGTTCCATTATTCCGCAGCAAATACCAGCCGCCGGCCATCACCCCCCATCCGTTTCGCAGAGAGCGGTTGTTTCACCTGCTCAATGCGGGATGGCGCCGCAAATTGACCACCGTCACCGGGCCGGCGGGCTATGGGAAAACGACTCTGCTGCGATTATGGACGGACGGCCAACCGGAGCCGGTCGGCTGGCTCCGATTGGATGCGGGCGATAACGAGCTGATCAAGTTTCTCAGTTACATGGCTCGCGCCATCCCGCATTTGCCCGCCGCTTTTCAAGAAGAAGGCGTCGAGCGAATCGCGCGGGCGGAGCCCGCTCGGTTGGAAGCGGAGTTGGAAGCGACCGCATCCCGCTGGATCGATGCCCTGGAGCGTGTGGAAGGGCAACTGATGGTCGTCATGGACGGATTGGAGCATATTCATGAGCCGGACATCCTGCGTTTCGTCACGCTCTTTCTTCGCTTCAGCCCGCCGCATGTGCACGTCGTTCTGTCCGCCAGGCATATCCACGGGATTGAACTTCCGGGTGCCGAAGACGGCGGAAGCGGCGCGATCGCCGCGGAAGATTTGGCGCTTAACCGGCAGGAGCTGTTCGCCTACGTTCATCAGCAAACAGCCATACGCTTATCCGAATCGGGATTGCAGGAGCTGGAGGATCAAACGCAGGGCTGGTTCGTCGGAGTCGATGCCTACCTGCCGCTGATTCGCCATCATCGCAGCCTGCGCTCCGATCCGCATCTCCACCGGCTGGCCGAAAAAGCCGTGTTCGAATATTTTCACAACTTCATGCGCGCAGAGATGGAACCCGCGGTTCGGCAAACGATGATGAGATACTCGGTCGCCCGATCCTTGAACGCTTCGCTGGCCGACCGGTTGTCGGAGGGCGAGCAAGCGATCGCGTTATCGGAGGCCGTTCAGCGCGCATGGTTTCTGTTCCCGCTTCAAGCGCCGCCCGAAACGTACCGGTTTCACCCGATGTTCGCGTCATTTTTGCGCGGCAATTTCAAAGAAGCCGATGCCGAAAATTACGTCCGCTTGCAGCAGGTATGCAGCATCCACGCGGAAGAGGAAGGCGATTTCCTGCATGCGGCCGAACACGCTTTGGCCGGAGGACAGCGGCAGCGAATGGCCGATTTGCTGCTGCAAGTCGTCCCCGACCTGCTGCGCTCGGGAAATCTGGTACCGCTCCTGGAACAGTTCACGGAATCCGAATTCATCCACTGGCCGACGCTGGCCATTGTATACGCGAATGCGCTGCTGCATACCCGCAGAATCCATGCGGCCGAACGTATCGTCGATCTGCTGTTGCCCCTTGTCGCGGCGCATCCGGACGCCACCCTCCCCGCGACCGGAGAACCGATGAGCGGATATATCGCCGCGCTGCGCTCCATGATCCATTTCTCCAAAGGAGAAACGGAGTCGGGCTTGTTCTACATGGAGCAAGTCGAGCGGGAATTAGCCGGGCCGGGCTGGCTTCATCGCCATTCGCTGTACATCCCACCCTATACCGCATCCATTCTTTGCGGCAAAAACGGGCATTACGGCATGCTGCAATCGGCGCTGATCACCTTCGAATATTGCCTTCCCCGCTGGGGAGGGCAGGATACGGCGTTCGCCGTCATCCTCATCGGCCTGGGCGAATGCTACTATGAAACCGGAAAACTGGACTTGTCGGAAGAACCGTTGCGCCGGGGCTTGCGGCTTAGCCTCGATTTGAATATCCCGGACATCCTCGTTCCGGCTTACATCACGTGGTCCCGGCTCAAATGGCGCAAGGGCGAGAAAGAAGCGGCCCGGGCGGCGCTGAAGGAAGCCCGGGAACAACTGTATCAACGCCGCTTGGGAAGCCGGGTTGCCGTGATCGACGCTTGCGAAATCAGGCTGCGCATATGGGAACACGATATCCGCGCGGTCCGCAAATGGCTCAAGCTTCCTGCCGTGCGGCCGAACTATCCTTTTTCCCATGGCCGCATGTATGAAGCGATCACCTTTCTGCGCGCCTGCATTTTCGTGGGCCATCTTGCGGACGCGCTGACGCTGGGAGAGCAGATGCTGCAAGCCGTCATGTCGGTCAACCATCCGCGGGACGGCATTGAAATCCATCTCTTGCTGGCGCAAATTTACCACAAGCAAGGCAACATGACGCTCGCGCTGGAGAAAATGGATATTGCGCTGGAAGAAGCTTGCGCGCAAGGCTACATGCAAATCATTGTCGATGAAGGGGCCATCGTTGCTTCGCTGCTGAACGAATATCGGAAAAAGCTTCGGCGGCAGCAAAAACCGGCGTTGTGGAAATTTGTCGAAAACATCTTGAAAGCCATGTCCAAAGAGGATTGGATCGAGGCGGAAACCGCTCCAATTACGGTGAGGCTGACCCGGCAGGAGAAGCGCGTCTATTCCCGCCTGGCGAAAGGGGCCTCAAACCAGGCCATTGCGGACGAGCTGCTGATTTCCATTGAGACGGTGAAGAAGCATTGCAGGCAAGTGTACTGCAAACTCGGCGTTTCGAACCGGAAGCAAGCCATGCAGCAAATGATGCAGTTGCAGGCCAAAACGAAATGAAGGCAGGCCCTTGCGTTTCTCCGCCCCACGCCCGTCCACCCCGGCCTAATCCGCCTTGGACAATACATACAGGAAATAGCAAGAACTAATGAACTTAATAGATAAAAGGAATGAGCTTTTTGGTCTTTTCCTCGTATGCGGCGAAGCCATCCCCATATTTTGCCCTTAAATACCGGTCATGCTCGGGAATATTCAGAAATACAAACATCAGAAATAAAAAGACAGGCACCAGTGCGGACCAGACGTCTCGCGTTAATAGAGCAAAACCGCAAACCCAAACGATGTCTCCGAAATAATTGATGTGGGTCGCATACTTGAACAAGCCGCCTGTATAAAGCTTCCCTTTATTCCGCGCATCCTTCTTCCACTTGTTCCGCAGCAGCTCGGACGTCGTATTGATCGCAGAACCGGCCAGAAAAATCAACACGGCAACCCCGTCCACCCAATCCAACGGCTTGTCATGGATGCCCCCTAACACGGAAAAACCGGCATAATAAAAAGCGAACGCGGCGAGAACGCCCCAAGCTTCCCCCCACCGGATGCCTCTTTTCAACAAATAGATCGCCATATAGCTCATACGGATAAACGTAATCAGACAAAACACGAACAATGCGATATTGCGGTTCATGTCGCCGGCAGGCAAGCCAAACGCTTCATTTCCCTTCATGAATAAAAACCAGTATGCAAACCAAATCAACATACACTCGCCGGCAACGATCGTTAATCTTTGCGGCCACGATTTGTTCGCAGAACCGTACATGGCGGCTCCCCCTTCCTTAAAAGGACTTTTTTGAAATACCATCCGCACAAAATACGGCACAAAATGCGTAAAAAGCCGCTTATTGCCCATCCGATCATTGAGAATGGCTGAGCAGATGCAGGATGCCCTTCGTCTGCAGCTTCCAGATTTTCCGGTATTTCTCGCTGTCCTTGCCCAGCAGGAAGTGAAAGCCGATTCCGTCGATCATGGGCAAAATCAACATGGAGACGGATTCGATCGTTTGCGGAGGAACCGAATACGGAACGAGCCGGATCAGTTGGGCATGGAAAATCTCTTTCATTTGTTCGGCATAGGAAGCCAGAATATGCTGATACGTCGGATGAAACAGGCCTTCATGAAAAAACGAAAGGAACGTCTTGACAAACGTCAGCTCGGATGCCGGCACTTGAAACATGGCTTCGCCCAGCGAATCCAACCAATGTTCCACGCTTCGATACTCTCCGATTTGCAACGATTGAAGAAATCTGTCGAATACGACGTTTAAAGCGCCGATCAACACTTCTTCGCTGGATTTGAAATGGTGGAAAATCGTGCTCTTGCTTACGCCGACATACGCGGCCAGCTTGGCGGCCGATACTTCCTTCAATCCGCCCTCGGCAATGATTGCAATGGCCGCGTTCAAAATGCTGCCGCGCGTCAGCTCGCCTTTTTCCATTCGCTTGTCGTTCTTCACGGGTTTCATGCTACACCTCTTCCATATTATAACACTGACCGATCGGACGGTCAATTTTCTGCGAACGAAATTATCGTAATCCCGGGCGGCATGGATGGCCGCGTTTTGGACGTCAACCGGAACGCCGGACCCAAAGAAGCCGCCAACTCCAACGGGAGCGGCCCGTGTTTTCATCCAAGGCATGAAAAGGATGGCGAAAAAGCAGAGCGGGGCTTGGGACCGGATAGGAAAAACGTCGGCGACCGCCCTCGCCCTTATCCCCGAATTTTTCCCCAAAAAACCGTCAAATCGGGAAATCGGCGAACCACGGCGATCGGAAATCCAGACCTAAGCTCGGTATCGAAACCTAGGTTCGGCATCCAGACCTAGGCTCGGTATCCGAACCTACGCTCGGCATCTGGACCCAGGCTCGGCGCCGCCTGCTTTTCACCGCGCTTTTAAATGAGCTCGGACTTTTGCAGAAGTTGATGTATGATCGCCGCCGCTTCGGCACGGGTCATTCTGCTTTTCGGCGCCAGAAGTCCATTGCCTGTACCTGATACAATACATTTTTTCATTATTTCGGGAATTCTGTTATTATCACAGTTTTAGTCATCGGCAGCGTCCGTGAAAATTCGGAGAATGTCATCCGCCGACGGATGGGCGGTGAGTCCCTGCGGATTTGCCAGCTTCATCGCTTTGGCGGCAATCACCATCGCTTGCTCTCTTGTGACGCTGTCCCGCGGTCTGAATTCTGCATCCTCGAATCCCTCTACCAGGTTATATGAATAGGCGGCTTGAACGGCATCGTGAAACCAATCTTCAAGGTCCACATCCCTAAACGCGGAAGCGCCGCCTTCCGGACTCAGTCCCAATCCCCGAATCATCATGGCGACGAATTCGGCGCGGGTAATCTCCTGATCCGGCAGGACCAGACCGTCGCCGAATCCGCTGACGACCCAACGCGAACCCAGGTCATTGACCATATCCTTCGCCCAATGGGCTGCGACGTCCTTGAATTGGACGGAACTCCACATCACGGCATACGTGCTGTTGGTCAAGCTGCTGATTTTGGCGTAGATTTTCCCATCCATGATGACGATCCGAGCAGGTACGGGGCGGACGGCTCCATCCGGTTCTATAACTGCGCCCGCGGCGATCCGGCTCGGATCCCGGTCCTCCGGAACGGCCATATAGCGTTCCACGCCATATCCATTAAATTTTGTTATTTCTGCCGTTCGATCGCCATATATCGCTGTAATCCCAAAATTTAGCGGAGGAACAAGCAGTGCAAATTGTTCCGCCTTAACCGCATCTTCCACAACGCGAATGGTTTCTTCCGTCGGAACAGCGATTTCAACTTTGATCTTGATATCCCGCAAAACTGCATCGGGTCCGAATTGCTCCAAGATCGCATCCATATTTATCTGCTGCATCGGTATCTTATATATAGCCTTTGCGGTTCGAAGCTCTATAACCGAGCGCTTCAATTGCATCTCTTTCATCATTTGTCCGGTGAATTCCACTATCACTGTATCGCGGCCGGTCGTATCCCGGATCGTAATGAGCGCATCTTCCCCTTCCAATTTGAGGCGCTGCAACAACTCGGCTTCATCTATAACGATGATATGGGTTTGTTCTGACAAGCTGCCATTCGCACTGTTCCCATCATCGCGGTCGCCGCTCGTCCATGCCGCGGGCGTTGCCCTCGCCTGATTGGATTCGTCGCTTAGCCCGCCCAGATTTGCCGCTTTCACCACAAAATAATAGGTTGTGCCATTGATCAGGTTTTGCACATGGTAAGTCGCTTCCGTCACGGTTGCAATGGACGTGTAACTCCCTGCGACCCCTGTCATCGATGAATACACGACATAATAGGTTGCTTCCGTTACCGTACCCCAGTTCAACATGATTTGACGATCCCCCACCCCGGCAGATAGATTCTGCGGACGGGCAGGCACATCCGGCAAATTCACGAGCTGTGTGAACGTAAAGGTTACATCCTTCATGTTGTCCGACGTTATGGTGACTATTGCAGTGTATGTACCCGCTGCGAGGCCGTCCTTGGCCCGGATCGTGAATGTCGTGCCCGGCGTTTCATCGTTTAGCGATGCAAGTTCGGGCTGCGTCCATTCGAATGCGCCAGGGTGAAGACCGATGAGTGTCACAACCATGTTGTTTAAATCGCCTGTGCCCGCGCGCTCCACGGTGATCGTTTTTATTTCCTGCTCACCTGGCAGGTAACCCACCATCAATGGTTCTGCGGATTGATCCTCCATCGGCAGCAGTAAATAGGTTGGCGCTGCCGTTACGGTGATCGTGGCCGCGGCGAATTTGCCGCCGTCAAAAGCCGAGGTCGCCGTGATCGTATAGTCCCCCGGCACCGCATCCCCCGCTACCTCTACCAGCCCGTCTACGCTCGCCGTCACTTTTCCCGACGTATCGCTGCTGCTCCATGTGACCGATTCATCCGCTCCCCCAACCGCATCCACCTCTACCGTCAACTGTTTGCTCCCGCCTTGTATCACCGTCGCTGCGCCTGGATCGACGCTCACGCCTTTGACCTCTTGAACTACTTCGTAATCGCGATCGGAGCTTATTGCATAATCATAGCCTGCCGTACCCTCATAAACGATTAACGGCACATCGGAATCAAAGACATCTTCTCCAATGCTCGTTACGCTCTTTGGAATGGTGACAGTCGTAAGGCTACTGTTTCCTTTAAAGGCATTATCCCCAATACTTGTCACACCCTCTGGAATCACAACCGTCGTAAGCTGGTTGTCCATAAAGGAAGAATCCCCAATACTTGTCACGCCCCCTGGAATCACAACCGCCGCAAGCTGGTTGCCTCTAAAGGCAGATTCCCCAATCGTTTAACGCTCTCCGGAATAACAAGAGTTGTAATATAATCATTAAAAAAGGAAAATTCCCCAATGCTTATAACGCCTTCTTGCAAAGTGACCGTTTCAAGATACGAATTTTGCGCAATGGCAGGAGACGCCTATTTTGATATAATGACCATAGGGTTGTGAAGACGCCGCTCGCGATACCGGGTCGATCGTTGTCCGCGATTTCCTCATTTCACCGCCAATGCATAGACAGGAGAGACAGACCTTTGAAAGCTCTAACTATTTTCGTCGACAAATCCATTAAAATTTTAATGCTCATCGTCAGTGCGGTCTATTTATTATTTTTAATAAGAACCCTTCTTCGTCTGGATAGAGCCCCTATAAACCTGTATTGGGGAAGCTATAATTATAATGTAGTGCCATTGAAGACGATTACAGGATATATTCAAAGATACCATCATTATAACTTTAATACCTGGTTTAACAATTTATTTGGAAATATTTTGATTTTTGTTCCATTTGGGTTTATTACACCTTATTTTATCAGGTTTTACAGAAGAGTGACGAGATTTCTAGTTTTCATGGTTTGCACGATTTTCATCATCGAGCTTCTTCAAATCACACTGCACGTGGGCACTTTTGACGTGGATGATATTATCCTAAATTCCATTGGCGGGATTTTGGGGTTCATTTTTTATCTCATATGCAGCAAGGCTTTGGATGCAATAAGAAGGAAACGGATAGGATAGCTTTTGAAACCTTCTTTTCTCAAGACTCATCTGAAACCGGTGCGCCTTCCCCTGCGCGGCGCAGCTTCGGGATGCGCTTTGCCAGCTTGTGCCGGTTTACACCGGTTCGCGCCACCTTGTCGCAGTTTGTGCCAGCCTTTAGCGTTTGGTGCCAGTTTGTGCCGCTTTGTATGAATTATCGTATATCGCAGAACGATTTTCCGTTCTATCGGGCCGGTTTGTATGATTCCTCACACAAAATCGGCGGCTTCGGCGCCGCCCCCGCCGCATGTTGTATGAAAAATCGCACAACATGACTTCCAGCCGCATCAAACCAGGGCTCCTCGTATGTTTTATCATACAAAAACGGAAACCTTCGCCGCGTATCCTGCAAATGCGATGCATCAACGCACGCCCCATCGTCCAATGATAGCCCGGAACATCAAGAAACCCAGCGTCTTGTTCCGAGACGTCTGGGTTTCTCTGTTGTTTGGCGATTGGACGGACGCTACCCCTTCCCTTTGGTCCCGATCTGCCGGGCAACGCGTTCTCCCAGCTCCGGGCTTGCTTGGGCCAGATAACCCAACACAACCCGCTGCAACTCCGGCACGGCAGCTCCAAGACCGGCTGCAATGTTATGGACCAAGTGCTCCTGAAGCACAGGCGACAGCGAGTTGTAAAATTGCCCCGGCTGCGTGAAGTCATCCCCTTTTGGAGGTGCAGTGCGCTCGAGCCGCCCTGCCACATAGCTGCCGGTGCCGCTGGTTACCTCGTCCGATGGCTTCCAGTTCGCCTGATGGTTGATCGGGATGCTGCGGAAATCCGGCCCCAACCGATAACGCTGTGAATCCGTATAAATATTGGCGCGGCCTTGAAGCACTCTGTCGAATGAAAACTCGGCGCCCTCCAGCATATTGGACGGAGAAAAGGCCAACTTCTCCACCTGTTCTTTATAATTGGCGGGATTGCGGTTCAGCACCATCTTGCCGACGGGCAGCAGCGGGTATTGCCGCGCATCCCACACCTTCGTATCGTCCAGTGGATCGAACGGCAGCGCAGCTTCGTCCTGCGGATTCATAAGCTGTACGTATAGCCCGTATTCCACTGTCTTCCCTTGAGCAATCGTGTCATAGAGATCCTTGCCCGCATAATCCGGGTTCTCGCAGGCGAGCCGAGCCGCCTCCCGGCTATCGATATACTGCACGCCGGCTAACGGAACCCAGTTGTATTTTACATAAGTCCGGACACCCTGCTCATTCTTCCAAACATAAGTACTCACGCTGTAACCCGGAATGTGACGGAAGCTCTTGATCGTTCCCAGGTCGGAGTACAGTTGCAGCACGAAATGCGTCGCCTCGGGATTTTCCGCGTAGAAGCTCCAGAACCGATTGGGATCCATCAAATTGTTTACGGGTGACGGGTTGAAGGCGCTGACCGTTTCTACAAACCGCATGGGGTCCCGCACCGTAAACACGGGAAGATGGTTGCATATTAAGTCGAAGATACCTTGCTCGGTATAAAATTTAGTTGAAAAGCCGCGCACATTGCGTGAAGTATCCGGCGTCCCCCTGTTGCTGGCCGCCAGCGAGAATCGGACGGCAACGGGTACTTGCCGGCCCGGACACTGCAGGAAACAAAGCTTCGTGTAAGCCGCCATCGAGTTGACCGTCTCGAAATAACCGAAGGCTCCGAAGCCCTTCACATGCAAAGGGCGCTCTCGTATGGTCTCATGGATAAACGTTTCATTCTTTTCGTGCAGCATGGTGTCTTGTTCCAGGATCGGGCCACGCTCCCCGACCGTCTGCGAGTAGCGCTCCGGCCGTGGGCCGCCTTGCCATTGCGAAGGATCCGCGCCTTGCCGGCCTTGATTGTTCGTCTGATCGCGGGCGTTCTTGTCGTCCATTCCTCTACCTCCCATGCCTACATTCTCACCAATATATATGCATGGTTACAGATTGTTATGACTGCGCGTCCAATCGCATCCAATGCCGAACTGCCGCCGCGGCAAAAGCCCGCTCCTGGAATCGAATATTCCCGAGAATTCGGAGCACCGCCGAACTATTCCTTATACGATCGAATAAAGGTCTTGCATATAAACTTGTCTCGTCGGGCATAATGCTTTTCGAAACAAAAGGCCGTTCCAGAACGAAGCCGCTGAGAATCGCGTAGACCGAGGAAAGCCGGAATTTTCATTTCGAGACCCTAAATACTTAAATTTGAGGTGAGTCTGATGGGTAATGGGCCAAATAAAAAGCATGAGCAATTAGAGCCGTTTATTCACGAATCAGAAGGAAAGAAAATGACATCGAATGAAGGGATCACGATTTCGGACGATGAGAATACATTAACAGCCGGCGAGCGCGGACCCACACTTATTGAAGATTTTCTTGCGCGCGAAAAACTAGCTCACTTTGATCGTGAACGTATTCCTGAACGTGTCGTACATGCACGAGGATATGGGGCACATGGAGAGTTCCAGCCATATGAATCGTTATCCGATTTAACGATGGCTGATTTTTTGCAAGACCCCAATAAAAAAACGCCGCTGTTTGTCCGCTTCTCACAAGTCGTCGGCTCCAAAGGCTGCAATGAGACCAATCGGGATGTTCGAGGTTTTTCCGTTAAGTTTTATACTGATGACGGCAATTTCGATTTGATTGGCATCAACATGCCGGTGTTTTTTATTCAAGATGCGATTAAGTTCCCCGACTTGATCCATGCGGTGAAACCCGAGCCGGACAATGAATATCCACAAGGTCAAACAGACCACAATACGTTCTGGGACTTTATGGCGGCCAATAAAGAAACCGCCCATATGTCTTTATGGATTGCATCGAATCGTGCATTTCCCAAAAGCTTTAGGACAATGGAGGGATTCGGGGTACATACATTTCGTTTGGTGAATAAGGATGGAAAATCCCACTTTGTTAAATTTCACATCAAACCGCTGTTGGGCGTACATTCATTAATATGGGATGAAGCGCAGCGTCTTGGTTCTGATGCCGACTTTCATCGTAGAGACTTATGGGAAAATATAGAGATTGGAAACTATCCCGAGTATGAAATGGCTATTCAGATCATTAAAGAGGAAGATGAGTTTTCCTTTGATTTTGATCTGTTGGATCCGACAAAATTATGGCCGGAAGAAGATTTTCCTTTACGCAAAATTGGCAAGTTAATCCTTAACCGCAATGTGGATAATGCATTTGCTGAAACAGAACAAAGCGCATTTCACCCTGGGAATATTGTGAGAGGAATCGATTTTTCAAATGATCCGCTCCTTCAAGGAAGATTATTCTCCTATACCGATACCCAGCAGGCACGACTTGGTCCGAATCATCAACAACTGCCTATCAATCGTCCAGTGTGTCCATTTGCCAATAATCAGCGCGACGGTGCTTCGAGGATGGTTATTGATCGCGGGAAAGTTGCCTATCATCGCAATGGACTGGCGAATAATACACCGTATACGGTGCCGGGCACGCAAGGCGGGTTTGTCACATATCCGGCGACCGTAGAAGGACATAAAGTAAGATCGACAGCTCCACTATTCAAGGATCATTACTCCCAAGCAAAAATGTTCTGGAATAGTATGAGCGACGTGGAAAAACGTCAAATTATAGGCGCTTACTGCTTTGAACTTGGAAAATGCGGACCATTTGTACGACAGGAATGGGTGAATGTGCTTGCCCATATTAGCAGCGAATTGGCACACAGTGTCTCCGACCAACTAGGTACTGCTGTACCGGATGTGGAGGAGTCCCCTGTTACAAAATCCTCTCCGGCACTTAGTCTTCACAATACAATTTTTGTGCCTGATACTTTGCGTGTTGAGGTTTTCCTTGCTCAAGGATTCGATGGCCCCGGTGTAAGTAAACTGTTGAAGACATTATCGGAAGCAAAATTAAGAGCCGTGATTGTACACGAAACATTGGGGACGGTTAGCGGAACGGAAGGGGTAACCTATGACGTGCATGACAGCTTTTTAACAGGTTCCCCACTTGTATATGACGGTATTCTTATCGTGGGAAGCGGCAATATCACCCCAAATTTTACGTATACAGCGCAGAAATTCACAACGGATATATACAACCATTTCAAACCGATCGGCATCATTCAAAATGGTGATGCCGTACTGAAGCCGCTAGGCTTATTGGGTGATGAGGGAATCGTAACGGATTCAGATTCGGAATTCGCCGGCAGATTTATCCACGCAATGGCCAAGCAGAGATTCTGGAACCGCCCAAGTTTTCTTTATCCTGCTATAAAGCCGAAACCACTTGCTGTGACCATAAATAAATGACGCCATTGCAACGACCGTTTCCCGGTATCCACGAAGAACAGGTCGTTGCATGCTTTTCGCAACCGTTGGCATAGACTCTTCTTAGCCGCATTCATCGGTATCGCTTCAGAAACCGTCCACCCCGCAATCATGGATAACAAACCGGCGAAAAAAATGATTTAATTACTTAGTTGAACCACAGTTAAAGAGCGATTCATATAACCTAAAACAGGGAAACCCGTATTAATACTTGCTCCCACCTCGTCTCCCGCTGTTAAAGAAGCTTGAACTACAAACGTGGAGCTGCTTCTGTTCGATATCTTAAAAAAGGTGGTAGTATCCCCGAAAATCGGTAAACCGTTGACAGTAATAATAGCAGTCAGGTAGGGTTGGGTCGGATCCGGATCAGTCGTGGCTTCCGCGTTAATCGATATCGTTATTTGATAAATTCCGCCAACTCCCACCACCAGTTCATTTCCTGACGTGCTAACTGTGACAGTATCCGATAAAGGCCCAACAATACTAAATGGAACAGGTACAAATACCGAACCGGGTAATTCTACACTCCCCCCTCTTAAGGACCCGAAAGCTAAAACGACTTCCCCGGTAGCTCCCGTGGCTCCTGTGGCTCCGGTGGCGCCTGTTGCGCCTGTCGCCCCAGTAGCTCCTGTGTCGCCCGTATCACCCGTTGCTCCCGTTCCGCCGGTGGCTCCCGTAGCTCCGGTGTCGCCTGTATCACCCGTTGCTCCCGTGGCCCCGGTTGTTCCCGTTACTCCTGTAGCCCCAGTAGCTCCTGGGCCACCCGTAGCTCCGGTTGCTCCTGTAGCTCCCGTGCCGCCGGTGGCGCCTGTTGCTCCCGTTCCGCCGGTGGCTCCCGTAGCTCCCGTGCCACCTGTTGCCCCAGTGGCTCCTGTTGAACCTGGCGGCCCTGTAGGTCCTGTAGGCCCTGCTGATACTGGCGTCGACAAAATGCTCCCCAGTTTAGCTTGCAACAGCCACTCCTTATTTGCTAAATCGCGAATAGTTCCCCGCACACTTTCATTGACCGTAAGAACATCGCTAATCGTTGCAGGAGGCGAACTTACGCCTGGCAACGTGCCCAGGATATATTGAATTTTCTCTCCTTCTGCGTTAATAATGTGACTTAAGCCAAGCTCCTCTAGAGCAATGGAAGACAACAACAGGTTGATGGCATCTTCCCGTGTAACAGATATTAACGGTGTGATGTTTGGAATGTTTGATTGTGACATCGGACGACCCTCCTTCAGAGTAAAATGAATGTTGCATTTATAATGAATAGCTATATGAAAAAAATGCGAGAGTGGTACTAGGTTTAATGATCATTCCTTAAACTTTCAGCTATCCCCTACGCTGATCCATCATGCGCCACTGCCTTTCGGCCAGATGCCCAACCCGAACGGCGGATGACACGCATAAACCGCTCATTCGCAGTTCGAGGTCAAGCATCCCTTTCTAAACAAAGCCATCCCCCAAGCGCCTGGATGCGTTTGGGGGATGGCTTGATGATTAACGCGTATGCAACTTGATCCGTTATTTCTCCGTCCGGCCGGCTGATGAAGCTGCCGCAGCTATGCGCCGAAATCGCAACGGTGCGGCTTATTGATGCTGTGACAGCTTCACACGCTGCAAGCGTAACGCATTCAGCACAACCGATACCGAGCTGAGCGCCATGGCTGCGCCCGCCACCCAAGGCGCAAGCAAGCCGATTGCCGCAATCGGGATGCCCAGCGTGTTATAGCCAAGCGCCCAAAACAGATTTTGCTTGATGTTGCCCATCGTCTTGCGGCTCATATAAATGGCGTCAGGGATACTCGACAGGTCGCCGCGCATCAGCGTGACATCCGCCGCTTCCATCGCAACGTCCGTGCCTGTGCCGATGGCCATGCCGATATCTGCCGTCGCCAGCGCCGGCGCATCGTTGATGCCGTCTCCCACCATGGCGACTTTTCTTCCTGCTGCCTGCAGCTTCTTGACTTCTTCCGCTTTGCCTTCCGGCAGCACTTCCGCCAGCACATGGTCGATGCCGACTTCGGCCGCAATGGCTTTGGCCGTCCGTTCGTTGTCTCCGGTCATCATCATGACCTGAATGCCCATTTCTTTCAACCGCCTGACCGCAGCCGCGGAGGTTTCCTTGATCGTATCGGCTACCGCCACCAATCCGGCATACTTGCCATTCACAGCCGCAAGCACGGCCGTTTTCCCGGACGCTTCCATCCGTTCCATGACGGAAAAAGCCGCCGTGGCATCCACGCCATATTGGTCCATCAGCCGCCGCGTTCCGATCAGGACGCGGTTCCCTTCCACCGAAGCCCGTATGCCATAGCCCGGAATCGCTTCAAACGATTCGGCCGCCGGGAGCGCGATATTCCGCTCTTGAATGCCCGCAACGATCGCTTCTGCAAGCGGATGCTCCGAGTTTTTCTCCGCAGCGCCGACCCATCTGAGCAATGCCGTCTCATCTCCGTCCGCGATGACATCGGTCAGCTCCGGCTTGCCTTTTGTAACGGTCCCCGTTTTATCGAGAACCATCGTATCGACAAGATGGGCCCGTTCCAGATGCTCGCCGCCTTTGAACAAAATCCCAAACTCGGCTGAACGGCCGGAGCCGGCCATGATGGACGTTGGCGTAGCCAGACCGAGCGCACAAGGGCAAGCGATCACAAGCACCGCGATGGCTTTTTCCAAAGATCCCGCAAAATCGCCGGGCGCCACAAGGAAATACCAAATCAGAAAAGTGAACATCGCCGCGCCGACCACAATCGGTACGAAGACTCCGGAAATTCGATCGGCAATTCGCTGAATCGGCGCTTTGGAGCCTTGGGCTTCTTCGACCACTTTTACAATTTGCGCCAGTGCCGTTTCCTTGCCTACGCGAGTGGCGAGAATACGCAGCCGGCCATTTTTGTTGATGGTTGCCCCAATGACCGCATCGCCCGCTTTCTTCTCTACAGGAATGCTTTCGCCTGTCAGCATCGACTCATCGACCGAAGATTCGCCCTCCAGCACCTCTCCATCCACCGGCACTTTGTCCCCCGGGCGCACCAGCACGACATCCCCGGCTATCACTTCTTCTACCGGGATGGTCCATTCCTGTCCGTCGCGCATGACCAAGGCGGTCTTGGCTTGCAGTCCCATCAGCGATTGAATGGCTTCGGAATTGCGCCCTTTCGCACGCGCTTCAAACCATTTGCCCATCACCACCAGCGTAATGAGCACTGCGCTCGTCTCATAATACAAGGAGGGGCCATGATGCGCGCCGCTGCTGTCGAACGTCCAATCAAGCGTCAGGTACAAACTGTAAAAATAAGCGGCCGATGTACCCAGCGCAACCAGCACATCCATATTCGCGCCGCCATTGCGCAACGCCTTATAAGCGCCGACGTAAAAACGCCGGCCGATATAGAATTGCACAGGTGTGGCCAAAGCAAACTGGAACCATGGATTCATCAAAAAGTCGGGCATATAGATCCGGGAAGTGAAGGAAAAATGCCCGACCATGCTCCACAACAGCGGGAAGGAGAAAATGGCCGAGACGAGCAGCATCCATTTCTGACGGCGGATTTCCTTCTCCCGATGGCCGCCGGCCGATTCATCTTCTTGTTTCACAAGGGCCTTGTATCCGAGCTGCTTCACTTTGGCTTGCATATCGGCAACGGATATATCATCCGGCGAATATTCGACACGGGCGGTTTCAAGCGCAAAATTGACGGTTGCACGGGTCACGCCCGGCAGCTTGCCAAGCCCTTTTTCGATGCGGTTGGCACAAGCGGCGCAAGTCATGCCCTCCAGTTGAAATTGAGCCGTTTCCTTGACCGTGTCATAACCCAGCTTGCGAATCGTCTGTTCCATATCGTCAACTTTGACCTTGTTCGGGTCATACGTCACGCTTGCTTTCTCCAGAGCAAAATTGACATTGGCAGAGCTTACCCCGTCCATTTTGTTCAAACCCTTCTCGATGCGGTTCGCGCAAGCGGCACAGGTCATACCGCTAATTTGCAACGTGGACTGCTTATTGACGGAAGTCGTTTCCATGCTCATTCACTTTCCTCTCCGGCGTTGAATCCCAGCGTTGAATTACACAACATCGTACCCTTGCTCTTCAATCGCTTCCTTGATCGTTTCGATCGTCGTTTTGCTGTCGTCGAAGGAAACGGCTACCTGCTTGCTTTGCAAATCGACTTTTCCGGACGCCCCTACCTCCTTCAATGCGCCTTCGATGGCACGGACACAATGCTGGCAGCTCATTCCCTCTACTTGCAGCGTAACGTTTTTCATTTTTATCTTGCTCCTTTCAAGGATGGTTTTATAAGTCTTTTCAATTTAAAATAAATACATTTTACCTTACCCCTGTACCCTATATTTAAACCAAAAAATAAACCGGCAAAATGCTTGCATCACTTCATTAGCTTATTGACCGTGATCAACAGTTCATCAATGACTTCATGTTCGCCGGCCTGAATGCGCTCGACGATACAGCTTTTCATGTGCCCTTCGAGCAGAAGCTTGCTTACCCCGTTCAATGCCGATTGAATGGCCGCAATCTGGTTCAGCACATCATCGCAATAGGTATCTTTTTCGATCATCCCTTTCACGCCGCGAATCTGTCCTTCAATCCGATTTAAGCGGGTGGTCAGGTTGTTCTTGACCTTCTCCGAATGATGACTCGTCCGCTCACCGTTCGTCAAATGGCAAGATGGATCGGCATCATGGTTCGCTGCCTGGATGTGCTCCACGGAATTCACCTCCCCTTTCTGTTTTGATTTTACTATACCCCCCTCGGGTATGTCAATAAAATAATTTAAACGATAACGCGGGCGAAGGCGACTACCGGCGTTTCTCCAGCCCATGCCCCACCTCGTGCCGTTTTTTTTCATCACACTTCTAAATCGTTCCTTCCCATTACAATCATCATACTATAAAAGCCCTTAAGAACGGAATTCCCGCATCTTAAGGGCTGCTTATTTTTGTGATACCGACGAGAGGGTCCAACAGCCGACTTGCCTGTTCGGTACATCCTTATAATTTCAGCATCGGAAGGCCATATTCGTTTTGGACAAATGCCATGTCAGAATCGCGTGAGACCAAAATATCCACTTTCAACCATATTACGAATCCCATTCCGCACGCATACGAATGACTTCATCCTGTAACTCTTTAGCACGTTCCGGGGTCAGTATACCTGCGGATTCAAGAATATCATCAATCGAATAGTCTTCTTCCGACTCAATCGTTCCGTTATTCAAGTCAAGAATAATTTTACGATCCGTTATATTTAACTTGGCAAGTAAAGATTTGAATTGGTCAACCGTTTCCCTGTCCAGTTTTTTCGGAATCACACCCAAGCACCTCCGATATGGAACAAAAGCCCCAAGGATGAACAGTCCCTAAGCTTCGCCCCACGATTAATGGATTGAACCCCACTTCGTCGCCATAGGCCGGATTTCGAGTTCAACATTAGATAGCCAAGTTAAAGGCAGCCTTTCAAAATAAGCCGAAGAATCAAAGATCATCGACAGATATTTACCATTTTGCACCATCACTTGTGGGTTCGATCAACATTGCCTCTTGGCACTGAAACGCAAAAATTCATCGCTTGACTTGGTGTCAACACCAGGTTGTAACATTGAATTTGCGAATAACAAGAGAGCAGCGCCCCCGCTATTCAGCTTAAAGAATGAAAAGGACAGGTGAACAGGCATGTCGGCACAAATGCGTAAGATAGCCCTGATCACGGGTGGAAACAAGGGCCTCGGTTTTGAAACGGACCGCCAGTTGGGAAAACGGGGATATACCGTTCTGATCGGAGCGAGAAGCAGGGAAAGGGGAACGCAAGCGGCGGCCAAGCTGCAGGCACTGGATATGGATGCGCATTTTTTCGAACCGGATGTACGGTTACGGTGATGCAACGCCGGAACAAGGTTCCCGAATCATTGTTCATTATGCTACACTTGCAGAAGATGGACCCACAGGCGGCTTTTTTAACGAGCAGGGCGCGATTCCCTGGTGACGCCGACAGATTCAAAAGGGACAGGAGAATCTTGAGATGAGTGACAACACCGCTTATTCAATGAAGGAAATTTCAACAATCACCGGGTTGACAGGGGATACCCTCCGCTATTACGAGAAGATCGGGCTTCTTCCCGGAATCAAAAGGAAAGCGAACAGCCACCGGGTCTACGGCAAGAAAGACATGCAGTTGATGGAGCTCATTATTTGCCTGAAAAGGATGGGCGTGCCGCTTAAAGACATGAAAGAGTTTGCATCGCTCTCCTACGCGGAAGATATCGTGTCCGTGCCCGAGGTGTATGAGAAAGTTCTCGAGTACAGAAGGAAGCTCCAGAACCAGATCGACCAATTGCAGAAAGTGCTGGACATACTTGATTACAAAATTGCGAACAAGAAAAGCCTGCTTAAGGACTCGCATGAATAACACGAAAAACAGCGCAAGACGCCGCCTTTCCGGTTTTTTGGCAGGGCGGCGTTTTGCTTGGAATCAGCCAACAAACTATTTGTTTGAATCCAGCAATAAATTTACGATGGTATCCAGTTGAAGCTCCAATGAATAAGGATCTTCCCCCGCGAATTCGTCATAATAAGAATCTCCATACACATACACCTTACCATTTTTCACGGCGGTCATACTTTTCCAAACCGGGCTTTGCATGATTTCAGCCGTACTCGCTTCCCCATTATAAACAAAAATATGATCGCCCAAATACTCCGGAAGCACTTCGAATGAAATCGCCTCATACCCCTCCTTCATGTTTTTTGCACTTTCCGTCGGAGGCAACCCCAGCATTTCGTAAATCGTCGAAGAACCGTAGTTTCCGCCTTCTGCCGCATAAACGATAACGGTCGACTCTTTCCAGGAAAACATAATCACGGAAACGGTTTCTCCCTCCTTTACGATCCCGGAAATTTTCGCCTTCGCTTCAGCCACTTTCTGTTCATAGCCGGCAATCCAGGCTTCCGCCTCTTTTTCCTTTCCAAATATTTTACTGATGCCTCTAAACTTATCCAATGGGCGTACCGTTATCGAATCCACCCAATACGGATAAAAGACAGTGGGGCCAATCTTCTCATATTGGTCTATATACTCCTCTACCGAACCGATAATTAAATCAGGCTCCAACATCGCCATTTTCTCCAGATTCAACGGAAATTCATTGCCCAAATTCTCAATGCCCCCGATGAGGTCTTTTGAAATATTGGCCTTGCCCATCCAGCCCTCATCAAGCATAGACCCCCTTACGCCCACAGGAACAATCCCTAACTTCAACAATTGGCCCATGTACTGGTCGGCCGCTACTCTTTTCGGCTCTGCCGGTATTTCCACATCTCCCTTGAGCGTGGATACGATACGGGTCTCCGCACTTGCTTCCAGTACTTCGTTATGGATCTTTCCATTTCCATCGCTCTGCCCCTTTGGAACCGCGTTTGTACCGTTCGAGCAAGCGCCGAGTGCCAGAGAAAGACAAAGCAGCAAGCTTGTCATCATCTGGGGCTTTGTGAGTTGAATCATTTGTAAATCTCCCTCCGAGTTATATCGATAATGATTATCATTATCAATATAACAATGAACGATTTGCTCAACAATGGAGTATATGGGGATATGAAAAGGACTATCCGCAACTTTCTGTCGTTGTAATTCGCTCGCTCTGAATTGCGTCGGCGTAACCCCTTTCCTTTGCTTGAAAATTCTGCTGAAGTAATACGTATCTTTGTAACCAACACTTGCCGCGATTTCACTTATCGAAATATCCGTCGATATTAACAGTTCCGTTGCCCTCTCCAGCCGAAACCGGATTAAATAATCAATGGGACTTACCCCTACAAACGCTTTAAACATGGACGATAAATGGTAAGCGCTGTAATTAAACAGGTCGGCAAGGGAATCTAATGAAATGGGTTCTGCATAGTAATCCTTAATATAATGGACAATTTGAGCCGGGATATTGACCTGTTTCACTTTACTGCCTTTTCCCCGCAATTCTTTTAGAACATCCTGAACGAATTGATAAAACAGCGATTTTACCTTGAACCTTTCCACTGCGTCTTGTTCATTCCATTTTTTATCCATCATTTGCATGGTGTGGTAAAACAAAATGGGTGCCGCAGGAGTAAAATGATATTGTGTTTGAAACGGATTTTTCCGTTTCGTGCATTTGTGCTGTTTCTCACTGCTTTCCTCCGGAATCGAAGCGTGATAATAAAGGGTATAATACTCAAATTTCTCGCTGGCCGGAACAATATTGAGAATCGACCCTTTTCCGCTATGCAGCAACTGAAATCCTGTAAAAACATGTTCTGTCCGATCCAATTGTACCTGGGCGCTTCCATGGATGGAGAGCAAAAACACACTGGCGGGAACACTGTATTGAGCAAGAACCTCGCCTCGCACCATTTCAACATGGCGCAAATCCAGTACTCTAATGACAGCCCGGTCCCAAAGCGCTATTTGTTCATCGATGTCCACGATCATTCACCTGCCCCGCTTGCTATTTCCGCTCCTCAGTTCCCTTTACAATCATCATACTATAAAAGCCCTTAAGAACGGAATTCCCGCATCTTAAGGGCTGCTTATTTTTAGCGTCTAAAGGGACAAAGCTTAATACCGCTTGGCGTTAGTCTTCCAACCGATAAGGGTTCCCATGGGCGGGGTATATTATTTTCGCACCTTTCAGCTTTAAATTACACCAACTCTGCTTACTTCTATCATCGTCTTCCATTATCAGGTCTTGGGAATAATTTTCCATAAGCTATACCTCTAATTATTACTCGTAATCAAACCGATCAATTCCCGTTCGCCTGCACGTTATATCATACCATAAATCCACGTCAAAAAATAAATCTCCAGATAGCTTGACTTGGAGTTGACTCCAAGTTATAGAATAGGTGCTGGCGGTAAAAACATGCCGACCATGATCGGGGGAGGAGACGTACAATGAATTTGAATCAACGCGAAAACATTGCACTGATTACTGGCGCAAGCAAAGGAATCGGGCTGGAATTAACCCGGAAATTGCTGTTGGAGGACTGGCAGGTGATTGCTTTGAACCGTTCCGACTTTCCCGCGGACGATATAAGCATCCAAAAAGCCGCCAACAGCGGGCAGCTTCGGATTTACAAGACAGCGGACCTTGCCGATTATACCAGTTTGAGACGGACTTTGGCGGAGATCAAAGATAAGGAGCAGCGGATCGATATCTTGTTCAACAACGCCGGCGGAAGCTTTTCCGCGCTCAGTTATTCGAAACAAGGGCGCGAGAAGCATTATGAACTGATGACGGTTGTTCCGTATATCATTCTGATGGAATTGAAGGAACTCTTAAAAGAGAGCGGCTTAAAAACAGTGATCAATACCTCATCTTCAGCACTTAACCATGTAAAAGAGCTTCATATCGAAATCCTGGAACGCCCCAAAACCTTCCGCAAGCTGCTCGGTCCATATGCCGCCTCAAAACTGGCGCTTTCGCTATGGACGCAGGCTATCGCACCGTTGCTTGCCAGGGAAGGCATTAAGATCCGCAGCGTCGATCCGGGCGGTAATAATACGTTGAGAAAAGGGGAAAAATCCGGACTGCCCCTATTGGTTAAATTATTAATGAAGCTGTTTTTCTCTCCTCCAACTCATGGAGCCAACCAACTGTATGAGGGGGCCCTCGGGGAACATCGTCACGAAACCGGCGTGTTTTTGCTGAAAGGGCGGGTTGCCGGTTTAAAATTTAAAGATCAGGCGCAGAACGTTTTGGATAGAATTGATGCGATTTACAAACACGAATTTTGACAGTCTGCCGCGCCCATTCGCAAATGACAATGTAAAATCAAATACCGGCTGCGTATGTCCTCCCTGCCTGCCTAAGCGTGCGTCCGAGCAGGTCAGCGCTAACCGGAGGCGCCCCGCCGAACAGCACGCTGACGAACATCGCCCGGCGATGGCTCGGGCCGGTCAACATTCACGCCGCATGCGGAGCGAGCAATCCGATGAACCCGAACCTTGTGGCAGTTGTACTTTCGCGGACAGGACAAGAAAACCTTCCGGACGCGAAAGCGCCGTTTGAATACCTTAATCATTTCAAATATGTGGAATTATGACATGGATTGATATTACTTTTACATGATATTTTTGTAATATACTCGCTTTATCGCCGATAGAAAAGGAGGATCGAAATCAAGATTTTCAAAAACCAATCAGAAGCGGAGGAATTTTATGTTTTCAAAGATGATGTCACGCAAGGTTGTATGGTTAGCCGTACTCATGGTGTTTGCGTCTGTCGCAACCTATTCCGGTCCGACTCCCGCAGAGGCCGTGACCACGGATTTCACCTCATTGAGCGCTTCGCAAATTGTTGCCGAAATGGGCGCCGGCTGGAATCTCGGCAATCAGTTGGAAGCCAACAACAACGGGGTTCCCAGCGAAACGGCCTGGGGCAATCCCACGATAACGCAGGCTTTAATCGACAAAGTAAAGGAAGCCGGATTCCAAACCATCCGGATCCCCATTTCCTATTTGAGCTACATCGGGAGCAGCCCGGACTATACGATTGATTCCTCCTGGTTGAACAGAATCAAGGAGGTCGTGGATTATGCCTATAACGATGGCCTCTATGTGATCATCAACATGCATGGGGACGGTTACAAAACCATCACCGGCTCCTGGCTGATCTGCGATGCGTCCAATCAAACCACCATCAAGGCAAAGTATGAGAAAGTTTGGCAGCAAGTTGCAAGCAAGTTTGCCAATTATGACGAGCATCTGATCTTTGAATCCATGAACGAAGAATTTGACGGCCAATATGGCACACCGACCGAACCATGCTATTCAAACATCAATGATTACAATCAAATCTTCGTGGATACCGTAAGACAAACCGGAGGAAACAACAACGCAAGGTGGATTCTGATTCCCGGCTGGAATACGAACATTGACTATACCGTGGGGAATTACGGTTTTGTGCTTCCGTCAGACACCCACCGATCCTCTTCGATTCCGAGCAATGAAAAAAGAATCATGATTTCCGTTCATTATTATTCGCCGTGGGATTTCAGCGGCCAGGAAGACGGGAATATCACCCAATGGGGGGCGACGGCAACCAATCCGTCGAGAACATCCACCTGGGGACAAGAGGATTATATGGATTCGCAGCTCGAAGCCGTATATGACGCTTTCGTAACCCAGGGATATCCGGCAGTCGTCGGTGAATACGGCTCCGTGGACAAATCAGCCGATGATCCATCGAATCCCGTATATCGTGAAGCCTTCGCGGGGACTTTGACCGCCATGTCGAAGACATACGGTGCTGTACCGGTGATCTGGGACAACGGCTACAACGGGTCATACGGGCTGGGGTTGTTTGACCGGTCCACCCTTACGGTCACACAGCCGGGAATTATCGACGCGATCATGGATGCGATGGGCACAGGTACAACCGCACCGGAAGCGCCTTCAGGCGTTACGGCGACAGCCGGAGACCGCTCCATCGCCTTGAAATGGAACGCTTCGGGCGGAACGATCAACTACAACGTCAAGCGGGCAACGACCCCGGGCGGGCCGTACACGACGGTTGCCGCCGGTGTGACCGCAACAAGCTACAATGACAGCGGCCTGACCAACGGCACGGCCTACTATTATGTTGTAAGCGCGGTCAATAGCGTGGGCGAGAGCGCCAACTCGGCGGAAGCCTCGGCGACGCCGGCCTTGCAGTTGCCGGGCACCTTCGTCCTGTCGGCCGCCGGCGGGGATTCCCGGGTTGATCTTGACTGGACGCCTTCGACCGGCGCAGACAGCTATGCCGTCGGAAGGGCGGCTTCTTCATCCGGCCCGTTCGTTCAAGTGGCTGACGGTTTGACAACCGCCTCTTACAGCGATACCGGACTGACCAACGGCACGACCTACTATTATCAAGTGACGGCAACCAACCTGCTTGGCTCGACGGATTCGAATACAGTGAGCGCCACCCCCCACAGACCGGGCAATTTGACGGTGGAATATGAAGTGGGCGACGCCAGCGCAACCGACCCGCAGATGAAACCGGTCATCCGCATCGTCAATACCGGCAGCGAAGCCGTACCGTTGAGCGATCTGACTGTTCGCTACTGGTACACGAAAGGCCAAAGCCAATCGGAGGAATATCATTGCGACTACGCGGCGGTGGGATGCAGCAATGTCACCGGCACGTTCGGATCGATGAGCGAATCGGCCGCCGGCGCAGACAGCTATCTGGAGATCAAATTCACCTCCGGGGCGGGGAACCTGGCAGCAGGAAGCAGCACCAACGAGATCCAGAACAGAACCAACTTTACCAACTGGACGAACTATGACGAGTCGGACGACTACTCGTATAACGGCACGCAAA
>CAYYCV010000058.1:0-25164 GCA_964470405.1 uncultured Caryophanales bacterium
TTGAAGAACCCTCCCCTTGATAGAGAGGATGCCCCAAAATTTCAAAGCTTATACATCGGCAGCGGCCCATGGTAGGTTTCCCGCCGCCGCCCGATTTTATTCAATATGCTTGCGATCGATGTCCTCCCGGATCATCCGGATCGTTTCCTCCACGCCGAAAGCGCCGAGATCGCCTTTCCCGCGCTTGCGCACGGAAAGCGTTCCGTCCCGCACTTCGTTCTCCCCGATCACCAGCATATAGGGGATTTTCTCCATCTGCGCTTCCCGAATTTTATACCCGAGCTTCTCGTTGCGCCTGTCCGCTTCGGCCTGGATTCCTTCCTCCCGCATCTTTTCCGCTATTCGTTCCGCATCGGCCTCAAACGCGACGGTGACCGGAATCACCTTCGCCTGAACCGGGGACAACCAGGTCGGCAGAGCGCCGGCGAAATTCTCCAGCAGGAAGGCGGTCATCCGCTCCATCGTGCTGATGATGCCGCGATGGATCATCACCGGCCGATGCTTTCGGCCGTCCTCGCCGACGTATTCCAGCTCGAAACGCTCCGGAAGCAGAAAATCCAACTGCGCCGTCGATAACGTCTCCTCCTTGCCCAGGGCGGTCCGAATCTGCACATCGAGCTTGGGCCCGTAAAACGCCGCTTCCCCGTCCTCCTCGAAAAAGACCAGATCCATTTCCTCGGCAACCTCTTTCAGCATGCGCTGCGACATTTCCCACATCGCGTCATCCTGAAAATATTTATCCTTGTCCTGCGGGTCCCGGTAGGACAGGCGAAAACGGTACTGCTCGATCCCGAAGTCCTTGTACACCCTGCGAATCAAATCGATCACCCGGGCGAATTCTTCCTTGATCTGATCCGGCCGGCAGAAAATATGGGCGTCGTTCAGCGTCATCGCTCTGACCCGGTGCAGCCCGGTGAGCGCGCCCGACATTTCGTACCGGTGCATCGTTCCCAACTCGGCGATGCGCAAGGGCAGATCGCGGTAGCTGTGCATATCGTTCTTGTACACCATGAGATGATGGGGGCAGTTCATCGGGCGCAGCACCAGCTCCTCATTCTCCACGACCATCTTCGGAAACATGTCTTCATGGTAATGATCCCAATGCCCGGACGTTTTATATAAATCCACATTGGCCAAAACCGGAGTGTACACGTGCTGATACCCCAGCTTTTCCTCCAGATCGACGATGTATCTTTCCAGCGTGCGGCGCAGCTTCGCTCCATGCGGAAGCCACAGCGGCAACCCTTGGCCCACTTCGCGCGAGAAAGCGAACATCTTCAGCTCTTTGCCCAATTTGCGGTGATCGCGCTTTTTCGCCTCTTCCAGCAAACGCAAATGCTCTTCCAGTTGGGCCTTCTTCGGAAAAGCGGTCCCGTAAATGCGCTGCAGCATTTTATTTTTGGAATCGCCGCGCCAGTAAGCCCCGGCTACGCTCAACAGCTTGAACGCCTTGATCCGGCCGGTGGAAGGCAGATGCGGGCCGCGACACAGGTCGAAAAATTCGCCCTGGTCGTAAATGCTGATCACCGCGTCCTCGGGCAAATCACGAATCAGCTCCAGCTTCAATCCATCCTGAATTTCCGTAAAAATGCGCACCGCTTCTTCCCTGCCGACCTCGCGCCGGACGATCGGATAATCCTCCTGCACGATGCGCTCCATTTCCTTCTCGATCGCGGCGAGATCTTCGGGCGTCAGCGAACGATCCATATCGATATCGTAATAGAAGCCGTCCTCGATCACCGGGCCGATGCCCAGCTCCAGCCGCTCCCCTTTAAAAATCCGCTTGATCGCCTGCGCCATCAGATGGGCCGTGCTGTGCCTGTAAACCTCCAGCCCCCCTTCGCTTTCCGGCGTAAGAATTTCCACGGCGGCATCCTTCCGCAGCGGATAACTGAGATCCACCGGCTTTCCGTCCACTTTGCCGGCCACGGCATTTTTCTTGAGCCCGCTTCCGATCGAAGCGGCCACCTCCCCGATTGAGCTTCCTTCATTGTACTCCCGCACGCTTCCGTCGGGCAGCGTTACTTTGATCGACACCTGCTCCACCTCCATTATTTTTGCACGCAAAAAAACACACTGTCCTCCAGGGACGAGTGCGTTAGCTCGTGGTTCCACCCCGATTTAATTCGCTGCGCCCGCAAAAGTCCGGGACGCATGAATCCTCATCATGCATTCGATAACGGGAATCACCCGGCGAAATATACTGATCCGGCCTGGCGGCCGACGTTCCACATCGCGGCTACAAAGGGGTAAATCCACTGGGAATGCCGGAGGAAATTTTCAGCCTCGGTTTCCTCTCTCTGCACGGTTCCGTCAGCGATTCATGGCTTTGATCGCAGCCTTGTAAATCATGGCTTTGAACATATATTATACTGAGAAACGGTCCGGCGGTCAAGCGCACGCCTGTTTTTCACGGCGCGGCGCGGGCCGCAACACCGGCTCGTCAAGTCATGAATCGGCGGGACGGGGCCCCGGCAATCTTTTTTTGACTCCGTACATGCGCATACAACGCGGGCAATGCGTGCAGAGGGTCGTCCGATTCTCAAAAATCTGCCGAATCGTTTGGATGACCTGCATTTCCGGGTTCCGGGTATGGATATATATTTTTTGGGGGGACACCGTAATCAACGTGCTGACGATGATATCCTCGAAGTGAAAATCGGGCGCGGCATCGCCCGGATGAACCGCCTCCAACTGCTCCGTCTCGATCGGCTTCATTTTATCATCCAACAGCACAAACCGATGACCGCCTTGATGGATTAAATGGGCGAGGGGGATTTTCGCTTCCTGCAAATAAATGAAATACTGGAGCAGGGAAATAAATTCCTGATACTGCTTCTCCATCAGATGCTCGTCGATCGCGCATTCCACCATGCCGCGCAATTCATCCCGATATTCCCCCAGGCGAAAACGGAGAAACCCACCGAGATGAAACGCCTCATTCTCCTCCAGGCAGACCGACAGCGCGCGGCTCAGCCTCTTTTTTCTCTGATCACGGGTAGGGCCGGATTCGTGCCTATAGTATTTTTCAATTCCATCCACTTCTTCGGGATCGTTGAAATGATATTCCTTTGCAATCCATTGCCGAACCCAACCGGACTCCGCAAAATCGATCACATACTCGGAAATCACATCGCAAATAGTCGGACGGACAGCGGCGTCCAAGCCGTCTATCTCCACCCGCCTGTTCTCTTCCGCGCCTTTCAGCTCGATCCGATCGCGGTCGGACAGCGCGCCAAGCCGTTCGCGGAATTGCCCGTACAGCCAATTCCGCTGATCGTCGGAAGCGGCGTCCAATAACAAGGAATAGTAAGACATCAACATGGCTCCTTTCCCTAAAAGTATATGGCAATCCGAATGAAGATATACAGCGGCGGCACGGGAATAATTTCTACATGAATGCCGACAATCATGGTATATTGAATGTATGGAATACGAAGCGGCGGACTATTTTTGGAGTGAGTGGACTTGGACTTTGAATTTTTGAGCATCAACAACTTGAAAAGCTGGAATCGGGGCCTGTTAAACGCATTTTGGGCCTGTATCGCCCTCTCCATTTTGGCCGAAACGGGATACGCCTTTCTGATTAAACATCATCACGCCTTTCATACCGCGATGTTTGTCCCCATGCTGACGCTGATCGCGATTATGCTTTTGGTTGAATTGGTCATTTATTTTCTGCCGTTGATGCACGACTATCTCATTATTTTGACCGCGACTGTTCTGGCTTCGGTGCTGATCCACGATTTCAGCGAGATCGAGATCATCATGGGCGCCTTGTTTTTGCCGCTGATCATCTCGGTGTTTTATTTTCAGAAAAAGAAAATCCTGTTCGCTTTTATCGCCGCCTTCAGCGCATTCCACTACTTGTATTTTTTCAACAAAGAGATCAAAGAGCATTTCAATCCGGAGAGCCTGATCGCCATTTACTCGCTTCTGGCCATCGTGACGGCCATTTGCATCGGCATCATGAACCGCGGCACCGCCATATTAAATCATTTGAAAAAAACGCTGAAATCCCGCCAGGATCTGTTGGTCAAAAACATCATCATGGACCGGCTGTCGAAGATCGATCCATTGACCGAACTATACAATCACATCTCGTTTCACGAGTACCTGGACACGATGATTCACCAATGCGAAAACAGCCCTTTCCCGATTCACCTGGCGCTGATCGACATCGACGACTTCAAAAAAGTGAACGACAGCTTCGGCCATCGCGCCGGAGACAAGGTATTGCAGGTGATTGCGGGATGGGTCAAAAAGGAAATCCGGCTCAATGACTTTGCCGCCCGATACGGGGGCGAGGAGTTTGCCGTAATCTTCAGCGAACAGCGTACGGACGATGTGATTCGGATCGCGGAGAGAATCCGGAACGCCATTGCCGACTCTCCGCTGGCGGAGCTGAACGGCCAATCGATCACGGTCAGCGTCGGGCTGAGCGAATACAAGCAAGGACTGGGCAAAGAAAAGTTTTTCCATGCGGCGGACACCGCCCTGTACCAGGCCAAGGCCGAGGGGAAAAATCGAGTCGTCTTTTCGCCGTAACGTCCCGAAAGCGTAAAAAAGGCAGCCTGCCGGATTTTCACCGGAGCCTGCCTTTTTTTCGTCGTTCAAAACCCGTCCATTTAATTTTGCAAAACGAAATCTTTCTCCACATGATACTGTTCGTCAAATACGCGCAAAATGTCGTAATGCGTATTGCGTTGAGCCGGTATTTTTCCCGCCTCGCGAATGAGCTGCAGAATCAATTCGATGTTGACCTTATGCGTGCAGGCCGCGGCCGAAACCACATTTTCCTCCATCATGGTGCTGCCGAAATCGTTGCAGCCGTAGCTCAGCGTCAGCTTGCCGATCTCCGGACCCATCGTCACCCAGGAGGCCTGGAAGTTTTTAACGTTGTCGAGCATGATCCGGCTGATCGCCAACGTTTTTAAATATTCCTCGGGAGAGGTCTTCTCCCCTTTCAGATTCGTGTTGCCCGGCTGAAACGTCCAGGGGATAAACGCCAGAAATCCCGGCGAATTCAATTTTTGGTTCAGGCACTCGTCCTGCGCGTCGCGAATTCTCAGCATGTGCAGCACGCGTTCTTCCATCGTTTCGCCGAAGCCGATCACCATCGTTCCCGATGTGGACATGCCGTTTCGGTGGGCGGCTTTCATGATCTCCATCCAGGTGACCCACGATCCCTTGAGCTTGCTGATCTTTTCGCGAATGCGATCGACGAGGATTTCCGCTCCGCCGCCGGGCAGCGAGTCCAAACCGGCCTCATGAAGCTGGCGCAGCACCTCATCATACGGCAACCCGGTCATGCGGTGCATTTCGCGAATTTCAACCGGAGACAGCGAGTGCATATGAATCTTGAATCTCTTTTTGATATTTCGCAGCAGATCGAGGTAATAGCTGAACGGCAGATCGGGGTTGACCCCGCCCTGCATCAGGATTTCCGTCCCGCCCACATCGATCGTTTCCTGAATTTTTTGAAAGATGGTTTCATCCGGCAGCACATAGCCTTCCTTGGAGCCGGGCGGCCGATAGAACGCGCAAAACCTGCAATACACGTTGCAAAAATTCGTATAGTTGATATTTCTCCCGATAACGAAAGTGGCAATCGGCTCGGGGTGAAACTTTTTCATCATTTCATTCGCCACGTGTCCCAGCTTTTCAACTTCGTCGCATTCGAACAGACGAACGCCCTGCTCCAGATTCAGACGTTCGCCGGCCAATGCCTTCTCCAGTATACGGTCTACCTGACTCATCCGGTTCAACTCCTAAGATCTCCATATGCGGAGCGTATTTAAGCAAAAGTGGGGCCTTCTCCCGCGCGAAGCCTGATCCGATTTTTCAATTCATCGAAATGCAATCGTTCATGGTTGAACAACAACGGTTTGGGCGGAGCAAAATAATACCCCTGCCCCATCTCCACTTCATGCTGGAACAAAATTTCCGCTTCTTCCTCCCGTTCGACGCCTTCGGCGATGACCCGGCAGTTGATGTTTTCGGCAAAGAGCAGAAGCGCTTTCAACAGCGATTGCTTGGCCGAAGCCTGATCGATATTCTTGATCAGCGCCTTGTCGATTTTGATCATATCAGGGATCAGCTCGGATATCGAATGCAAGCTGGCGTACCCGGCGCCCGCATCGTCCACGGCGAAGCGGAAGCCGTGCTGCCGGCATTTGCCCATAATCGAGGTCATTTGGCGAAAATCCCCGATCTTGTGCCTCTCCGTAATCTCCAATACGATCTGGGAAGGCTCTATGCCGGGAAATTGCGCCAGGCAACCGAGAATCTCCTCCAAAAACATAGGATGGCACAAGGAAATCGAAGTGACATTGATAAATACCTGCTCATTGATCTCCCTTTCGGAAATTTCCTGAAAAGCTTTGCGAAGGACCAACGACTCCATTTTATAAAGCAAATCGGATTGATGGGCAAACTCAAACAGCTCGGCAGGAAAATAAAAGGGAGTATGCCGCGGTCCGCGCGTCAAAATTTCCCATCCAAAGATGTCCCCGCTCCTCAAATTCATGATCGGTTGCGCCAAAACGGAAATATTCTCGTTATCGATAATATCGCTGAGCTGCTTTCTCGTATAATAGAAGCTTTGCGGCAATTTTTTGGCGGCGATCGCATGCGCGTACTGGCAAGCGATATGAATCGCTTTTCCGGTGTCCTGGAGCACACGGTCTATAACAAAAAAGCCCGTCTGAAATTTCAGGCTTTCGTGTGTTTTACGGTCGGGAGTATAAGCCAGCTCGCTTTCCAATCGATCGCGAATCTGAATCGACTGATCGTGCAGGTTGAGAAAACTGTCTTCGCGATCCCCGCGGACGAATACGCCGTAGCCTTGTCCCGGAATCTGCTTTACCCCGATCAAGTCCTTCTGGCTGAAAAAGAGGGGAAGCACCGTCTTGAAAACGTGCTTGATCCTCTCATGCATGTTCTCCAGCAAGGCCGCAGGGTAAGAATGCAGCATATGGCTGTAGTTTTCTACATCAAACACGATAACGGCGCAATGATCGCCCTTTCTTCGACAACGATGAACCAGCGACACCACCGGGTCTCTGAAAGTGAATTCGGGGGGGAAATATCTTAAAGAGCGATTGGAATACGGCGAAAAATAGAGCATCTTTAGCCGGGCCCGCCATTTACTTGTAAAATAAGATGCGCTCATAGAATCCCCCAAAATTCATAGAAATGTCATCGGGTAATAACATTATCATATCATATTTGGGATTTAATATACAGCATATTACCAATTAAATTGGACAAGCCGGCCAGATCGTATTTCGATCAGCCTTTTACGGCGGCAGCTTCGACTTCGTGCGCCGCATGCTCGAAAGCCTGGGCCAGATCGTCGATCAGGTCGTCGATATGTTCAATCCCGACGGAGAATCGCAGCAGCCGGTCGTCCACGCCGACTTTTCTGCGGATTTCTTCGGGGATGTCGGCGTGCGTTTGAATCGCGGGATAAGTCATCAACGACTCCACTCCGCCGAGGCTTTCCGCAAATGCGATCAGCCGAATATGCCGAAGAATGGGCTCGACATAGCAGGCGTCCTTCATTTTAAAAGAGAAAATCCCGGTATTTCCGGAGGACTGCCTGTTCTGAATGTCGTGTCCGGGATGATCCGGCAGCGCGGGATAGAAAACTTCATCCACCAGCGGATGGGAGACGAGGTACTGCGCCAGAGCGATCGCGTTTTGCTGATGGCGCTCCATCCGAATCGCCAGCGTTTTTAAACCTCTCATCAACAGCCACGTATCCTGCGGACCCAAAACGGCGCCGATCGAATTGTGAAGAAAGGCCACTTTCTCCGACAGTTCTTTTCCTTTGGTCACGATCATTCCGGCGAGGACGTCGTTGTGGCCGCCGAGATATTTGGTCGCGCTGTGAACCACGATATCCGCGCCCCATTCGATCGGGCGTTGAAAAAATGGCGTCAACAGCGTGTTGTCCACGATCGTCAAAATGCCCTTGCCCTTGGCCCAGGCGCACACTTTCTCCAGATCGGTGATCATCATCAGCGGATTGGTCGGCGTCTCAATCAGCACCGCTTTCGTTCCGCTGCGGAAATGGGCGTCCAGCGCCTCAAGATCATTCGTATCCACGTAGCTGGCGGTCACGCCGAAGCGGGACAAGACTTGCTCCAGCAGGCGGTACGTCCCTCCGTACAGATCCAGCGAAACCAACAGATGGTCCCCCTGGGAGAACAAGCTGAACACCGTTTGCAGCGCGGCCATGCCCGAGCTGCAAGCGAAGGAGGCGTCTCCCGACTCCAATTGCGCGAAGGCCTGCTCCAACACGTCCCGGGTCGGGCTTTTCGAACGGGAATACTGAAACCCGGTAGTTTGTCCCAATTGCGGGTGGCGAAACGCCGTCGCCTGATAGATCGGGTAGCTGACCGCTCCCGTCGCCGGGTCCGCGATCGATCCGATCTGGGCGAGCACACTTTCGATTTTCATGTTAAACTTTTCCCCCTTCAAAGGTACTCCAATCATACGGCGTGTTTTGATAAACATAATAATTCAGCCAGTTGGAGTAAAGCAGATTGGCATGCGCCCGCCAACGGGATACCGGCTGCCTGGAGGGATCGTTGTCAGGAAAATAATGTTGGGGGATATCTATCTCCAAGCCTTTGTTGGCGTCGCGGTCATACTCCCATTTCAAGGTGAGCGGGTCGTATTCCGAATGGCCGGTAACAAAAATCTGCTTTCCGTCCTTCGTCGCTACGATGTACACGCCCGCCTCGTCCGATTCGGACAGCAGTTCGAGCTCGGGCCGTTTCCCGATGTCCTCCTTGCGCACCTCCGTATGCCGCGACTGCGGAACGTGGTACACTTCGTCGAACCCCCGCAAAAGATTGACGTTTCGCTTGTTCAGCCGATGCGGGAATACGCCGAACAATTTCTTCCCGAGCGGGTATTTGGGCACGCCGTAATGGTGGTATAACCCGGCTTGGGCGGCCCAGCATATATGAAACGTGGACGTCACATTTTCCTTCGTCCAATCGAGAATTTCCGTCAGCTCTTCCCAGTAATCGACCTCTTCGAAAGCAAGGTGTTCCACCGGGGCGCCGGTAATGATCATGCCGTCAAACTTTTTGTTTTTGACTTCGTCAAACGTTTTATAGAACATCTCCAGATGCTTTTGCGAGGTGTTCTTGGCCTGATGATTTTTGGGGCGCAGCAGCACAAATTCGACCTGCAGCGGCGTATTTCCGATCAGACGCAAAATTTGCGTTTCCGTCGTTTCTTTCATCGGCATTAAATTCAGGATGGCGATATCCAGCGGTCGAATATCTTGATGAAACGCCACGGATTCGTCCATCACGAATATATTTTCCTGACTCAGCACTTCCTTCGCCGGAAGCGAATCGGGGATTTTGATCGGCATTTGAAGCCCCTCCTTTAACCATACATAAGATGTCCGGATAAACAAAAAAACCTTTCGCAACAAGAAAGGTCTCCTTCACATTCAACCTCTCTCATCTCTCAGAAGCGTCCGCTTCCGCAAGATTTAGCACCGTGCAATCCCTTGACGGGTTGTCGGTTGCCGGGTTTCATCGGGCTAGTCCCTCCACCTGCTCTTAATAAGAGTGCGTATCGATTCAGTTGTAAGTTTCCATTCAAGATAATGAGTATACTATAAACCATTATTCGCCCAGCGTCAAGAACCATTCATACCGTTGGGCTTTCAGGTTAAAATTGCTGTAAAAGCGCATCTATTTGCTACGTGGACGACAAGCCGGGGGAAATACCTGCGAAAGTGCAGGTATTTCGAGGCCGATCGCCGGAAAAGGGCGGCTGAGCGCTAAATACCTGCACTTTCGCAGGCATTTTCCTCCGGCGCCCAAAACAGGCCGCGAATAGATGCACTTTTGCAGTTGCGGCATCAAGCGGCCTCCAAAACGGCCAAATAGCCGATGACCGGGAATCGCGAAAATGCAACCGCGCGACATGTCCGCCGTGTGCCGATCGCATCGCCAAAAAGCCGAATACCGATATAACGACGGCCGGTTCCTATTTCATCTTGAAACCAATAAACTGACAGTATATACTAAACAAGTATTCGCATTACACCCTCAAAGCCAAAGGAGTGACAATCAAATGGACGGAGACCGACCGAAACCCCGAAGTATCAACTTTACCCAGATCAAATTGGAAATCATTCGGTTCGGAACCGTGCATCGCCGCTCCTGCTTCCGCACCGGTTGATTTCCTTAATTAGAGGAGGAATTCAAATGAAGGTGCGTTTGGTTCACAACGGCGTATTTACTTTGGTGGAGGACGCTTCCGCCGCTATTGCGGCGCCGGAGCAAGGCTTTTACTGGATCGACGCCTCCATCGAGGATCTTCAAATTTTGCAGCCCCTGTTTCATCTTCACGATCTGGCGGTGGAAGACTGCCTGACGGAGGAAGAGCAGCGGCCCAAACTGGAAATATACGACAACCATTATTTCATCGTCATCAACAGCATTCGTTTCGATGATGAGGAAATTTTTCTGCGTTCCCTGAACATTTTTCTCGGCAAACATTTCATCATTACCGTCACCAAGCAAAAGATCAACGAAATTCGCACGGTCAAGCCGATTTTATGGGAGGAGCAGGTGGACTCGCCGGACCGGTTTCTTTATCATCTGGTGGATCTGGTGGTGGACAATTATTTTGTCGTCAGCGATCGGATCGAAACCAACATTGAAAAACTGGAAGAGGACATCCTGGTGCACACGAAGAAAACGCATCTGAACTCCATCATCGGGTTGCGGGGAGAGATTTTATGGCTGAAAAAGATACTTGGACCGCAAAAGGACCTGATCGCCACGCTGAACAAAAAGGACCTGCGCCTGATCAGCGACCAACTGCAAAAATATTTTAGCGATATCCATGAAAATACGGTGAAAATTTCTGAAACCTTCGATACGTTTCGCGATCTGATGGGCAACTTGCGCGAGACCTATCAATCGAGCCTGGCGAACCGCGCGAACGAAATCATGCGGATTTTTACCGCGCTGACGACCATCTTCATGCCGTTGACCTTCATCACCGGGATTTACGGAATGAATTTCGACAACATCCCCGGGCTGCATTTCCCTTACGGCGACGCCATTGTCCTTGGATTTATGCTCATTCTCGGTTTCGGCATGTTCGTTCTTTTCCGCAAAAAAGACTGGTTGTGAATTCGATATTGTCAATTCGATATTGTCAATTCGATATTGTCAATTCGATATTGTAAATTCGATATTGTGAATCCGATATTGTCAATTCGATGTTGTGACCTTCGGCGACGAACCCATCTCTGCATTGAAAGGAGCTTCTTGCAATGAAAATACTTTCGATTGAACCGACTCCCAGCCCGAATTCGATGAAATTAAATTTGAGCGAGCAGGTCCCCAACGACTTGCGAAAAACGTACACAAAAGAAGATATCGGACAATGTCCTTCCTATATTGCGAACATTTTGGCGATCGATGGGGTCAAAAACGTCTTTCACACCGCCGACTTCATCGCAGTGGAACGGCATCCGAAGGCAGATTGGCAAGATATTTTAAGCCGGGTGCGGGAAGCGTTCGGCGAAGGGGACGAACCGCCGAGCGACGGCTCCGGCAACGGCTCCGGCGAAGCCCCCGCGAAAGCCGCCGACAAACCGTCCGCTTCGACGGCGGACGAACCGGCTGTTGAAGTGGACGACGCTTACGGCGAGGCGCACGTGCTGATCCAGTTTTTCCGCAACATTCCGCTGCAAGTCAGGGTGCAAGCCGGCGGCGAGGAAGCGCGGCTGGCGATGCCGGAACGTTTTATCCAGGCGATGATGCAAGCCCAGTCTTCCGCCGCCAACATGATCATGGAGCGCAGGCTGCAAGAGCAGGGCATCCGATATGGCGATTTGAAGGAAATCGCCGAACAGGTCGTGCAGGAGACAGATGCGGCATACAGCGACGAACGGCTCGCGGAGTTGGTTAAACTCGCCTTCGAGCAGGGCAGCAATCCGGACCCGATCGAGGAACGGAAGACGTTCAACCCAGCGGACGCGGAGCGGATTTTGCACGACCCGAACTGGAAAAATCGGTACGCCGCACTCGATCAACTCAAACCGACGATCGACAACCTGCCGATCATCATTAAGGCGTTGGAAGATGAAAATTTTTCGATTCGCCGCCTGGCCACGGTCTACCTGGGCGATATCAAAGAGCCGGAAGTGCTGCCTTATCTGTATCACGCCTTGGAGGACAAAACCCCCTCCGTGCGGCGGACCGCCGGGGATTGCTTGTCCGACATCGGCGACCCCGACGCCATACAGCCGATGGCTAAGGCGCTCAAGGACCCGAGCAAAATCGTGCGATGGCGGGCCGCCCGCTTCCTCTACGAAGCGGGTGACAGCAGCGCGGTTCCGGCGCTGCGGGAGGCGCTGGACGATCCGGAATTCGAAGTCCGGATGCAGGCCAACATCGCGCTGGAGCGGATCGAGGGCGGCGCTGCGGCGGAAGGCTCGGTCTGGCAACAGATGACCCGCCGCAACGAGCGCTAATTTCGCTAATTTCGCTAATTCGGTAATTCGCTAATTTATAAACGTAGACCCGCTAATCCGTAGATGTTAATTCGTTAAATTACCCCAAATATTCCAATTAACGGACGCAAATCAGCTAATCCGCAAAGCTAATGCTTGAGGCTTTCCTAAACCACCCGAGGTTCGCCCGAGCCAATTCGCCCAAGCTTGATTCAGCTTGGGCCTTTTTTCTGAGACTTCTATGGGTTCTGTGCCTTCTGAGCCTCCGCTAGTGTGAATTCAACTTGAAGCGGATAAATTTTAACCTTCCAGGTCGAAATTGCTGCAAAAGTACATTTATTTTCTCCGTTGACGGTATATCGGAGGCAATACCTGCAAAAATACAGGTATTTTGCGCCCAACTCCTTGTTTACGGCGATTGGCTTTGAAATACCTGCATTTTCGCAGGTATTTCCCCTCGGTGCCCGAAACAAGCACAAATAGATGCACTTTTGCAGGTATTGGCGTCAAGCGATCAGTCTGACTTTCATCAGTCTGACTTTCATCAGCCTGATTTTCATCGGCCGACTTCATCAGCCTGACTTCTATTAGCTCGACTTTCATCAGTCCACTTTCATCAGTCCACTTTCATCACTCGACTTTCGTCAACCCGACTTTCATCAGCCGGACTTTCGCCGGCCCGGCCGACTTTACGCAAAGTGGCCTGAAAGTACGACGAAAAGCGGACGGCGCGGCGCCACGACATTCGGCTTCTGTGGACGGTTTAGATGTGGACCGGCATGGGATCAACCTTAAACCGGTTTTCTGTCATTTGCGCCCGATCCGCATTGAACTGATACATCCGATGAATGAGCAGCAGCACTTCGTCGCCGGGCTTAAGCGGCTTTTTTTCGTGCGATCGATGGGCGAACAGCCGATAATCCCCGACTTGCACTTCGATCAGCCACTCCGCTCCGCGGAACACGACATCCCGCACGATACCCCGCTCCGCCGCATGAGGAAGCGAAATCTCCTTCTCCGTCCCAAGCTCGATGTACTCCGGCCGAATCAACGCCTTCGCCTGGGGCAAATGATCCTCAAACCCGCGCAAGCCGGAAAATTCATCCAAAACGGTAGATTCTCCGATAAAACCGGCGACAAAAGCGGACTTGGGCCTGGTGTAGATTTCGAGCGGCGTTCCCTGCTGCTCTACTCTGCCTTCATTCACAATGATAATCTCATCGGCCACCTCTACGGCTTCCTCCTGGTCATGCGTGACGAAAATGCTGGTGATGCCCACCGCGCGGATCATCCGCTTAAGCCAGGTGCGAAGCTCTTTTCGCACCTTGGCATCGATCGCCGCGAACGGCTCGTCGAGCAGTAACAGTTGCGGCTCGGGAGCCAGCGCCCGGGCGAACGCCACCCGCTGCCGCTGCCCCCCGGAAAGCTGATGCGGCAAACGCCGTTCCAATCCCTTCAAGCCGGTCAATCCGATCAGCTCATCGACACGCTCCCGAATCTCCCGCTTTTTCCGTTTCTGCACAGTAAGGCCAAAAGCGATATTGTCGAACACCGTCATATGCCGAAACAGCGCATAGCTCTGAAATACAAAACCGATGCAGCGCTCCTGCGGCGACTTATCGTTCACTCGCTCGCCGTGGAACAGAACGTCGCCCGAATCCGGCTGTTCCAAACCGGACAACATACGCAAAATCGTCGTCTTTCCGCTGCCGCTGGGGCCGAGCAGACCGATCAATCGGCCTTGCCCGATCTGGAAGTTGACGTCCTTGGACGCTTCGAACGAGCCAAAACGTTTATTGACATTTCTCATGACCACATGCATGCGAATCCCCCCTCTTTCTCCAAATCGGTCCGACAAACCCCCACACTTTCAGGACCTATTCCGGTCCATGATCCCACTCCCCGCTTTCAGAGCACATCCGGCCCGTGGTTCCGCTCCACACTTTCAGGGCACATCCGGCCCATGGTACCATTTCCCACTTTCAAAGCACATCCCGGTCCATGATCCCACTCCACTCTTTCAAGGCACATCCGATCCATGGTTCCGCTCTACACTTTCAGGGCAAACCCGGTCCATGATCCCACTCCACTCTTTCAAGGCACATCCGATCCATGGCGCCATTCCGCCAGACTTTTGACCGCCAGCGTCACCAGCGCCAGCAGTACAAGCAGCGAGGCCGCGGCAAACGACGCCGCAAACTGATATTCGTTGTACAAAATTTCAACATGAAGCGAAAGGGTATTCGTTTCGCCGCGAATATGGCCGGAAACGACCGAAACCGCGCCGAATTCTCCCATCGCGCGGGCGTTGCAAAGGATGATGCCGTATATCAACCCCCACTTCATATTCGGAAGCGCAATGCGCCGGAATATCCTCCATCCGCCCGCCCCCATGCTGGCTGCCGCTTCTTCTTCCTGCGACCCCTGCGCCTGCATGACGGGGATCAATTCCCTGGCCACAAAGGGAAAAGTGACGAAAGCGGTCGCCAATACGATGCCGGGCAGCGCAAAAATCATCTGGATGTCGTGCGCATCCAGCCATGGGCCAAGCGTTCCCCGGGCACCGAGCAAAAGCACGAAAATCAGCCCGGCAATGACCGGCGAAACGGCAAAAGGCAAATCGATCAGGGTCAACAAAGCGCTTTTGCCTTTAAATTTGAATTTGGTGATCGACCAGGCAGCCGCCAGGCCAAACAACGTATTGAGCGGCACAACCATCGCCGCGGTGATCAGCGTCAAGCGAACGGCCGCCAGCGCGTCCGGCTCGCGTATCGCGGCCAGGTAAACGCCCGCTCCTTTGCGCAGCGCCTGGACAAATACCGTTGCCAGCGGCAGAAACAGCACGAGCGCAAGAAACAGCAGCGCCAAAGCGATCAAAACCCATCGAGCCGCCCCGGATTCGGAGACGCGCCCGAGCCGGCGCGACTTGTCGGCACGACGTGATTTGTCAGTCCGGCGCGATTTGTCGGCCCGACGCGACTTGTCGACCCGGCGCGATTTGTCGGCCCGACGTGATTTGTCGGCCCGGCGCGGTTTGTCGGCCCGACGCCGGGAAGCGATATAACCGGCCAACGGCCGCACCCCCTTCACGCGGAAGCCGCGCGCTTGCCAACGCGCCACTGCACGTAATTAATGAGCAACAACAAGCAAAATGAAACAGCCAGCATGACCAGCGCAATTGCCGTAGCCCCCGCATAATCGTACTGTTCCAGCTTGGTCATGATCAGGAGCGGCGCAATCTCCGTGCGCATCGGCATATTGCCGGAGATGAACACCACCGAGCCGTACTCCCCGATCCCCCTGGCAAAAGCCAGCCCGAAGCCGGTCAGGAGCGCAGGCAAAATCTCTGGGAAAATGACGCTGCGAAAAATTCGCCAGCGGCGAGCGCCGAGGCTGACAGCCGCTTCCTCCACATCCTTCTCCACCTCCTGCAACACGGGCTGAACGGTCCGCACGACAAACGGAAGACCGATGAAAACCAGCGCGATCGTGATGCCCAACGGCGAAAACGCGCTCTGAATGCCGATGGCGTACAAGTAGCGGCCGACCATTCCGTTTTGGGAATAAATCGAGGTCAACGCGATGCCGGCCACAGCGGTGGGCAAGGCGAAAGGCAGGTCGATCAGACCGTCGACCAGCCTTTTTCCCGGAAAACGATAGCGCACCAGCACCCAGGCTACGAGCATGCCAAACACTACATTGATCAACCCCCCAAAAAACGAGGTGGAGAAGCTGATTTTGAAGGCGGCGATTACCCGCGCATTCGCAACGATTTGCCAAAATTCCCGAAGGCTGATCTCCGACGTCTTGAGGGCGATGCCCGCCAGCGGAAACAGCACCAGCAAGCACAAATAAAAGGCGGTAAATCCCATCGACAGTCCGAATCCCGGCAAAATGCTGCGCTCTTTCCATGTTTTAAACATCGCTTTCATCACTCCATACTATTCAGGACGGGCCTGGCTTTCTTCCGAATGATCGAACCGCTTGCGCTCGGTTCGGTCAATTTGCACGATTTTTCCGTCGTGTATGGTGATCTGCACATTGCCGTACCTTAATCCTTCCAGGCTTTCCGCTATCCGCTCCAACCAAAGCTTCCGCTGCTCCTTCGCAGTTGCCATGGGCTTCCCTCCGTGATTTTTTAATTTACCGAAACGCCAATCGACTGTCAGGGCTCGTAAATTTGATCGAATACGCCCCCGTCGGCAAAAAACGTTTTTTGCGCTTGCTGCCAACCGCCGAACTGGTCAACCGTCGTCAATTCCACCGCCGGAAACTGGTCTTTATATCGATCGGCCACCGATTGGAGCCTTGGACGGTAATAATTTTTAGCCGCGATGCTCTGGCCTTCCTCCGTATACAAATATTCCAAATAAGCGCGCGCCACCTCGGCGGTTCCTTTCTTTTCCGCATTTTTATCGACCACGGCGACCGGCGGCTCAGCCAATATGCTTAAAGAAGGCACGACGATTTCAAATTTGTCCGGGCCCAACTCGTTGATCGATAAAAACGCTTCGTTTTCCCAAGCCAGCAACACATCGCCGATTCCGCGTTCCACAAAGGTCGTTGTCGAGCCGCGCGCACCGGAATCCAGCACAGGCACATTTTTGAACAGCTTGCCGACATATTCCCGCGCCTTGGACTCATCGTTGTTGTTATTCTTTAGCGCATAAGCCCAGGCCGCCAGAAAATTCCACCTCGCGCCGCCGGACGTTTTGGGGTTCGGCGTAATAACCTCCACATTGTCCTCGATCAGATCGTCCCAGTCTTTGATGCCTTTCGGATTGCCCTTGCGCACAAGGAATACGATGGTCGAGGTGTAAGGCGAACTGTTGTCGGGCAGACGCTGCTGCCACCCCGCTTCGATCAGCCCGGCCTCCTGGACTTCATCGATATCATAGGCAAGCGCCAGCGTAACCACATCCGCTTCCAGCCCGTCGACGACCGCACGCCCCTGTTTGCCCGAGCCGCCATGCGACTGTTTAATCGTCACCTGCTGATTTTCTTTTTCTTTCCAATATGCGGAAAATGCCTTGTTGAACTCTTCGTACAATTCGCGTGTCGGATCGTACGAAACGTTGAGCAATTCGATCGGCGGCTTCGGCTCCGCCTTGCCTTGACCGGAATCGGGCAGCGGCGAGGACGGCGCGTTTTGCGCGTCCGCCTTCGCGCCATTCGCGGCGGAAGAACCCGCGCTGTTGCGATTTCCTCCGGCGCAAGCCGACGTAGCGAGTACCAGACTGGTTGCCAGCAGCAACAAAACCATGCGTTTTGTCATGTCCATTTCCCTGCCTTCATCTTCGTTTTTATGAACCCTGAAAAATGAAAGAGACACCTCCCCGATCATGGAATAATGTCTCTGGTGGACCAGTCGATCATTAAATTAACATTTCCTATAGGTTTACTATGAATTGTACAATAACATCCCGTGCGCTCGTCTGTCAATCCTTCTTTCACTTATTCTTTTTTCGGCAAAAAGACCAGGTTCAGCCCTTGTTTTTCATCGTTTTTCTTTCATTTTCCATCCCTGCGGCGTGCGACTAAACTTCATAATGAATAAAACCTGGGGCCGGCCCCACGGGGACCGGGAGGCCCCTGCCTTGTCCGAAGCGGATCTGGCAGGGGATCGGCATTCCCCGGCGACATCCCTCCTTTGCGCATCGTGTTTTTTTCAAAATCCCCCCTCCTCCTGCCCATCATTCCGTTTTACAAAACGCAAACGTCCCCCCTTTCCGCATGCTCCATCGTTCAACTTGCCCGCGCTTCCTCGCGCTTTTGCCTGCGGTAACGCAAACGAAGCAGCCTGAGCCATTCATACACACCGTCCAAATTTTTGTTCCCGATTTCCTCCTCGCTGTACATTTTTAGCACGACCGGTTTTAAATAGCGATCCCCCTGTTCTTCAAACAGCTTCAAGGCCGCCACGATTTCCTGGCCGGGAACATCGTTCAGTTCGGCCTCAATCAACGGCGCCATATCGTACCCTTCTTTTTCGAGGTCCTCCACCCATGCGAGCAATTCCCGCCGCGTCAGAGGCAATGCCTGATCCAACGCGGACAGGCGCTCCCCGCGCGAAACGCACTCCAGCAATTTTTCCCGGTGAACCTGCTTCGCATACGCCGTTTTCAGCTTGGTCTCCTGCCGCTTGTACAGCCACATTCTGAATTGCTCCCGATCCACTTCGGCGGGCACCCAATCCAGAGGAAACGCCGTCTTGCGCTCCACCTCTTGGGTCCATTGCAGCATCTCTTCCCCGTAAATCTCAACTTTGCTTTCACCCATGCCGGGGATTTGCAGCAGCTCCTGCCGGTTGCGGGGCAGAAAACAAGCGATCATGCGCAGCACGCGATTCGTGGCGATCAGGTAGGACGGAATACCCAATTTGGAAGCCCGTTCCCACCTCCACTTGCGCAAGCTTTGAAACAAGTCGGGATTCCCGTTTTCCGCGCTGTAAAACTCCAGCATTTGGGCGAATTTGTTTTTTCCCGACGGCAAATCCGCCGTTTGAAACCGCCCTTCCAACAAAGGCTGAAATCCCTCGCCGATCTTGGCCGCAATATGGTAATGATAGACCGCAAGCAACTCCCCCCAGCTTGCTCCCTCATACCAGTCCGACTGCCGCATCTCCCCTTGCTCGTCCGGCTCATGCCAAAGCAAATGCCACTGTCCCTGTTGTTCGCAGATCGACACCTGGCCCGTTACAACTCGGTCACCCGCTTTCTTTTCCAGGCTGTTCATAAATACCAAATTCATGAGAACACCTCCACTAAAGCATATTAAAATTTTCACAAACAAAAAAACACCCCGCTAGCGATATCGTAGCGAGGTGCTTCCTCATTTGTGAATGTAGAAATCATACCATAACATGGGTTTATTTGCAAGTAAATTTCACAAAAAAGTGAATATGCTCGGAATTTAGCGCTTCCTGCCGCCTATTTGCTTTGATCGCCGCCTGAAGCTTATGTATAATGATAACGATCGCTACCCATTATCGTTTGACGAAAAGGAGAATGAGCATGCCCGGAGATATCGATTTTCTGTCCGATTCGACCGAACCAACCACGACCCGTTTTGTTTGCTTTATCACGCACAACCTGAACCGTTTCGATCTTGCCATAACGACCACGGACCGCTTCTACGGCAAAAAAATAGTCACCAATCTGCAATCCGGCGCAACCGCCATCATCGGCCCGGACGATTTGGCGGAGGAAGGTTATCTTGAGCATGCGTACCGCCTGAACGAGGAGGAAGCCGAAGAATTGAAATCGTTCCTCGAACAGGTCGTGGGACCCGTTCACTTCACCGATTGATCCTCCCGCCCTTCCGGGCCTGAACCGTATAATTTTGCAGCCTCTCGGGGAAGATGAAAAAAATGAACCGGGAGGATGGAACATGCCTTTGAAAAAATCGCACCACCGCAAGTATGCCGATTTGGCCAGCGTCGAATCGCAGCAAAACGACCTGACCGCGGAAGAATTTCCCGAGGGGCCTTACGGCTCCGATCAGACCACGGAAAGCTTGGGCAAAAGCGCGCCGTGGCGGGAAGGCCAACGGCCGCCCGGCCCGTTCGCTTACGAAAACCGCGATTTGCATGAAGGCATGAGCCGGAATTATCCGGGCGATCATGAGACGCACGATAACCATCGGGACGAATCTCCCGTGGATTAAACGCGGGCGAAAAAGCGCGGCACCGCCTGTTTTTCACCATACTTTCAAGCACAGCCGATTAACCGATCAGCTTCATCAAACCTTTAAACTCCAACTCTTCAAATTTTTCTAAAACCTTTTCCGGCTGCATGGCCCAATGGCACTCGTCCAATACGCACCGCACCGGAATGTCGCAGCGGATCCGGGCCAAGTCTCTGGACAGGTGAAGCATGTCCAATTCAGCCTCGATTTTCGCGCGGATGCCCTTTGGCAGCGAGTGCAAATTTTCCAAAATCCCTTCAATCGTTTCATACTCCATCAGCAGCTTGAGCGCCGTTTTCTCGCCGATTCCTTTGACCCCGGGATAATTGTCGCTCGTATCGCCCATCAGCCCTTTTAAATCGACAATTTGTTGCGGCGTCAGCTTTTTCTCCTCCCGCAATGTTTGCGGGTTATACACCCGATAATTGGATTGCCCTTTCTTCATGATGATCACATGAACCTGATCGTTGACCAACTGCAGCATATCATGATCCCCGGTCAAAATGCGCACATCCGCCTGCCGGCCCAATTCCGCAGCCAACGTGCCGATGCAATCGTCCGCTTCGTAGCCCTCCAAACCGATATTGCGCACGCCAAAGCTTTCCACCACTTCCTTGACCAGAGCAAACTGCGGGATCAACTCCTGCGGGGCTTCATCGCGATTCGCTTTGTACCCGCGATACTTCTCCGTACGGAACGTCGCTTTACCCATATCCCAACAGCAAATCAGGTGGCTTGGCTTGAACGTTTCGACCGCATCCCAAAAATATTTGACGAACCCGTATACCGCATTGGTCGGCAGCCCGGCGCTGGTCTTCATAATATATCCGCTGTACGATGTGGCATAGTAAGCTCTGAACAGCAAAGCCATGCCATCCACCAGCATCACCCGGGCGCGGACCCGATCGTTGTTTGCCACTATGTATTCCTCCTTATCGATGATGTTTTTGATAAAATCGTCCGATGCGCCGGGCCGCTTCCAACAGCCGATCTTCCTCCTGAACCAGCGCAATCCGTACGTATCCTTCTCCCTCCGCTCCGAACGCATCGCCGGGAATCACCGCAACGCCTGTCGAATATAAAATTTCCCGGGAAATTTGTCGGGATGTCCAACCCGCGGGAATTGCGGCCCATACGAACATGGTTGCCGCAGGCTTCGGAATGCGCCACCCGAACGCGCCCAATTCCCCGATAAAAATATCCCTCCGCCGTTGGTACAGATCGGCCACCGTGTCCGGCGTCTCCATATCTTCCTCCAAGGCGGCAATTCCCGCTTCCTGGGTCGCGAGAAAAACGCCGTAATCGATGTTGGCTTTAAGCGTCCTCAGCGCGTAGATTGCCTCGGGGTTGCCGGCCACAAATCCGATGCGGCAGCCGGCCATGTTGAAGCTTTTGGAAAGCGAATGAAACTCCACCGCGACATCTTTGGCCCCCGCGACAGACAAAATGCTCGGCGGCCGAATCCCGTCAAAAGCCATTTCGGAATAGGCCAAGTCGTGCACTGCCAACAGATCGTATTCGCGGGCAAAATCGACCACCTGCCGGAAAAAATGCAGATCGGCCACGGCGGTTAAAGGGTTGCTCGGATAATTGAGCAGCATGAATTTGGCGCGCCGGGCCGTTTCCGCCGGAATCCGATCCAGCCGGGGCAAGTAGCCGTTCTCCTCCCTCAGCGGGAGGAAACAGGGGACGACCCCGGCCAGCGCCAAACCGGCGGCGTAAATCGGGTAACCCGGATCGGGCACCAGCGCCGTGTCTCCGGGATCGGTCAACGCCATGGCCAAATGCGCCAGGCCGTCCTGCGATCCCATCAGCGCCAGCATCTCGCGCTCCGGGTCAAGCTCTACGCCGAACCGGCGGGCGCACCAGCGAGCCGCCGTCCGCCGAAAAGCGAGGGCGCCTTCGGAAGACGGGTAAACGTAGTTGCGCGGATTCCGAATCGCCGTTTCCAAAGCTTGCATCACCCGCGCCGAAGGCGGACGATCCGGACTGCCGATGCCGAGATCGATAATATCAGCGCCCCGGTTCGCAGCCTCCCGCTTCCACTCCGCCACCTCGGAGAAAATCGCCGAGCCCAACTGTCCCAAACGCTGCGATGGTTTGAACTTCATATGCTCCGCCTTCTTTATGTCCAATTCTTCTTTATTTCCAACATTGTTCAAATTCCGATTCCTTGAACCCGACGGTAACTTTGCTTCCATCCGTGACAAGCGGGCGCTTGATCAGTTTGCCGTTGGCCGCAAGCAGGTTGATTTTCTCATCGTCGCTCAGATCGGCCAGCTTGTCTTTCAAATTCATTTGCTTGTACACTTGCCCCGAGACATTAAAAAACTTCTTGATCTCCTGTCCGCTCCGGCGGATATACTCCCGCAATTCCTCGGCGGAAGGCGGATTTTCGACAATGTGGATTCGCTCGGCGGCGACGCCGTGCCGATCCAACCATTTCAGCGCGTCGCGGCAAGTTCCGCATTGGGGATAATGATATACTTTTAATTCTCCCATTCGATTTTGCTCCTTTCCACAACATTCAGCAAGCGCTGGAAATCGGCCGGCAGCGGAGCGTGCACCCGCATCCGTTCGCCGGTCATAAAGTGGGTGAATTCCAATTCGACCGCGTGCAGCGCCTGCCGTTCCATGCCGCTGTCGGCCGCATCGGGCCATGCGGCGGGCTCGCCGTTTGCAGGCGTCGGAGACGACTGCAAGCCGTAAAGCTTGTCCGCGACAATCGGACAGCCGATGTGCCGCAGATGAACCCGAATCTGATGGGTTCTGCCGGTTTCCAGGCGCAAGCGCAGCAAAGCGTGCCGCGCAAACGTCCGCTCCGTAAAATAATGCGTGACGGCCGGGTAACCGTCCGGCGCCGCGATTCGCAAATGCGGATGGAGCGGGTCTCTGTCGATCGGCGCTTCGACGGTGCCGCGATCCTGCGGAGGATGGCCGTCCACCACGGCCAAATACCATTTTTCCACCTGACCCGACTTCATCTGCTCGAAAAGCTGCTGGTGCGCGTAGGGATTTTTGGCGATCAGCAGCGCCCCCGAGGTTTCCCGATCCAGCCGGTGAACCGGACGAAAGCGGCAGGACTCTCCCCGCTGCATCCAATGATGCACCACCGCATTGGCCAACGTGTGGACGTAGTGGCCGTGCGTCGGATGAACGACCATTCCCGCCGATTTGTTGACGATCAGCAGATGCTCGTCTTCAAAAAGAATATCAAAAGGAATCGGTTCGGGCAAAATATCCTCGGAGCGCTCCTCCGCCATTCGCACTTCCACTCGATCTCCAGGCCGCACGGAAACGCTGATGTAACTTCGGACCCCGTTGACGGTGATGCCCCGATCGGTTGACTTGAGGCGGGAAAGCAGCCTGCGCGAGATGCGCATTCTCCGCTGAAGAATCGCCTTCAGCGTCCAGTCCGCTTCTTCGCGGGGCACAATATAAGTAAGCGGCTCGTAATAGTTCATGAGCCGCTGCGAAACACTTCGGCGCTGCGAATATACTCCACGTCGCCGACGCCGCGGCGCGCGTTGACGGTTCGGGCCAGCGTAAAGAAAAGATCGGAAAGGCGGTTCAAATAGCGCCGCACTTCCGGGTTGATGGCCTGTCGGCCGGCAAGCGCGACCACCCGGCGCTCCGCCCGGCGGCAAACGGTGCGGCAAACATGAAGCTGAGCGGACAGCAAGCCGCCGCCCGGCAGGATGAACCGCTTGATTTCAGGCGCTTCCGCATCGTACTGGTCGATCCACTGTTCCAGTTGATCGACCATTGCGGCATTCACCTTGTACTTCTGCTCCTCATTCCGCAGGTAGGCCAAATCGCCGCCGCAATCGAACAATTCATGCTGGATCCGGGTCAGGTCCGCTTTCAGATCGTCATCGTCCGGCCGTTCCACCATGCTGATCGCCAAGCCGACCAAGCTGTTCAACTCGTCCACCGTGCCGTAAGCCTCCACCTGGATGTCATCCTTGCCGACGCGCCCTCCGATCACTCCGGTTTGGCCCTGATCCCCGGTGCGCGTATAGATTTTCATCGTCCGCATCCCTCCATGCGCAAAATATTCGATCGTGCGGGCAAGCGGCCGCGGACACATCCCATCCCCGCGGCCGCCGGCTTTTGCACATCTTTTTTCTGCATTTTACATGTGAATCCTGTTTTTGTCGTAAACTTTTCCCGTTTTTTTCATGTATTGAATGATTTTCTTATCGAGCAGACGACTGATCCGAATAACCACTTCCGACGTCAGAGCATGGCTTTGACTGACAGCATGCTCCATTTGGCTGCGAAGCAGGGCAATTTCTTCCTCCAGTGATTTGTAAGGCCATTGCAAATGATCATTTTGCTCAAAAACAACGTTGTTGCGGGGATCATGCTTGGAACTGTAACCGCCGACGACCATGACCATCCCTCCTTCAATTTGCAACTCCTTTCCTTCCCTTTCTATAGTAATTATAACAAAAATATTCCAACATGAATACAGCAATTTTCAATTCCGGCTCATTTCAAACTGCGGTGCAAAACAGGCGGCACCATGCTTGGGCGGGCGGGTTTCCGATCGCGGTTGCCCGCTGATTTCCCGGCGAGCCGGGCGTGGAAGCCAACCATGAGCCGACCGTGAGACCGAACCACGGACCAGGCCATGAAACAAGGCGTAAGCCGGGCGTGGAAGCCAACCATGAGCCGAGTCGTGAGACCAAACCACGAACCAAGCCGTGGAACAGGGCGTGAACCGGATCGCGAGCCCGGACGCGGGATCGATCGAGCAAGATCAGACCTCGTTCGATCAGAAAAACGAGAAAAATTTTAACCTTCCGGGTTAAAATTCCTGCAAAAGTGCATCTATTTTCTCCGTTGACGATATGCCGGAGGAAAATACCTGCGAAAATGCAGGTATTTTAAGGCCGATCGCCGTAAACGGGAGGCTGGGCACAGAATACCTGCATTTTTGCAGGTATTCTCACCCGATACCCGAA
>CAYYCV010000059.1:0-7530 GCA_964470405.1 uncultured Caryophanales bacterium
CATAAAGGGGCAGCTGCGGCATGAAGATACGGCCGCCGGATGAGCGGGACCCCCGGCCCGGAGGCGCGCGGCGCGCGGTCGTTTCCGCCGCCGTTTGCGCGGCTTGTATTGCCCCTCCACAGGAGTAAGTTTATAATGAAGAAGAATTGGAATGGCAGTAAGATTGAAAATTATCGCAAGCGGGAGGAGACGAGCCATGTCTATTGTCATCAACAGTCCTGAAAAACGAATGGATGAAATCAGGGAAAAGGTGGAACACGGCGAACGTTTGTCCAAAGAGGACGGCGTCTTTCTATACCATTCCGATGATTTGCTCACGATCGGCCAAATGGCCAATCAAGCAAATTTGCGCAAAAACGGAAAAAAGGTATATTTTATTGAAAATATGAGCCTGTATTTTACCAATGTTTGCGAGGCGCACTGCGCGTTCTGCAATTTCCGCAGAGACCCCGGGGAGCCGGACGCTTACACTTTAAGCGGCGAAGAGATGATCGCCCAGGTGGAGAAAAAGTTTCACCCGGAAGTCCGGGAATTTCACATTGTGGGCGGACATAACGCCACCGTTCCGTTCCAATACTATGTCGATTCCCTGCGCGCGCTCAAAGAACGCTTTCCCGACGTGACCCTGAAAGCTTATACGGGGGCGGAGATTGATTTTTTCTCGCGGATCAGCGGCCTGAGCTATAAAGAAGTGCTGCAGCAACTGATGGCGGCAGGCTTGCAAACCTTGACCGGAGGCGGCGCGGAAATATTGTCCGAGCGCTATCGGCAAAAAATGAGCGTGGAAAAAGCGACCGCGGAGCAATGGCTGGAGGTTCACCGGACCGCCCACCATCTGGGCCTGCGCACGCATGCGACGATGCTTTACGGATCGATCGAAACCCTGGAGGAACGGCTTCAGCATATGTTGCTGCTGCGGGAGCTGCAGGACGAAACGAACGGGTTTCTCGTATTCATTCCGCTGGCCGTTCAGCCCATCAATCCCAAAGCGGGCCTGAAACGGCGAAATTCCGCGTTTGAAGATATGAGAACGATGGCGATCAGCCGGTTGATGTTGGACAACTTCCAGCATGTCAAAGCGTATTTTATCAACATCGGCACGCAGCTTACGCAAATGGCCCTGACCTTCGGCGCATCGGACGTGCACGGAACGATCGTGCAGGAGCGAATCAGCCACGCGGCCGGCGCTTTGTCGCCCGAAGGGCTGACCCGGGACGAGCTGGTGCACCTGATCAAGGGCGCCAATCGCATACCGGTCGAGCGGGATACGTTTTACAACGAAATCAAGGTGTACTGACGATGGACTGGCTTGTTTCCCTGATGCTCGTATGGGGTTCCCTGATTTCCGCCGCGGACGACAAGGCGCAAGCCGACGCGCTGCGGGACGCGCTGGCCAGACAAACCGAGCTGGCCATGTACCCGGCGGGAAGCGAAGAGACGATCGCGCAGGAATGGACGCTGCTTCCTGAAACCGTTTTTCAGGGGGACGCCCTGCTCGTGCGCTCCGCCGCCGAAGGGACGCTGTCATGGCAAGGCAAGGAATATCCGCTGCGCTCCTTCGGGCAGGGCTACTACGCCATGCTTCCGGTCCCCGTGGACATGAAACCGGGAACCTATACGATTGGAAACAAGACCCTCGTTGTGAAAGCCAAGGCGTTCGAAACGCAGCGCATCACAGTGACCGAAGAACAGGAAGCGATGAAATACAACGTCCAAAGGATCAACGAGGACCAGATTAAAATCGACAAGGCGCGCAGCCATACCGAGCCGACGTTTTTGTACAAAGAGGCGTTTATGATCCCGGTGGAAGGGATATTGACCACCCCCTACGGGTATACCCGCTATGTGAACGGCAAATCCGACGGCAGCCACCTGGCGATCGATTTGGCGGCGGATCAGGGGACGCCGGTTCGGGCGACCAACGACGGAAAAGTCGTTTTCGCGGATGAGGTTTACCTGACGGGGAACTCTATTTATATCGACCACGGCATGAATCTGTTTTCCCAATATGCCCATATGTCGAAACTGCTGGTTCAAGCGGGAGACGAAGTCAAAAAAGGGCAAGTGATCGGCCTGGTCGGCTCGACCGGATTTTCCACCGGCCCCCACCTGCATTTCACTTTTCGCATCGGCAACCAGCCCGTCAATCCCAACCTTTTTTTAGATTCAACTCCATTCCAATGGAGCGGTGTAAAAAATTCCGGCTGAACGTGAAAGGATGCGCTTGATCGGATGAAAACCATTCTCATTCTCGGCGGCGGTTACGGCGGACACACTGTGGCAACGGAGCTTCTGGACAGCTATCCCGATGAAAACACCTCGGTGGTGCTGGTCGATCGCATGCCGTATCAGGGCTTAAAAACCGAATATTACGCTCTGGTGTCCGGCAGCGTCGCCGACGTCGCGCTTCGCCTGCCTTTCCCGTCCGATTCCAGACTGACGATCAAATACGGAGAAATTACGGAAATCGACCTTGCGGCCAAAAACGTTCGCCTGAACGGCAACGAGACGCTCCCCTACGATCAATTGGTGATCGCCCTCGGATGCACCGACCATTACCACGGCATTCCCGGAGCCGACCTCTACTCGCAAAGCATTCAAACCTTTTCCGGGGCGCGCAAAGCGTTTCAGGCGATAAACGATACCAAACCGTACGGGCAAATATCCATTGTGGGGGGCGGGCTTAGCGGCGTGGAGCTGGCGGCGGAGCTGCGGGAAACCCGCGAGGACCTCAATATTCGGATTATCGACCGGGGGGAAAGCGTGCTCTCGTCGTTTCCAGAAAAATTGAGGGCTTACGTGCGCGAATGGTTTATCGAACATGATGTGGCGTTATGCCCTTCCATTTCCTTGGCTCGCGTCGAACCGGAAACCTTGTATTGCGAGCGGAAAACATTCGCAACCGATGCGACCGTGTGGACGGCGGGAATCCGGCCCAATCCGCTGGTGCAAAAGCTGAATTTGGAAAAAGATCCCCAGGGGCGGGTTAAATTAAACCCGTTGCATCAAACTTTGGCCTATCCGGAAGTGTATGTGGTCGGGGATTGCGCCAGCCTGCCCCATTCTCCCAGCGCGCAGGCCGCGGAAGCGCAAGGCAAGCAGGTGGCTTCGGTGATCAAGGCTTTGGCCGCGGGGGAAACGCCGCAGCTTCCGAAAATCACACTGAAGGGAACGCTCGGATCGCTTGGCAAAAACTCCGGTTTTGGGCTGATGGGCAAACAAACGGTCATGCTCGGCATCATGCCGCGCATTCTGAAAAGCGGCGTGCTGTGGATGTCCAAGCATCATTTCGGGTAACCTACGGAAGGGCGGTAAATGCCGGTCAATCCAGATCGAAATCGTACATTTTTTCATACTTGTCTTCCAGTTCTTCAATCGCTTCGATGATTTTATCGTAAAGCGCATCCGCCGTTTCCGCGGAAACGATCTCGCCGTTCACGATCGCGTAAGGCTCCGCGAAGCATTGTCCGCAGTTGCCCAGGCATCCGTACTCGATCACATCGTATTCGGGATTGGCCTCCAGCTTGCGCATCACTTCATCCGTACCATGGTGCATATTGGAGGCGCAAAATTCGATGATCGGTCTCATGGTTGAAAAACCCCTCGGGCGGTTGAGCAAAGTCAACCATTGATATTCTTTCTCATTGTTATATAATATAATAAAGAAGGGAGATGATTCAAATGAGCGAACAAACCATTGACAACAGCTCCAAGTATGATGAAGTGCTGGAAGTTTTAGATAAGCTTCGCCCATTCCTGCAAAGAGACGGAGGAGACGTTGAACTCGTCGATGTGGAGGACGGCGTCGTCAAGTTGAAATTAATGGGCGCCTGCGGCAGTTGCCCCAGTTCCACCATCACTTTGAAGGCAGGGATCGAAAGAGCGCTGCTTGAAGAAGTAGAGGGCATCGAGGACGTCATACAGGTATACTAATGCGATAGGGTGCACAGAGGAGCCTGGGCTTAAGCCGCAGGTTCTTTTTTTGTCCGTTGATTCCGGTTGATTCCGGTTGATTCCGGTTGATCCCGGCTTGATCTCGATTAACCTTGACGCCCGGTCAGTCCGGCTCCGGCTCCCGCCCTTTCGGGGCGATCGGCAGGGTGCGAATCGGGTCCAATCCGCCGGAAACATCGATGATATTCCCGGTGATGAAATCAGACGCCGGCTGGCACAAAAACGAGATCACCCTGGACACATCCTCGCCGGTGCCCGGGCGTCCCCGCGGCGACTCCTCATCCTCCACATGCCCCACGTCATGAATGCGCTTCTCCTTATTTTCGCCGCGTATATCCCCGGGACAGACCATGTTGACGGTGATGCCGCATTCGGCTTCCTCCACGGCCAGCGATTTGGTGAAGGACACGAGGCCGACTTTGGCGGCGGCGTAAACGGCTCTGTGCGGCCACCCTCTGGCTTCCGCGGCATGGCCGAACCCGAAGTGGATGATCCGCCCCCACCGTTTTTCACGCATGCCGGGCAGCACCGCGTAATCCAGTTCCATCGCCGACAGCAGATTCCCCTGAATCAGGTAATGAATCTCATCCAGCGAATATTCGCCGAACCGCCTTCTTTCACGGATGAACGGGCCCGCGTTATTGACCAGAATATCGATCGGGCCAAGCTCGCTTTCGGTCCGCTTTACCATTTGCACCAGTTGGCCCCTGCGGGTGATATCGGCTTGCACGGCGATCGCCCGGACGTTCCCGGCGGTCAACCGCTCGACCAGCTCGTTCGCTTCCTTTTCGCTGCGAACATAATTGATCGCCACGTTGCAGCCCATGTCGGCCAGCGCCAGAGCGGCCATTCGTCCAAGCCCTTTGGCGCTGCCCGTAATCAAGGCCGTCTTTCGCTTCAATTCCACCAATCTCCCCCCTATCGGCTCATTTTGGACGCGTACTCGAATACATTTTTCAGACATAAACAGACCATTTCAAACGATTGCTCCAGATCGGACAAGTTGTCGTCCAACGGCTCGATGTGATGCCGCTCCACGAACCCGCGATGCCTCCGCACCTGATCGTCGATCAATTCGATATTGATGGCGTGAATTTCCAGATTGCGCTTCGTTCTTAAATGATTCAACGGCTCCTGATATTTGACCTTCAAATGGAGCAACTGCTGCTCCAGCTTGAAATGCGTCTTCTTGTGCTGCATCTGCCTAAGTACGGTGAAGTAGGAAAACCGGCGCTTGACTTTCTCCGTGCCCAAATCGTAATAATCGTTTAAAAAAAAGCCCAGTTTGTCGAGCAGCGAAAATATTCGCACAAAAGCGCTTTTATAAAAGTAAATGTGAAGGCGGTAAGCCCGCAATTCTTCGGAGGACATGTCTTCCTCAAAACCGCTGCGGACCTGACGGCGGTACATCGCGCTGCAATAGCGGCTTCCTTCCAACTCTTCCAGCGCCGTTTTAAACCCGCTGGCCCATACATCCTGGCGCACGACCCGCTCGGGGATTTCCTGCTTCCCCTTGTACTGCTTGCGAAGCTGGCGGCAGAACCGCTCGATCGCCTGAATTGCGGCCGGCTTCAGGCCCGCTCCCGCGCCTTCCCGCTCGCCAAACCATTGTCTGAACAAAGAATCACCTCTCTTTGCGCTTTATCGAACCGCCCCCGGAAAATATTCGCTCCAGCGGTCGGAAACCTGTTTTACAATATCTTCCCTCGGAAACAGCTCATCCGGATAGCCCGGTTTCATGCGCGCATCGATCACCACCGGCAGCTCGTATTGAATATGGTTTTTCACGACGGAGGCCCGCGCATGCATATCCGTGGCCGGGTTGAAACGGGTGAATACGGTCCAGAGGAAGGAAGTTTGATCGCGAACGATATCCGCGTCATCGACCAGCACGATGAGGGGCCAGTCGGACAGCGACGCCGCGCTATGCGACAGCAACGCTTCCGCCCTGTGCGGATCGTCCGCATAGCGCTTGCCCTGTACGGCCAGGCAACCGCCGCAGTAAACGGAAACCGCCTCTATGCCCGGAAGATCGCCGCCGCGGTACTCGCGGGGAAGCTCGCGCACCGGTTCTCCGATGCCCATCAATACCGCCTTGCTGCCATGATTCAGTTGAAGCCCGGTATAATCCAGCGTGTCATGCGACGTATGATTCAAAATAAACAGATCCCGATGCGGATCGAAGCGCTCCAACACCGTTTCCAGCAACAGCGGGAACCGATCCAAAGCGATCGGCCGGTCGGTCAAAATCAAAAATTTGGTCAGCGTCAACTGCCCTTCCCCGAGAATGCGGAAAGCCGAGCTGAGCGCCTCCCGCTTGTAGCTTTCGCGCACGACGGCCGCGGCCAACGGGTGGAAGCCGGTTTCGGCATAGGTCCACAACGACTTCACGGCCGGCATGGCCAAAGGAAAAGCCGGGGACAACAAGCGCTGCAAAAAATCGCCCAGGTAGTAATCCTCCTGGCGCGGTTTGCCGACGATCGTGGCCGGGTAAACGGCGTCCTTGCGATGCCACACATGGTCCACCTGAAACAGCGGAAAATCGTGCCGCAGCGAGTAATATCCGTAATGATCGCCAAAAGGGCCTTCCGGCTTGCGAACCAAAGGCGGAACCTTCCCGGATATGGCGAAGTCCGCTTCCGCGAGCAGCCTGTGACCGCCCCGCGGGTCGGGCGTGACCGGCAGCTTCCCGCCGGCGATCAGCGAGGCGAGCAGCAGCTCGGGAACCTGCTCGGGAAGCGGGGCGATCGCCGCGGCGATCAGGGCCGGCGGGCCGCCGAGAAACACGGTCACCGGCAGCGGCGCGCCGGCCTTCTCCGCTTCATGGTAATGGAAGCCGCCGCCCTTATGAATTTGCCAATGCATGCCCGTGGTGCTGTGATCGAATATTTGCATGCGATACATGCCCAGATTGTGATGCCCGGTTTGCGGATGCTCCGTGTAGACGAGCGGAAGGGTGATGAACGGCCCGCCGTCTTCCTGCCACGAAGTCAGCACGGGCAGCGTCTTCAGCGGCTCTTCGGTCCGCAGCGTTTCCAGCACGGGCGCGGCCCGGCCGCCGACCGTCTTCGTCCCCGTCCGCATCAACTGGAGCAGGAGGTCCTTCTCCTTCCACAGCTTGCGCGGGGAAGGGGGCACCAGGCTGTCCATCGCGCCGGCCAGCCGTTTCACCCATTGCTCGGGACGCGTGCCAAAGGCAAGATCGACCCTGCGAATCGTGCCGAACAGGTTGGTCACCACGGGGAAAGGGCTCCCCTTCACATGGCTGAACAGCAAGGCCGGGCCCTGCTGTTCGATCACCCTGCGGTGAATTTCCGCCAGCTCCAAATAGGGATCGACGCTGGCGGAAATTTCGACGATCTCCCGTTCTTTTTGCAATATGTCTATGAATTGCCGCAGATTTTGAATCACTCGGCTCCCACCTTCGGAAGGTTGTTCGCAAAACGTTGGAATTCCGGCGAAAACGGACGGTTTCACATGGGACCGCGAGTTCCGGCCAACGCTTTGGACGATCGCGTTACCGCTTTGGACGATCGCGCCTCAAATACCACACGCAAATGCACTCATAGCACAGAA
>CAYYCV010000059.1:7630-15574 GCA_964470405.1 uncultured Caryophanales bacterium
CGCTTTGGACGATCGCGCCTCAAATACCACACGCAAATGCACTCATAGCACAGAAGCGCAAACAGGCCGGTGACAATGGTCGCATGCACCAGCGCGGCAAAAACGAACGCGTCCTCGGAGGCCACCGTTTGGCTGACCCAGGCTCCGCTGGCGATTTGCAGCAGCAGGAACAACCCGATCAGCAAACTCCCCCTGTACACTTCCCGCTCGTTTTGATAATTGCGCCAAGCCAGGCCCACCAGCAGGCAAACCAAAACGAACAGCAGCAGAACGGCCGCCCGATGGCCAAAAACGATGCCCGTGGCCGAAGACAGCGTGGGAATCCATTCCCCGTTGCATAGCGGCCATCCCGAGCAGCCCGCCGCTGAATCCGTATGGCGCACAAAGGCGCCGATATAAATCACGATATACGTATAAATCGCGGTCAGCCAGACCAGGTTCCGAAATCCCCGCGTGACCCGGCTCGCCCGCACGCCGCGCGCACCGGCTTGTCCCGGCTCCGTTCGGGATACGAGCGGCTGCGGATATCTCCACACGACGATCGCCACCATCAGCGTGCTGGCAACCGCCAGCAGGGATAGGCCGAAATGCAGAGCCAACACGGCCGAAGCCTGCGGCCACTTGACGGCCATCGCCCCCAGGGCGGCTTGCAGCAGCGTGAAAAACAAAGCGCCGCCCGCATACAACCTGGCGTCTTTGCGATCCTTGATCGACCACCACACGCCGATCACAACGGCCACCACCAGCAAACCGACAACCCCCGTCACGGCCCGATGGCTGTATTCGATTAACGATTCCAACGTATAAGCGGGAATAAATTTGCCGTGGCATAAAGGCCAATCGCTGCCGCATCCTCTGGCCGATCCGGTATTCGTCACCAGCGCTCCGCCCAAAAGCACAAAAAACATCCCCGCGGCGGTAACCGCCGACAACCACTTTAATCCTGTATGCAATGTTCACACCTACTTTGCAATGAATCACATTTCATTATATCGATATTTTCGCCTTAAATCCATGCGGATTTGTGACAAAGCCTTGAATCCCGCAACCTTCCATCCGCCTCCCGTCTATCTGCCTTCGCGGCCAACGGAGCAATCGTTTCAAAAAACAAGGACCGCCCCTCGGGTCCCATGCGGACCTTTCGGGGCGGCCCCTCGCTCGCCGCCTTTATTCCCCGGCGCGTTACAGCGTCATCGCCTGGGAAACTTCGAGCGCGCGATCGAGAAATTTCTCGATTTCCTGTTTGCTTTTTCGCAATTTGCTGACAAAGCGCACCAACTCCCGGCCCTGGCGAAAAACGATAAAGCTGGGAATGCCCATGATGCCCAATTCATTGCACAAATCGGGAAATTGATCGCGATCCATTTGAACAAAAGCCAACCGCTCCTGATAGCACTGCTCCAAATCCGGCAGGAAAGGCTCGATATAATGACAGTCCGCGCACCAGCCCGTTTTGAATATTACAACCGTCGGCTTCGCTTCCTGAATCGCCTCCCGGTATTCCTCTTCCGTGTTGATCGTTTTCATTCCGCGTCACCCTCGCTTCGGCAAGATTTTAATTTCTGGTGATCGTGATGACCTGGGTTGCCTCGTCCCAGTGAACCGTGCCGCCCAGTTGCTGCGAAATGAAGCGCAGCGGCAGGAAGGTGGTATCGTTCGTGATTTCCGCCGCAAGCTCCAATTTTTGCTTCTGGCCGTCGACCGTCGTCTCATCGCTGCCAATGCGGATCACGATGGTTTTCCCGGTTTCCAGATCGACGATCGTCACCGTTTGCGTGCTGCCTTCCCAACCGACTTCCGCATTCAGTTCCTCGGAAATGAACCTCGCCGGAACCAGCGTCACATACTGCTTGATATAAGGGCGCACCGCGCTGTCCGTATCCGCGGATTCGTTCATGTTCAACACCACGGTTTTGCGCGTGACTTGCAAATCGTTTTTCAGCAATGCGTACAATTGCGAATCATGATCGATATATTTCAAATAGCCGACCGGATTGGCTTCCAGATCGAGCGGAATGCCGCCGCTGGCGTCGATGGCGTCCACAGTCACTTCGCCGTTTATATTCCAGCTTTCAAACGCCCCTGTGATGACCACGGCTTTCAACGCTTCCGCCTCATCCACCTGCGGCTCAATCCGCAGTTCGAAATCGGATTTTCTCGCCATCAGCTCATTGTCAACATAATAATCGATTTTGAAATAGTTATTCGTGTTGAATATGCCCAAATCCAGTTCGGCCGCTTGATTGTCGAAATCATCGAGGAAAGACTGGAGCGCCTGCTTCACCATGCTGTTCAAAAAGCTGACAGCCAGAACCTTGTTGGACAACATGCCCGTCTGTACATCGTTCAACCCGTCCTGATCCTTCATCGATTCCTGCAGCAGCGGGACAACCACGTCATAAACCTGCCCCAGCAGCGCTTGCAATCCGTCTTCGTCGTCCAGAATGTTTTGCAGGGTCTGCTTCACCAACCCAAGCAGTTCATCCCCGTAAATTTCCGCATGCACTTTATGCAGGCTGGTCGTTTCGCCATGAATGGTTTGACTGACGCTCTCGACGCTGATCGTGTTCGGGTTCGGCGCATTTTTCACAAAAAAATCGGCGGCCACTTTCAGCAGATCTTGCATCTTGGGCATCAACTGGTTCTGCAAGTCTTGAAGGCCTTGCAGGGGAAACGAGCCCCCCTCCGAATTTGAAAGATTGGAAGAATCCAATACGACAGGTCGATCCACGCCCTCGATTTGCAGCGCGATGGCGCCTTGATCGATCGACAATTCGAAGGGAATGTCGCCCTTGGCATAGCCGATCGATCCTTTCACCGACTGGGTCATAGCGCCGCTTTGCTTCGCGCTGTCAATCGTGATCGTCAAAGGATTAAACAATTTAAACAGTTTGGCTTCCTCTGAATTCATATCTGCATTTTCGTTTAATTCCAGCGCGATCGATACGCTGCCTTGCCCTTCGGAGGAATTCACGGTCAAGCCCGATGTCAGCGCTTTGCCTACGTCCAATCCGCCGACGGACTGACAGCCCGCCAGGACAAGCAACAGAGCCGCGAGCAAGCAAATCGGCGTCGCGATCCCTCTCCATTTTCCGAATCTCTTCATAAACCAATCCACTCCCATTTTAGATTGTTATATCTATAGTATACATTGTATTCAAAAATAATCTACTTTCAGTTGTCTGCGGCTTCCGGATTTTGCGGTTTTTGAGGGGAAAATCGACGGACAAAGCGGCCGCCGCGGCCGCGGCGTTTCTCCAATCCTTCTCCAATCCTTCTCCAATCCTTCTCCAATCCATGATGCAATGAGCATGCAGCGCCTGCTCCCGATATCCGCGCCAACATGGCATGCCTTGCGAAAAAACGGCGATTCATTGCATAGAATGCAAAGCCAACCCCTCTCTGGCGGGATTGGCTTGTTTCGACTTGACTTTTTTCGACTTGGCTTGTTTCGACTTGTCTAGTTTCGACAATAGGATTCCATCGTATGGGATTGATGATCGCCGCGCTTCTTTAAAAGTATGGCAAGCAACAGGGAGTTTCCCTGAATAGAAAAGCTTCCCTGCACCGGGAGGCTTCCCCGCACGGAAAAGCGTTTCCGCCGCCGGCCATCTTCCTCCGACGCCAGCGCCGATGATTGCCCGTGCATCGACGACGATTGTCTGTGCGCGACGATTGCCCGTGCATCAACGATTGTCTGTGCATCGACGGCAATTGCCTGTGCGTCGATGATTACCCGTGTGCCGATGCATCCGTTTACGGGGTGCGCGCGGCGGAAGAGACCCCAAAGAGGCCCCGTTTATACGAAAATAACCATGTCACTTTAAAGCGGTGTGCGGATGCAAGTCCATTTTCATGTCTAGCGATGGCCAACAGGCCACGGGAGATTTGTATGATAAAACATACAATGGCCCTTCGTTACGCACGGATAAAAATCATGTTGTACGATTTTTCGTACAGCATGCGGCGGGCCGGCCTCGGGAACAGCGGGCTTTGTACGAAGAATCGTACAAACCGGCTCGATTGGGCAGAAAACCGACCCTCGTTATATGATATTTCACACAAAGTGCCGAAAGACGCGAAAAACGGATGCCAACCGCCAACATCACATCACATCGCAATGATGATATGCCATGCTTTTCGGGGCATTTTGCACAATCGTTGCGTTCGGGTGATATTGGGCCTCGTCGAATCCCTCGTATGTCAGGCCGCATTGCTGTTGCCCGTGGATTTCTGATTTCACAGCCCGATTGGGAAGAAATCTGCGGACAACCGCGATCGGAATCCCGGGACTAAAACCCGAGGTCAAGCCCGGGTCCAAACCCAGGCCCAAGCCCCGATCGAAGCCGGGGGGCCAAGTCCGGGCCCGAGCCCGGAGCCGCCCGCTTTTCGCCGGCACTTTTAAAGATTGGCTTCAATGCCATTGTTCCGGTTCAGGACGAGCTGCAACGCCGGGGAGAACACATGCCGCAAAGCCATCACTCCCGCGCCGGCCACGCTGATGAATTGCCCTTCCTCCTCTTCGGACACGGTGATATCGATATGCTTTCGCTTCAGATTGCTGAACGTTTCTTGAAACGACTGGCGAATGATCCGCAACTGTTCTTCGTCCGTGCAGGTTCCGTGCAAAATCAAATGGGAAGGGTCATGGATCGCCACAAGTTGGGCCAACAGCCTGCCCAGATACACGGCTCTGTCTTCAACCAATTTTTTGATTCTATCATCTTCCGCACTATGAGCCATCAATTGCTGAAAGTTTTTGATTTTTAACTGGGGGGCTATACGCTGCGCGTGTTGGATCATGCTTCGACTGGAAAGAACGGACGTGAGACATCCGCGAATGCCGCACTCGCATTCATATCCATCCGAGAACCACGGCACGTGCTCCAGAAAACCGGCCAGCCCGTTATCTCCGCGCAGGACGGAACCATTGATCAATTTCGCCATACCGATCGTGTTCCCCACATGAACGAACAGCATCGAATCTTTCTCCGATAAATAATGTTTGAAATATTCGCTCATCGCCATGGCATACACATTGTTATCAACGAATACAGGGACGTTCATTTTGTCTTCAAACCACGAGCCTATATTTACATTTTTCCAATTCAAAAAATTAAATCCCAGAATGATCCCTTTATCCGAATCCACCCAGCTATTTAACGCGATGCCGACAGCCAGCAGCTTGCGCTTTTCCGATTCCGCCAATTTCATCATGGTTCGGTGGATGTACTCGAACAGTTCTTCCGGTTCGCCATCGGGCCGGTCAACACGCACATGCCGGTCGAATTCTCCCTGAAGGTTCATCACCCCGATGTCCAACCAGTCAAGCCCAAGGTGGACAGCCAGGACGTAATAATACCCCTTCTCCAAATAAATCGGCACGGGCCGGCGCCCCATCTCCTTCTCCTTGCACGTGTTGGAGCTGGGCGGGCTTTCGGCGATCAAGTTGGCCTCGATGCATTCCGATACAATCCGTGTCACGCTCCCGCGGGTCATGCCGATGATTTCGGAAATCAAATTTCTGGGCATGGGCCCATTCTCAAAAAGCAGCCGCAGAATTTTGGCGCGGTTAATCGACCGAAGCGAGTCTTGATCTGCAATTCCGTAGGAACGGTAGGACATTTTCATCAACCCCTAAACCATCATGATATCCGCTTTTCCCCGCGATCAGGGTTTGACGAACACGGTTTTAATCGATGTGAAGAATTCAATAGCCGCCTGGCCCTGCTCACGCGAATGGGAGCTGGATTGTTTCATGCCTCCGAACGGCGCCTGCAGCTCGACTCCGGCGGTCTCCGCATTGATGCGCACCAGCCCGGCATCGATATCCTCCACAAATTTTAGCATACTCCCAATTTTTTGTGTATAAATGGATGCGCTCAAGCCAAATTTAACGTCATTGGCCAGTCGAAAGGCTTCATCCAATTCATCATAGGTCAAAATCACCAGGACCGGGCCAAATATTTCCTCCTGGGCAATGATCATATCGCTGCTTGCTTCATCAAAAACGGTCGGTTCGATAAAATAGCCTTGATCAAACGCGGAACCGCTCAATCGATTCCCGCCGAAGATCAGCTTGGCCCCTTCCCGCTTCCCTTCTTCGATATAGGACAGCACCGTGTTCATCTGTCCCTCGGAAGCGCACGGTCCCATCCAGCCCCCCTCTACCCTCCCGTCGCCGATTTTCATTTACTTCAAACTTGCCAACAACTTAGCAACAAACGGCTCCTTGATCGAGCGCTGCACGATCACACGGCTGGTGGCCGTACACTTTTGCCCCGTGGAGCGGAAGGCCGCGCTGATCGTTCCCGCGACGGCTTGATCCAGATCGGCGTCCGCCGTTACGATCGTGGGGTTTTTCCCGCCCATTTCAAGCTGATATTTCGCCCCTCTGGCCAGCGCCCCTTCCCCGATTCTTTTGCCTATGCTGTCGGAGCCCGTAAAGGTGATCCCCGCAATATCGGGATGCTCCACCAGGCCCTGGCCAACGACGGATCCGCTTCCTGTGACCAGGTTGATCACGCCGCGAGGCAGGCCCGCCTTGTGAAAGCATTCGATCAGCTTGACGGCGGTCACCGCCGTTTCGGAGGCGGGTTTGAACACGACGGTGTTGCCGTAAATCAAGGCCGGCGCCATCTTCCAAACAGGGATCGCCACGGGGAAGTTCCACGGGGTGATCACCCCCACAACACCGAGCGGAACGCGGGTGGTGTACATCCACGCCTCGCTGTCCGTGGAGGGGATGACCTCCCCGATCTTGCGCATGCCTTCCCCGGCGTAATAACGCAGGATGGCGACGCCGCGCAAGGTCTCTCCCCTGGCCTCGGGCAGCGTCTTGCCCATCTCGGCCGTCATCGTTCGGGCAACCTCGTCCAGGCTGTCCTCCAGTATGTCGGCCGCTTTATACAAATATTCGCCCCTGGCCGCGCCGGACAATTTGCGCCATGCTTGTTTGGCTCGAACGGCGGAGGACACAGCCGCATCCAAATCCGCTCTGCCCGAATCCTGAACATATCCGACCACGCTCCGCACATCGGCCGGGTTGCCGCTTGGCATCGTCCGGCCCGATGCGGCAGGCTCCCAACCGCCGTCTATATAATTGCAATATGGATTATTCTCCACGTCTCGGCACCTCCAGCCCATCATACTTAACAAATTTTTCCGAATTTATCTGCCCATTCAACGACTTTGCCTGTCCATTCGATAACGGTGCCTATCTATTCAACCACTGTGCCGTCTGCCTATTCGACAATATTATAGAGCGCGCCAATGCCGGGGATCTGTATTTCAACCTTATCGCCTGATTCCAAAGTAAACTTGTCGTCAGGTATAATGCATGTCCCCGTCATTAATACGGCGCCGTCGGGGATGATATTCTCCTTCACCACATAGCCGACCAGCTCGTCCAGGGTCCGTTTCAATTGGGATGTGGTCGAATTCCCCTGAAAAATCACTTCATTCCGGCGATACACTTTACAACTGATTTCAAAACGATAAGGGTCTTCCACCGTTTCTGCGAGACGAATGGTCGGGCCAAAAGAACATGAATTCCGAAAAATTTTCGCTTGGGGGAGGTACAGAGGGTTCTCCGCTTCGATATCGCGGCATCCCAGGTCATTTCCGGCCGTATAGCCGAGAATCTCTCCGTTGCGATCGATCACCACCGCGAGCTCGGCCTCCGGTATGACGGACAATGAGTCCTGCCGAACCGATATATACCCATTCGGCGCCACCGTGCGGCTGGGGGTGGATTTAAAGAATATCTCGGGCCGATCGGCGCTGTACACCCGATCGTAGATCGTCAGCTCGTTTTTGCCCGAATCGCTGATTTCCTGACTTCTGGATACTTTGCTTCTTTCATAAGTGACTCCGGCCGCCCATACTTCCGGGGCCTCGACAGGCGTTAACAAGGTTAATTCCTGAAACGCATACGATTTGGGA
>CAYYCV010000059.1:15584-24631 GCA_964470405.1 uncultured Caryophanales bacterium
ATTTGGGACTGTTTTTGTAGTCGTGGTCCATAATCATTTGCTGCGGCGTCTTATTTTGCTTTTTCGCGCTTCTCACAAGCGATTGGAAATCCTTATATATCTCGTTGTCTATCGCTGTCAACTCGTATACCCGCTCGCCTTCCTGGACACCGATCACCACTTCGTTTTCCCCGTTGATAAATCTTGCAATATTCATACGATTTCCTCCCTGATTTGTAATGTATATCGGCCGGGAGCCTGCCCGACGAAGCGAAGCGGGCGAATTTTGATTCAAAAGATGGACGGATCCGCAGTACATCACGTTGAATCAAAATGGACGCAACCCCTTCCGTCGGGCGGGACTCCTAGTTGCCTGTAATGAAATCGAAGCCGGAAAATAAAGACTTGATCCGCAGCAAATCCTGCTCGGGCAGGCTCGGTTTGTTGATGGAACGAATGTTCTCCGTCAGATGCCGCAAGCTTCCCGTCCCCATTAAAACGGAGTGAATGCCCGGTTCGTGCCTGGCATATCGGTAGGCCGCCTCAATGACACTCCCGGCGCCATGCTCATGCACCAGAAAGCCCAGCGGCTGCTCCCGATCCACCTGACTTTCGTGCAAGTGGCCTTGCGCAATCAACTGGTCGATCAATTCGATCAACGCCTCCCTGTTCGACAAGGCCCTTCTGACCGCAAACATATTCAATACCCCGATATGTTGCGCTATGGCGGCTTGGAGCAGTTGCTCCCGCGCGCTCTGATTCAGCATGCTGAAGGCCACCATCATGACATCCCAACACGGGTCCTGAACGGCCCGCTTCAACATCTCATGACTCGGATCTTTGGGGGGCTGCTCCGTAATTCCAATAAACCGGATTTTGCCCTTTTCCCGCATCTTGATCATCTGGGGCACCAACTGCCGGAGCGCATACGGGTAATCCGCAGGCAATACTTTATGCAAATGATAAATATCCACATAATCGGTTTGAAGGAGGGACAGGCTGGCGTCCAAGCTTTGTTCCAATTTCTCCGGCGTTCTTAACACCCCGTCCTCGTAGAGCGAATACTTGGTTGAGATCACCACTTCGTCCCGATTCACGTCCCGCAGACCGAGCCCCACCACCTTTTCCGTTCCGTAATCTTCAGCGGTGTCAATCAGATTGATTCCTTGTTCGACAGCGCTTTTCACGATCCCGGCCGCCTCCGCCTCGCCGGCCCCTTTTTTTAGTCCCAAACGGCTGCTCCCGCCTGAGCCCAGGCTCATTACGCTTACCCTCAAACCCGTTCGACCCAATGTCACATATTCCATATGATGCCTCCTCACCCCTCACCTTCTCAAGATCATCGATACGGTCTGCTTGGCTCAAATCGGCCCATCCATCCCTCGGCTGTCCATTTCTCCCCATATTGCTTCAAGAAATGGGGGTCCGGGGACAAACCTATGCCCGGCAGGTCGGAGAAAATATAAGCTCCCCCGGAGATGTTTTCCTGCGGGAATGTCGCATGCGCCCGATCTTCCGACACCCCGAAGGCAAATTCCAAAGGCAACGGATGACTGCACAGGCGGGTCAGATGGGCGGAGTGCGCAGTGGAGATCGGACCGCTGGGGTTGTGCAGCGATACCCATAACCCGCGCGATTCGATAAGCGGAATCATGTTTTTGATCCCGCTCACGCCGCCCGCGTGCTTGACGTCGGGCATCAAGACATCATAGGCCCGATGATCCAACAGCGGCCAAAGCTCATTCATTTCCAGCGTGGTTTCCCCTCCGGCCCATCTCACAGACCGATATTCATTTCGGACCCTCTTCAGGTCGGACGCGTCGGTCAAGCAAACGGGGTCTTCGATCCAATACGGCTTTTTGTCATTCAATAAGTCAAATAATTGCGACAAATGGGTTTCGCTGAACCGCTGATGACAATCGATGGCAATTTGAGACATCGGGATGACCTCCGCCAAGGCCTCAATTCGTTCGAATGCCGGGTGAAGGTCGATTTCAAAGCTCGACGGGACGATTTCGTCAAAAGGCGTGCATTTGACGTAGCGGAACCCTTTCAGAGCGGCATCCCGGCCTTTACTCCGCAAATCGTCGGGCGATCGGTCGCCCCTCAGCCCCCTATTCAGGTTGGCATACAATGCGACAGGTTCGGAGGATCGGGCGCCCAGCAATTGACTCAGGGGGACGTTCAACGATTTGGCCAATAGATCCCAAAGCGCTTGATCGATCCCGCTCCAGGCCGATTTCGACACCCTTCAAGACGATTTGTAAGTAAATTCTTACGAGTCCATTCTCGCGGTTAAACCTGCAATGTCGCGTGGATCGGACCCTATGATTTGCTTGGCCAATCGATGCACAGCCATGGCCGCGAAGTCGTCGTTGCCGCTGGCGGTAATTTCGCCCCATCCGACCGGTTCCCCGTCCGTTTCGACACATACCCATATCCAAGTGTCCCTGGGAAGGTTGATTTTAAAAACATCGACATTGGTTATCTTCACTTCGTTTCCCTCTCCTTAACCATTTCTATAATGACTCGCGAAGAACGGCGGCCCTTCTCATCGCCATGATATAACCGGTATGCACCCCTTCATGGTAAATGGAAAATTGCATCCGTTTTTCCACAGTATCGTAAATGATCCCCGTTGAACTTTGGAACGGCTTCGATAACCGGCTTTTCGAAACATCCTTGTCTATTTTTTCTATGCGTTCGGGCTGGCCGGCCAGCAGGTTGAATATCCGATCCGGCGAGACGTTGCCGAATTCCGTTCGCGACGGCCTTGTTCCATTTCCAAACATCCCCGGGAAATCCGCAGGCAAATGATGCGGCAGGTCGAAATCTAAAAAAAGCAATTTCTCACTGATCGTGAAAATATGCCCCAAATTCCAAAGGATATGATTTTCAAAACCCGCTGGAATCCGTTCCAGGGATGCTTCCGGGCATTCCTTCATTATCTTTAAAGTGCGGTTCCTTGCATCTCGCAACTGATTTAAAATGGACGCATCCATCGTTTTCTCCTTCTCTCAGCCAACCCGCTTTTTAAATGGGATGGCGATTATGCCGTTTCGCGGAGGGAGGATAAGCCGGAATGAACTTACCCTCCTTTTGCGATGTTCTCACTAATCGATGATGCCCAGACTCTGCATGACTTTGCGATTCGATTCGGCGTTTTTGGTGATCATCGCCTGGTACTCTTCGGGGGTTTTGTAATCCAGGGAATTGCCCATTTTCTCAAGCTCCGCTTTAAATTCGGGATCCGCCGCCGTTTGTTTGAAAGCGTCAACCAGGATTTGAAGCACCTCATCCGGCATTCCCTTCGGCGCGATCACGCCTTGGAAGAACATACCCTCGGCTTCATAGCCCAAATCGCCGAATGTCGGAATATCTTTATACTCGTCCGGCTTGACTCCCGTAATATTGACAATCGGTTGCAGCATCCCTTCCTGGTAGAAGGACAAAAGACCGGCCTGGCTGATAGAGGCCCCCTGGACGTGCTTGCCCAAAAGGGCGGTTTGCACATCCCCTTCCCCATCATACGCGACAAACTCCAATTTCACTCCGGCTTCGGACGCAAAGGCTTCCAGAGCAAGCTGCTGCGCGTTCATGGGCCCCGCTACGGCAATTTGAAAGCCGGGATTCTCCTTCACATACTTGAACCATTCCTCGAACGTCTTGTACGGGGCGTCCACCGGGACGGTCACGAACTGCGCGACACTCGCGAGATTGGCGATCGTCTGAAAGCTGTCGAAATTATACTCCGTCGTGCCCTCCACCGTTTTAATGGCAATCGCGGCGGCGGCGGTTTGCGCAATCGTATAGCCATCCGGTTTGGCGCTATGCAATTTGGTAAGCCCGATCGTTCCGGCCGCTCCGGGTATATTTTCAAACACGATATTTACGTTGTTCGGGAGATGCCTTTGCACATATTTGGCCGCCGCTCTGGGAATCAGATCCGTATTGGAGCCCGGGCCCAACGGAATAATCCAGGTAATGGGCTTATTCGGGTAATCGGTCTTGGCCTCATTGGTTGCCGGCGCCTCATTCCCTGCTTTCTGGCCGTTGTTGGAAGCGGGTTCCGGCTCCTTGTTTTTCGCCGAGCATCCTCCAACGATCAATGCAACCACCAATATCAATCCGGCAACCATTTTGAACACATTCGTTTTTCGCATCTTGCTGCCCCTCCATTCGTCATTTGCTGTAAGCGAGTTCCGTTGCGCATGCCCCTTATCTGTTTAACTGTGTGGTGAAAAACAGGCGATGCCGCGCTTTTTCATCCTGCTTCCGGTGCCATCACCCCCCGCACGATCTCCTTTTCTTTGGAAGCACAGTGGAAAACGGGCGGCGCCGCGCTGGATTCACCCCATGTTCAGGTCGGGGAAGGCAACGGTTTTTTCTTTCTCTTTCGGATGGCATTATACACCCCGAATCCCACAATGCCGACGAGAATCAGCACAATGGTGAGCGAGATGGGACGGGTAACAAAAACCGAATAATCCCCTCTCGACAAAATAAGCGTTCGGCGCAGGCTGTCCTCGATAATCGGGCTTAACACGAAGGCCAGAACCACGGCCGGAAGCGAGAAATCCAGTTCCTTCAGGAAGAAAAAGATGATGCCGATAATCAACAAAAACCAGAGATCGAAAAACGATTGTTTCGTCAGGAACACGCCGGCCAGGCATAGTACAAACACGATCGGCGCCAAAAACGAATTCGGAACCATCAGGATTCTGGCAAAGGCCGAAGTGACAAACCGGCCCACGAAATACATGGCAATGGTGGTCAATAAAAAGCCGTAAAATATGCCGTTCACCAGATCCGGATTGGTCAAAAATACATTGGGGCCCGGGCGGATGCCGTGAACAATAAAGGCTCCCATGATGATCGCAATGGATGCCGAGCCCGGGATACCGAGCGCCAGCATGGGCGCCATCGCCCCTCCCACCACCGAGTTGTTCGCGGATTCGGGCGCCACGATCCCTTCCGGGTTGCCGGAACCGTACGTTTCAGGATGCTTGGAAAATTTTTTCGAGACGGCATAAGCGACCCACGAGGCCGCTGTGGCTCCCAGTCCCGGAAAGATGCCCACAATCCCGCCGATGGTCGAGCCGATGGCATTCGGTTTGATGGTCCCCTTCCACTCTTTCCAGGTTAATCCGGTTTTTATTTTCGTCTTGGTATCCGCATGCGTTTTATTCAGGCCTTCTTTGACCATGTTGAAAATTTCGGATACGGCGAATACGCCTACCAGCAATGCAACCAGATTGATCCCGTCCATGATGTGCATTTGCCCGTACGTCATCCGTCCCACCCCTGTCATTCGATCCAGACCCACCGTGCCGAACATCAGGCCCAAAATGACGGAGATCATGCTGTTCACTTTATTTTCAGAGCTTAACATCCCCACGGCCAACAACCCCAATACCCCGATCAGAAAAAACTCCGGCGCCGAGATCTTGAGCGCAAAGTTGGCCAGCGGTTTTGACAGGAAGATGAGGACCAGTCCACCCACCAAACCGCCGACGGTGGAGGAGGTCAGAGAATACGACAGCGCTTTGCCCGCCGATTCTTTCAGCGCCAACGGGCGTCCGTCCAAGATGGTGGCCGCCGCTTGGGGCGTCCCTGGAATCGCCAGCGTGATGGAGGCGATCGAGCCCGCGTAGTCGGCGGATTGATAGGCTGCCAACAACATCAAAATCGCCGCCAAGGGGGAGATCGTGTACGTAATGGGAAACAGCAGAACGATGGCGGTAATGACGCCCAGCCCCGGCAAGGCACCGCACACCATGCCGACGAACGTTCCCAACAACATAAAAATCACAATTTCCCAGGTAAATAAAAGTGTGATATCGTATCCGAATACCTCCATACAAATCCTCCTTCTTACGCTATAGGGATACCGACAAGAGAACTGAAAAAATAATGTATATTAAAGCGGTTACAACAAGCGCAGTGATCGCACCTTGATAAAGGCTTTTTTTCCATCCCAGGTGCTTCCTGAAAATGGTGAATAACGCGGCAAGATACACCAGGCTGCTGATATAAAAAATGTCGAGCAGCCTCCAGCCGATCAGCATAAGGACGGTGAGCGCCAACATGATGATCATTTCTTTTTTGTTGTTCATTGTGATTGCTTTTTCTTCTTTGTTCAAAAATGTGCCGACAAAACCGATAACGCAAAAAATGAATAACAGCGCGCTCAATATGTTGGGGAAAAAGCCGGGCCCTAAATCGGTGCTGTGTTTTACATTCGACGTTTCCGATTGAATGGTGAAAAAGTAAATCGCGTTCACAAATGTGATAAACAATAAGGCCATGTAGTTCATTTTTCTTTTGCTCATTTTTCAACCCCCCCTTTATGAACCGACTTTTGGATGTGCGATGAAAATCAGGAGGCTTCGCGCTTAAGTCCAGGTTCCCGATCGTCGTTGTCCGCCGATTTCCGATTTCACAGCCTGATTCGAAGAAATTCGCGGATAAAGGCGACCCCTGTAACCCCTGAGCCGATTTTCCCACCACACTTTTATGTGATGTTGTCATATTAACATAGTTACTTTCCGAAAGCAATTATCTTTTTTTGTTTTATTTTTTGCAGGAATTAATGAAATCGAATGAAAAACCATGGGGATCGACGAACGATCGCCAAGGAGCGATAAAAGGCGGCATCTCGCCGATGAGCATCCCTTCATTTCGGATTGGACGACGGCTTTCACCATGCCGTGCCGCAGCGGGCATCCCGCGGTGGACATCCCTTGTAAAACCCCATGCGGATCAGTATACTGGAGGTGAAATACACGGATGGGAATACGTTGATGATGAAATACACTGAAGGAAAGTGATCTTCATGACTTGCGAACGTCGAACACCTCTGTCTTCGGCAAACTCCTGCATTCGCCGCGTACCTGTGTTTCAAGGTTTGACAGAGCCGGAAATCGAGATGCTTCACGAAGTGACCTATCAGAAGACGTACGACAAGGGAGAGCATATTTTCCGCGACGGGGAGCGTTCCGAAACGCTGTACGTATTGAGCAAGGGCATCGTCAAGATTTCGAAATTGACGGAAACCGGGAAGGAACAAATTTACCGTTTTCTGTTTTCAGGCGACTTTTTCGGACAATTCTCCCTGCTTCAGGACAAAACGCATTACGCCAATGCGGAGGTGCTGGAAACCGCTCTGGTGTGCCATATTCATAAAACCGAATTCAACCGGCTGATCGAGCAAAATCCGAACATGACCTATCGTTTTTTGGTCGCGGTCAGCGAAAGGCTGTATCAGGCCGATGAATGGGTGGGCACCATCAGCTTGTTGGAGGTGGATCGGCGTCTGGCCAAAATTCTCTGCCTGTTCTTCCAAAAAAATGGCGACGATCAGCAGACGTTCCATCTCCCTGTGGCCAAAAAAGAGCTGGCCGCATGGATCGGCACAACTCCCGAAACGATCAGCCGCAAATTCGCCCATTTCGAATCGCTCGGCCTATTGAAATCGGTCGATCATCACCGGATTCGCATCCTCGATCCCGTCGGGCTGCAAAACCTCACATAGCGTTGCCGCGTCCGCATCCGACATCGAAGTCCGCGTCCGACATCGAAGTCCGCATCCGACATCGAAGTCCGCATCCGTTCTCGAAGTCCGCATCCGACATCGAAGTCCGCATCCGACATCGAAGTCCGCCTTCGAGAACGGACGGAAGCGCTGATAGACATATTGATCGAAATGGCTGCGCGGATTTCCATGCGCATGGGGTATATTACGGCAGGCAATAAATTCATATGGAAAAAATACAAACTGCCTTGCTCAAGCCGCTTCATCGGCGAGTAAGGCAGTTTTTTGTTTATAAGGGTCAAACAAGGGACGAACAAGGGACGAATGCCGGATCATCCGCCAGCACGTTCGACGATTTCCAAGATAACGATTTGAAAGCTCGATCAATTGTCAATATTTCGACACATTTTGATGAATTACGCCGATTTCTCCGCTTTGATGGATGCCGGGGATGATGCTACTATTGCTAGAAGTGTGTTGGACAAGCGCGGAGCCGCCGGTTTTCGCCGCACCATAGGCCGGTGCCGCTTAACCTTGAAGGGCTGCGCCACCCTACTTTGGGGGGCTGTACCTCACTACTACGGGGCTTGCGATGCCTTACTTCGAGGGGGCTGCATCGCCCTACCATGGGGCTTGCGCCATCTTACTTTCAGGAGATGTATCGCCCTACCATGGGGCTTGCGCCACCTTTTTGCCGGACCGACAAGGGCGGGAGAATGAGCAGACGGCCAGAATTCCAAAATTCCTGCAAAAGTGCAGCTATTTGTAGACTGCAGCGGGTATTTTAGGGAAATACCTGCAAATATACAGGTATTTCGAAGCATTCTGCTTCATTCTGGCGTGAGAGTAAAAAATAACTGTATTTTTGCAGGTATTTGATCCCCTAGGCATCCGATGCGTATAATAGATGCACTTTTGCAGTAATTTCAGCCCAAAGAAGCCAATTGAGCCCCAAATCGCGCAAAATATCCGATACCGCCCAATAGTTCGATGCTGTTCAACACCCCGGCGTTGTCCAACGGCTCGATGTTGCCCAAAGGCCCGATGTTGCCCAAAGGCCCGACATTGTTCAACAACCCGGCGTTACCCAACGATCCAACATCGTCCAACAACCTGATGCCGCCCAACGGTCCGGCGTCACGTAACAAAATGGAAATTTTCGCTGCTCTTTGCCAAGCAAGGTCCGCGTCATTGTCGATCATATCCATCCCGTTTTCACCATACTTCTTTGAAAGAAGTGCGGTGAAAAAAGCAACTCAGGACCGATCCTGGGTTGGAGAAACGGCAACGGCCGCCTTTCATCGTGTTTTCCCGCCTTTGTCTGCGGATTCTTCACCAAAAGGCTGCTGAAATCAGAAAACAGCGGACAACTGCGATCGGAAGCCCACGCCCAAGTGCAGAGCCGCCTTTTTATCATAGTTTTACTTTTTATTCACCATATTTTTTTCACTATATTTTCACTATTTATTAACCACAGTTTCACTGTTAATCATAATTTTCTATCCATTAACCATAGTTTCGCTGTTTATTAACC
>CAYYCV010000060.1:0-24519 GCA_964470405.1 uncultured Caryophanales bacterium
TTCTTCACTCCATCGTTTTTCGCCCCGTTATTCTTCACTCCATCGTTTTTCGCCCCGTTATTCTTCACTCCATCGTTTTTCGCCCACTGTTTAGTGTTTTGTGTGAAATATCGCACAACAAGGGGCTGTTCTCCGCCCCATTGGGCCGATTTGTACGATGCTTCATACAAAATTCGCCGTTTTCAAAATCGACTCGCCGCACGCTATACGAAAAATCGCACAACATGCCTTTTAACCGCACCCGCCCGAGGCCTTTTATACGTTTTATCATACAAAAACGAAATTCTTCGTCGCGCATCCTGCAAACGCAATGCGTCGTCGCATCCACAAACCCAATGCGTCGTCGCATCCGCAAACGCAACGCATCGTCGCGCCCGCAAACCCAATGCGTCGTCGCATCCACAAACGCAATGCGTCGTCGCGCCCGCAAACCCAATGCGTCGTCGCGCCCGCAAACGCAATGCGTCGTCGCATCCACAAACGCAATGCGTCGTCGCGCCCGCAAAACGCAGCGCATCAACGCACACACCGTCGTCCGATAACAACGCCCGGAAAAAGACGGCAAACGGCGGAAACGCTCGCTCCGCCCGGTCTAACCCAAAATCCCGATGTCGTCCAGAATGACCTTGCCCGATCCCCCGTCAAAGCGGAATTTCAACCGGTTCCATCCCGCGAACGAGAATCGGGGATTCGCTTTCTGGAACGCGCTCAAGGGGATTTCGTACGTTTGAAACACCGTTTCCGTCAGTTCCTCATACTCGCCGTCCTCGACATTCTCCTCCAGCCACGGCAGCCACATATACTGCGTTTCCGGCGGCGGCTGAACGGGCATAAAACGATCAAGCGGGAGCCGTACGGATACGCCTTCGTCGTCCTCCAGTTCGATCGTCAACCGAAGCGGAGCCTCCGAAGCCTCACCTTCGGCTTCCGGGTCGGACGCCGGGTCGGGTGTCGGGTGGGCCATGGCAAACACCAGGCTGGCCTCGCCGATTTCTCCGACAGCCTCTTCTTCATCGACAAACCCGTCGTCGGCCTCCAGCCTGTACGTGCCGGATCGCTCCCACTCCAGCGCCAATCCCTGTTCGCGATCCTGTCGGTCCGTGATGCCGTACGATCGGGCCGTAACGCCGTCCGACAGCTCGAACGCGTCATTGTCGCGGTCGAACTGCGCGATCTCCGTGTAATCGCCGGTTTCAAAGCGGCTAAAGTAGCGGGCGGCGGGAAGGAGGTCCGACCCGACCCGATAGTCGCGAAAGAGGCCGGCGTACTGCTTTTGCCCGTGAAACACCGTTTCCAGAAAAGCGGAAACATACACCTTGGCGATTTGCCTCTGGTCCTCCCCGCTCAACAAATCCCTCCGATTCAGAAACAAGCCCTCGGGAAACGACAGGTCGAAACCGCCCCAAGCCGTGTTGAAATGGGAGTGATTGGCGTTGGCGATATACAATGAAGTTTTAAAGCGCTCCGAATTTTCGGAAAAAGAAGTCCGCACATATTGCCGCGCTCCGTAAAACTGGTCCACGTCGGCATCGTGCGCCCCTTGCAGCGTCAAATAATAGACGTCCTCCAGCTCCGCTCTTTGGCCGTCCACCGCCGTGTCCGTCGGCGCCAATGCGGCTACGGCCCGGATCGCATAGCTGCCCAGCGCGGGCAGGTCCGCATCCGGCGCGAACCAGCGGTCCCGATCCGCCGCCATAGCCGCCGCCTGCCCGCCGCGGGAGTGCCCGACCAGCGCGACCCGGCTGAAATCGACCCGCCGATAAAACGGGGAGTCCGCCGTTTCCGCAAAAGACTGGATTTGCCGCAAATGCTTCAAAAGCACCCAGGCCCTGACCTTCATATCCTGGTCCGGTATGCCCGACCAAACGGAATAATTCAGGAAGTTTTCATCGACCGAAATCGCGATCATGCCCCGGCTGGCCAACAATTCTCCCAGATAATCGTATCCGCCTTCCGAAAAATACTCCATCAAATGATTGCCGTGGACCATCAAAACGAGCGGAAACGGCCCCTCTCCCTCCGGCATCCACACCTTGCCGTTCAAGGGCAGCCGCTTCTCGTCGAATCCCCAGAACGCCTTGCGGAGCCACGGCCATTTCGAAATATAGGCGGAGGCGTCCACCGGGGAAGAAATCAGGTCCGCCTCGCGGCCGAATTCGGGGCGGTGCAAATCCTGCCCGCTTCCATAGGTGAAGAAGCGGTAGGCGTCGCTCCCCGGCGCGGACGGGTCGTCGATGGGCTGCCCCTGCGGAGGCGGCCCTGCATAGCCCGGCGGAACCGCATCGGGCACCCCGGGCAGCGCTTGCGCGGCCAGCAAGCCCGTGGCCGCAACCACCGCCAGCAGGCCGGTTTTCGCAAGCCAGCCGACCTTGCGGCTGACGATCGCCCGAACGAACCAGCCCGCAGCGGCGCCGACCACCGTGACCGCCGCGGACAACAGCAGCGAAGCCGGAAAATCGGCATCCGCATAATACAAAATCCAGTACACGACCACGCCGACATAAACGGCGCCGCCGACGGCGAGCCGCGGCGCAGGCAGGCCGATCAACGCCAACAGCAGGGCGGCGGTCGTCGAGAACAGCGCCATCGCGATCGTATTTAAACCGATCGCGGCCGCCACGCCGAACATGACGCCCCAACCCGTGGGCATCCCCAGCGAGCAGACCGCCGTCGCCGCGCTGCCCACAGCCCACATGCCAGCAACGGCGGCAAGCCACGGCGCCGTATCGTACCGATACGTTTCGGAAGCCCGCGCGCGCACGCCCCCCATCAGCCGGTGTCTTCTATTCGGTTGCAGTTCCATATCGCTCATCACGCTTAACCTCTACACTTAGCCTCTATGCTTAACCTCTGTGCTTAACCTCTATCCGAACATTGGCGCAGACCGTCTCAATATACGGGCAGCACGTGAAAGAACACATTCGGCGATGCCATCCGGTAATAATAGCTGCTCCACCCGACCCCCGCATGGTTGAAACGGTTGGCTTTGCTGAAAATCAATCGCTCCTGATCCAGCTCCTCGATCCGGTCGATTCGGCCCTCGGCGAAATCCGTCAGCCGGGCCGCCGTCGTTTCGAGCCGGGCCAGCACCCCGCCGTAGCGAATATCCAGCACTTCCCAGCCAAAAGGCTTGAAGATGCGGAACCACTGGCGCCGATGCGCTTCCCGAAGCTGTTGCACCCTGTCCCGCAAATCGGGCAATTCGCGATCGGCGATCTCTTTTAAAACCTCGATTTCTTTCCGGTCGTAAGCCCGCTTCAACCGCAAGCCCAAATCGCTCTTGATCTCCAGCACGGCGCAAAGCTTCCCGGGCACTTCAAAAATAAAATCCAGCTCATCCTGCGCCTGCCGGTGCCGACCGATCTCCTCTTTTAGACGAGCGTAGTGGGCGGAAAGTTCCAATCCTTCAATCTGCTTGTCAAACACGCCCAGCAGCGCGTCCTGCCAAAAAAGGAACTTCGACGGATTGCTTTGCTTCGCATTATCCGGGGCGCTTCCCGGGATTTCATCGAGGTATTTCAACCTCTCAAACGCCTCCGCGTCGATGCCGGTGCAGAACCGGACCCGCTCCTGCAACCGCGCGTTTTCCACGCGGCGCGCATACGCGTGCTCGGCGAACAACTGGAGTCCAAGCAGCGCATAGAACGGGGAGCTTTCCATCCCGTCGTCGCCCCACAAGGTCGCGTACACCTCCTTCACGCCTTCCTCCTTGCAAGCGTTTAGCGCCGCTTCGGAAGCGGCCATCGACAGCCCGTAATTGACGCCGAAGGTGTTCCAGATCCAGACGCCCCCGGCAAACGCCGGCGTGCTGCCCAGGGCCCGATGCTTGCGGATCAAACCGCTGTACTGTTCTTCTTTTATATGATCGTAATCCCAATACACCATGCGCACATCTTTCGGCACGCTTTGCCGCATGTAATCCGGAATCTCGGTATCCTGCCCGTAGTAATCATCCCCCGAGTCGGAGGCGAGCTTCAAAAACATATCGCTCCACATCATCGGCTCCAGCCCTTGTTTGCGCGCCATGTCCAGCACTCTCGACAAGTGCGCGTTCATGATCTCGAAGCGCGGCTTGTATCCGAAACGGTCGAGATATTTGCCCCGGCCCAGTTCCTCGGCCTCGTCCATGCCGATGTGAATTTTGCGGCTGCGAAAAGGCGCGGTGGCGGCGGCGATCATCTTGTCGATCAGGTCGTACGTCCGCTCCTCGCCGGGCAGCAGCACCCCCCGCGTATCGCGATAATGCGCGGCGGCGTCCCACTTCAGGAACTCCTCCAGGTGCGCCAGTGTCTGTATGCTCGGAAAAGCCGCAATGCCGAAGCCATCGGCGTAATCGTCGATCTCCTTCAACTCGGCCGCGGAATATCTGCCCCGCATATAGCCGAAGTACGGCTCGCCTTCCACCGCGTAAGTATCCTCCATATACAGCATGACTGCGTCGAAGCCCATCAGCGCCATCTTTCGCAGCATCCATTTGAAGCTATGCAGGTTCAGCACCCCGTTGCGGGACAAATCGAACATCGTCCCGACGGTGTCAAACTGAGGCTGCTCCCGAATATGGAGGGGGACGTCTCCCTCCTGCCGGAGATGCCGGACCAACAGACCGAAAGCGCGAAAAAATTGATTTTTCCGGGCATAGCGTATGTATCCTTCCCGCTTCTCCACCTTCACTTCCAAATCGCCGGGCGCTTGCTCCACCCGAACCGGGAGTCCGCTGTCGGACAACGCAACGCGCAGATCCTCCGCCAACAGGCGAACCCCTTCCGCAACTTGCCCGACATCCCCGTACAGCCTCAATTCCATATGGATCCCTCCGAAAAAATGGTTTGCTGCCTCAGCCCAAAAAGCCCTCGCCAATCATTTATTGTAACAAATGAGCGCCGTCATTTCATGCAAATCATGGCGGCTTTCAAATGTTTGGCGCGAGACGGGCTTGGGCGCTCATGCAGAGCAAGCGCGAGACAGCGCGGGAACCGCGGAGGGTGGGGCGCGATCCACGGGGATCGGAGCGGCTCGACACGAGACCGGCTCGGTAGCCGCGGAGGACAGCGCAGTTCGACGCGAGACGGGCGCGGGGAGCCTCGAGGGCTGGCGCGAAGCAAGACCGGCGGAAGGAACCGCAGGAGAACGGTGCAAGATCCGCGAGAGATCGCAGAATCAATACCGGCTCAGCCCAATACCCGCTTGATCGCCCGTTCCCGCCATTTCCAGGGAACGACAGCCAAAGCGAACAGCAGGAGCCGGACGCCTTTGCCCGCGGGGTAGCGCAGCCAGGGATAGCGTTTGCCGGCGATGCGGACGATCAGCGCGGCGATCTCGCGGGGGTCGGGCGCCGTTCGCGCGGCCCGCTCGGAGTAGCGCAGGACGGCTTGCAGCCTGGCGCGGTACGGCGAATCCGGAGCCGTGCGTATCCCGGCGAAGCCTTTTTGCCAAATGGCCGTTTTATACGCTCCCGGCTCGACAAGCACGACATGTACGCCGAAAGGCAGCATTTCATGGCGCAGCGATTCGCTGAACCCTTCCACCGCAAATTTGGAAGCGGCATACGGAGCATAGCCGGGAATGCCGAACCGACCGCTCATGCTGCCGACGTTGACAATCGTGCCCCGGCGCTGCCCCCTCATGAGGGGAAGCACCTGTTTGGTCACCGCTACCAGGCCAAAAAAATTCGTCTCCATCTGCCGCCGCCAATCCTCCATCGGGATGTCCTCCACAGCTCCGCCGACCGCTATTCCCGCATTGTTGACGAGAAGATCGACGCGGCCGTACTTCTCGCGGATCGTCATCATCGCTTGCGCGATCGAACGCTCATCCGTCACATCCAGCCGGATGCACTCCAGACGATGCCGAATGCCCGAGGATTCGGCTTGTTCCAGCAGCGGGCCCCGCCTGGACAAGTCGCGCATCGCGGCGATCACGCGGTAGCCCGCGCCGGCCAACGCGAGGGCGGTCAGCAGCCCGAAGCCGCTGGACGTGCCCGTGACCAGGGCCACGGGTTGGCCGGCCTCGCCGGCCGCAGGCCCTTCCGAGCGATCCTCCGCCGGGCGGGCCGATTGTTGTTGCAATGAATCCATATTGGCATTCTCCTTTCATTTTTAAGATGTTTATTTCAATGCATTTACCGTTTTGGAGCAAAGTCCAATAAGGAGCCGTCAGGCTTTCCAAAGTAACCGGAAAACCTCCTGCTAATTACAACATTCAGGCCCGTTTATACGAATTTAACTGGAATAAGTCCCGCTAAATTAAGCATGTATCTCAAATTTAACCGGATCGCACCGAAATAACGGGATCATTTCCCGTTAAACTGCGATTTGCGCCCCTCGGTCGGCACTATAACATGCCTTTTTCCCGTTAAATTCAATCTCCGGGCCGACAGACCGCGCATCTGCGAAATCCCACGTAATGAATTTCTACCTAAATCGAGAAAACCCTGCTTAACGGAACCATGCATCCTCTGGGTGAATATCATGTTGACATCAAGAAGCAAGCAAGGAGTGCCATCGATGCCGATCATGGAAGAGATGAATTTGATTTACGCCGTGCGACCCGGGGATACTTTGCATTCGATTGCCGCCCAATGGGGAAGCTCGGCGGAGCGAATCGCGCAGGCCAACGCCTTGCGTCCGCCGATCACAGATCCCGGGCGGATTTACCCCGGCTGGGTTTTGGCCGTCCCGGCGGAGGGGGTGCGCCCGGGAAACGAAGTGTTTTACGTCGTCGGTCCGGAAGACACGCTCTACCGCATTGCCGACCGATTCAACGTGCCGGTCGATCTGCTGGCCGGAATCAATCTCCGGATCACAAACCCCGATCTGATCTTTGTCGATCAGATGCTGACTTTCCCCGCCTTGACGTACACGGTGGAAGAAGGGGATACGCTCTGGCGGATCGCGCGCCGTTTCGGCGTGCCGCTCGGGGAGCTGCTGCGCTTCAACGCCAACCGCCCCGGATTGTCGCCGGACGTGATTTATCCGGGCTTTCGCATTCTGGTCCCGCTTCCGTCATCCACGAATATCGCGGTGTTCCGGCCCTACCCCGGCACGAAAATCACCGAGGGCCAGAAGCTGGAAGGCTTCGCCCGCGCCTTTGAAGCCGCGGTGAATTACCAGATCCGCGACGAAAGCAATCGGGTCGTGGCGCGGGAGCGAAGCGTCATGGCCTCCGCCGGAGCCCCGGCCTACGGAGTATTCTCTGCCGCCCTGACATTCGATCAGCCGCCCGGCGCCGCAACCGGAGAAATATGGGTGTATACGAGAAGCCCGCGGGACGGCAGCATTCAGGATTTGACCGAGGTCCGCGTCTTTTTCTAGCCTGGAAGTCTGTCTGTCCGGCGGAAAGATATCAGTGAATTTTTATTCAACGTGATTGCTGCGGAAAAGGATAGTCCCTCCATCGCTGTTTCAATCAAACGGCCTTGATCGTATGAAACCGGGGCGGCCACTCGATCGAAAAGGCAACCGCAGCAGGCTGCCTGTCGAGACCATTCCCTTCCCGCCGGCCATCTTTTGGATCAAAATTCACCCGCTTTGCTTCGTCGAACAGACTCCCGGAGTGCGGCTCCGCCCCCAGGCTCGGGTGTCGGAAGCGTTTGCCGGAAATGATAGAAATCTACCCCTCCATAATGGAAAGATATACCTCAATATGATGAAACAAGGCGATATAATGATAGGTATAACGATTTCAATCCTATGTTATGGAGGGTAAAACAATATGCGGTTCTTGAAAAAAATGGCGCGGGCCGGAGTTTGTTTGCTATGTTTAAGTCTGATAGCGGGGATCGTTCCGGCATTCGGGGAAGAAGCGCCCGCCATTCAGGTCATTTTCAACGGTCAGGCCGTAGCGTTCGACTCGCCCCCGGTGATGGAGAACGGAACGATTCTGGCGGACGCCGGCTCATTGTCGAAAGCATTGAATTTCCGGTTGGCGCAAAAAGACCCGAACTCATTCTCCCTATCCAAAGATAGTCTGATTATCGAACTGCAGGCCGATTCAAATCAAGCGCGGGTAAACGGAGAGCAAATTGAATTGCAGGCGGCTCCCCGGCTGCAGAACGGCAAATTATTCGTTCCGCTCCGCTTCATAGCCGAAGCCGACCATCTTCCGATCGGGTGGGATCAAGCATCGGGTACAGCCACCATCGGCTCGAACTACAAAGTGGTCGCTTATTATATCGAATGGGGAATTTACGGGCGCAATTTCCAGGTGTCCCATATCGACGCGGCCAAAGTGACCCATATCAACTACGCTTTTGCCAATATCAAGGACGGCGTCATCGCGCTGGGCGACCCCTGGGCCGATACGGACAGACCGTCCCCCGGAGATTGCGAGGACGATAGCTGCAAGAAAGGAAACTTCAATCAACTGAACATACTTAAATCGCTCTACCCGCATCTGCAAACGTTGATCAGCGTGGGCGGATGGTCGTGGTCCGGAGAATTTTCCAACGTCGCTCTGACGGACGAATCGCGGACCAAATTTGCCGACAGCGTGGTTCAATTCCTGCGCGACTACGGGTTTGACGGCGTCGATCTGGACTGGGAATATCCCGTGGCCGGAGGAATGGAAGAGAACGCAAGGCGGCCGGAAGACAAGCAGAATTTCACTCTGCTTCTGCAAACTATCCGACAAAAATTGGACGAAGCGGGGAAAACCGACGGTGGAAAACATTATCTGCTGACCATCGCCGCGGGCTCCGCTCCTTCCTACATTGAAAATACGGAGATAGAGGAAGTCGCTGAAGCCGTCGATTGGATCAACGTGATGGGCTACGATTTCCATGTGGCCGGAGAATCCGTAAGCGGCCACAACGCGCCGCTCTATTTCGACCCGGACGATCCTTCGGATCACGCCAACCGCTTCTACGCGGCCGCGGCGGTCAACGGATTTTTGAGCGCGGGCGTTCCATCGGAAAAAATCGTGCTCGGAATGCCGTTTTACGGGCACGGCTTTACGGGCTGCTCCGTCGACGAGAACGGCCAGTACCAGACCTGCGCCGGCCCCTCGAAAGGCACATGGGAAGACGGATCGTTGGATTACCGCGATCTGGAGCAAAACTATGTGAACCAAAACGGCTTTGTCCGCTACTGGAACGACAGCGCCAAAGTGCCGTGGCTGTTCAACGCGGAGGACGGAACGTTCATCAGCTATGACGACGTGGAATCCTACGGATACAAGATCGACTTCATCAAATCGCACAAGCTGGGCGGCGCGATGTTCTGGGAAATCACGGCCGATGGCGACAAAACGTTGCTCAACAAATTATCGGATTTGCTGCTGCATTAAACGTTCGCTCAGCGATGAAACAAGGAACACAAGAGGCTGCCCCCGGTCTGTAAAGACGAGGGGCAGCCTTTGTATGGTCCGGCACAAGCCTGCGCGTGAACTTGATAGCTTGGCAGGAGTCCGCAGGTTGCGTCGGCTATATGGCTTGTGTGAAACGCGTGTGAGCGTGTGTGTAGGCTTATGTGAGGAGCACAAGCTTGTGTGAACGCGTGTAAGCCCTATGGCAGGGTCTCTCAGAGACTCTCGGGAATCAGTCCCATCGGGCAACCGCCCAGCGCGCGCTGTTGAGCACCAACCGCCGGTACATTTCCGGCTGGAACGACGGAGCATGGTGCCCCGGCTGGAGGTAGACCACTTTCCCGAGCCCGTAGCGGCGCTCCCAGGCCGCCGGATATCGCTTTCCTTCCCATTCGAATTCGAGGAATCCGCGGACGTCGGCGAAAGGAGCGAAATCGAACATGTAGGGCTCCTCCTCCATGGAGAAATCGGCGACGCCGTCCAGAACGGGGTGCTCCGCGTCCGGCGCGCAATAGCGCAGCCTCGTATAAGGCGGATGCCCGGTGAACCTGGCGCCGATCATCTGCAACAGCTCGGGGCTTTGCTGCAGCGAGATGCCGTTGTGGATCGCGAGCAAGCCGCCCCCGCTCGCCACAAACCGCAGCAAGCCGCCGACTTGCTCCGGCGTCGGCCGGCGATCCCAAGCATCCGCATAGGAAATGCAAAGCGCAAATTCCGCCCGATCCAGCCAAGCCAGACGCCGGTAATCCTCCGTGCCCGCCAACGCGAATTCCCCGCCCAAAATGCGCTCCAACTGCCGCTTGACCGGCTCCAGCGGATGCCATTTGGCGCGCGTGTCGTCACCGAGCAACAACACGTTCGGTTTGCCGCTCATCAGCCCGTCCCCTTTCCTTCGCTTCCCCGCCTACCAAGGCAGGAGCTTTCCGGTATCCGCCGCCATATACAAGGGCTGGTCATGAATCTCGCCTCCGTGATCCCTGATCCGCTGTACGATGAAGACCGCCGACTGTTCCGGCGTATACGTGCCGGCGGCGTCCCATGTCCCGCTCATGCTCGTCTTGACCCAACCGGGATGCAGCAGGAGGACCCTCCCTCCGCGCTCGCGAATTTTGTTGTGGATGATCGTGGAGCCCATATTCAGCGACGCCTTGGCCATGCAGTACCCGAACCAGGCCTCGCGATAGCTGTTGCCGATGCTGCCCGCCTCGGAGGAGATCATGACGATCAGCTTGCCGCCGTTCATCACGGGTTCGATCAGCGCGTTCGACATGCGAATCGCGCCGAGCGCGGACACGTTGTAGACGTGCCGGATCTCCTCGAAATCGATCTCGTCCTCCACCGTTTGCTTCGTATCGCCGAGGATCGCCGCATTGTTGATCAGCAGATCCAGCCGATCGGTCCGGCCGCGAATCCAGGCGGCCGCTTCCCGCACGCTCGCGTCGCTTCCCACATCCAGCACGAAAGGGTGCAGGCATCCCGGGAAACGGAGCGCAAGCCGATCCAACTCCGGCCGATGCTCCGTCCGGCTGCCGGCGAATACCGTGCAACCCGCCTCCAGCCATTCCCGGGTCAACGCCAGCCCGATTCCCCGCTCCGCTCCCGTAATGCAGACAAATTGATTCGACAACGCCCCCACTCTCCCCACTTTTCCCGCTTCATGTTCTACCGCCGGAAGTGCAGTGAAAAAAACGGCGCAGGAGTTGACATCGGTTTCCCATCGCAGTTGTCCGCAGATTTCTTGATTTTACAGCCGAATTAGGCGAAATCCACGGACAAAAGCGACCGCTCCCACTGCCGTTTCTCCAGCCGATGCCCGACCCCTGCGTGCCTATTTTTCACCGCCCTTCTAAATATAAGCCCGAAATATTTGATGCAGCATCAAGGTGGCCGCCCCGATCAGAAAGCCCCGCTCCCCGAACGAGGAGGGCACGATCCGGTTCCCGTCGAACGGAATCGGAAACGGAAACCCGACGCATTCCGCTTTTAATTTTTGAAAAAACTTGTCGGAGCGATTCATCCAACCGTGGATCACCATCATTTCCGGGCTTAACAGATTGATAATCGAAGCCAACGTTTGACCGGCGAGAAAGCAAGCGCGCTCGAACAGGTCCTCGACCCACTCCTCCCCCCGATCATACCTCTCCAGCAGCTCGTCAAACGTTTGCGGGAGCGGCGAAATGCCCTTCTCGCCGGCCGTCATCTGGGCCTTCATCAACAAATAAGGCTCGGTCAGCGCGGTTTCAATGCAGCCGACTTTGCCGCATTGGCATTGCAGCCCGTTCTTCGGGTCGATCTGGATATGGCCGATTTCGCCCGACGCTCCTTTGAAGCCGCTGTATATTTTGCCGTCGATGACAAACCCGACGCCAATGCCATAATCGATGGACAAAAAGAGCAGATGGTCCGTTTTGCGCTCGCCGCTGTAATATTCGGAAAAGGCGGCCGCCTTCACGTCATTGACGACGATGATCGGATAGTCGAATTCGCGGCCAAGCCTTGCTTTGATCGCCAGTTGGTCGATTTGCAGCAGCGTGGATTTGATGATCGTCTCCCCATACTCGTCGATAATGCCGGGCGAGGAAATGGCGATGCCGCGAATGTGCGAGGCGTCCTTGACCGCATCGGACGCAAGCAATTGGCGGACCGCCTCTTCGATATATTGATAAATTGGTTCATTGCCCTTACGAATAGGCTGCTGAAATTCATATACAATTTCGTTGTGAAAGTTCAACAAGGCCGCATTAAAATGGTTGTTGCCCAACCCGACCGAAATCACGTACCCTTTATCGCGGCTGATTTCCAGGGCAATCGCTTTGCGCCCCGCTCCGGGCGACGATTTCTCTCCGACCTCGTCGATGAATTTTTGCTGGATCAGTTCATCGACCAATGCGGATACCGTCGTCGGACTCAATTTTAACGTTTGGGCAATTTCCGCCCTCGACAGCCGGCCTTCCCGATGCACCAGATTCAAAATTAACGACATATTGATCTTTTTCATCAACTGCAGATTTCCAACGATGGTTTTCATACGCTATCCTCTCCTGAACATGGATGTCCGGTCTCTGCCGCCCCCGGTTTTCCGCGGATCAATGCGTCTGCTGCCGTTCTCCAAGCCATGTCCAACCGCGCGGAGCCGCCTTTTAAATATAAACCATCGGCGCATGCGATTCAACCTTCCTCCGGCTTCTTCCCTTCATCGTATGCGGGAATCGTAATCCGCACGGCGGTCCCCATGCCCAAACGGCTGAAAATCACCGCGCCGTAGTCATCGCCAAATTGCAGCTTAATGCGCCGGTTGACGTTGAAAATGCCGTAGCCCAACGTGCCGTCGGACGCATTCATGATCTGGTCCAGCGTTTCCGGCCGCATGCCGATCCCGTCGTCGATGATTTTGAAAACGACCCTCTCGCCTTCCCGATACGCCTGCACCTTGATGTTGATCGTATCGCCGTACAGGGCGTGCTCAAGAATATTCTCGATAAAGGGCTGGAGAATCAAATTCACCGTATGGAGCGGCCGGATCGCGGGATCGATATCGTACAGGACCCGAATGCGGTCGATATACTTGATTTTCTGAATTTGGATATACACCTGCGCATGCTGCATTTCCTTATCGATGGTGATGATCGTCTTGCCTTCATTCAACGTCAGGCGATAAAATTGGGCCAACCCGGTCACCATGTCATCCAGTTTGTCAATCTCCCCGATTTTGGCCAACCGGCTGATCGAATACAAGGTGTTGTACAAAAAATGCGGGTTGATTTGAGCCTGCAGGGCGCTCAATTCGGCTTCTTTCTTTTGAATATTGGTCAGATACACTTCCTCTATCAGCCTGCCCGTATTTTCCCCCACTTCATTTAAGGCAAGGGCGATTTGGGCAAACTCGTCCCGCCCCGCATCGTCCATTCTTTTCTGGAAATCGCCGTCGCAAAATGCGCTCAGCACCGACGTGACCTTCTTCACTTTCACGGAGAACAAACGCGAGACGACGGCGCTCAACAAAGCGACCACCAACAGGCTGACCAGGCAGACGAACACGGTCAGGCTGCGAACCCTTCTGGCGTTGTTCTCCAGCAGCTCATTGGGAATAAACGCAACCAGCGTCCAATCCAGCCCCGGAATCTCTTCATGGATTTCGAGGTGGTCGTGCGGATGCCAGTCCGTTAAACGGGGGGAGCCCGTGTGTTTTTCACGGGAGGAGTAAACGGGGGCCTGATTTTGATTGAGAACGAACAGCTCGCTCCGCTCCCCGATTTTGTTGTAATCGACCGCTTCGAACAGGTTGTTCAGCCTGGTGACGATGCGAATCATGCCGATTTTCCGGATGTCGAAAGGATCGTGGGTATCGACCATTCTGCTGAACAGCGATATATTTCCGAAGCGCTGATCGCTGTCCACCTGCCGCCACAATACGCTGTCGCCCCGATAGTCTTCCGGCGGAAGCTTCAATTCCCGGTACCAATCCAGCGCGTACAGCCGGTCCATGTGAAACAGCTCGAAGCCGGCCCCTCTCGACAGCGGATCGATATGTTCGTCCTGCAAATCGAACACTTCCGGAATGGCGTCGTTCTCAAAATAGACGGCCAACCGGATATCCGTCCTTGACGCATGAACGGTGTTGGCCATTTGGGGCAGCACATACCGGGTGATCGCCTCGTGGCCCTCCCAGCCGAATTCGTACCTTCTCAGTTGGTCCTGCAGCGTGGTGTCAAAATACAACCGATTCGATAGCCGCTGAATATCTTCCATTTTATACGAGATGTTGTCTCTCATTTGCCGAAGGGTGCCCTTGACGTTGGTATTCGCCTGCTCCCGGATCGATTGCACGGAGGAAGTGTAGGCAAAGTATCCGACCACCGTCACGGGCGTGATGGCGAACAGCAAATAGGAAATCAACAGCTTGTAGCCGATCGTCATCCACCGGCGGTTCCTCATGCGATGACCCCACCTTCCCGCTAGCTTTGTTTGCGAAATTCCCCCGGAGTCATGCCATAGGTTTCTTTAAACTGGCGGCTGAAATAGGTTAAATTTTTATATCCAACCCGGTACGCGGCCTCGTAGATTTTCATTTTGGGGTCCTTCAACAGCTCGCGCGCTTTTTCAAACCGCTTCTTGATCACAAAATCGCTGAAATTTTGACCCGTTTCTTCTTTAAACAAATAACCCAAATAATTGGGCGTAAACGAAAAATAGTTGGCGGCATCGCGCAATACAATATTTCGATCCAGCCGTTCCTGAACGTACTTCTCCATTTCCTCGACCAGTTTTCTGTTTTTATGCTTCTTCTTCATATGCAGCAATTCGGAAATTTCAAACAGCCGCTTTCTCAGCCACGATTGAATGTCATCGAGCGTTTCAAAATGAAAGAGGATGTCCAGGTTTTTCGATTCCAGACCGAGCAGGCTGTACAAATTTTCGTTCAGCGTATTCAAATAGCCGTCCAGTCTGGAAATAATATGCAAAGCAAAATGGTAAATGCTTAATTTCGTTTTCAGGTTGGCTACCAAAATAAACAAGTCGATGATGTTATCGTCAATTTGCACGAGACGGTATTGCGTCATCGCCGCAAAAAGGGATTCCAATATTTCGTTCAAGTCTCTGGCTTCCCTGGCCGCTTCTTCCTTGTGATCCGAGCCCCGGATCAGCCTGTTTTTGCCGTAGAACATTTTATAGCCGAGCGCTTCCCTGGCCTGCCTGTAGGAAAGCCGGACATCCTCCGCCGTCGAACCGGCCGCGCCCAAACCGATCGTGACGGAAAGCGGGCTGCGGCTTCCGACATATGCGACCAACCGCTCCAAACCCGGACCGGCATCGGCTTGATGCGCGACAAGCGCCACGCGGTGGCGGCCGATTTTGCATAACAGCTCCATATCCTCTTGACCGCATTTCTCCGTGATCAAATCAAATACCTTTTGCACAATACCGGCGCGCTGTTCCTCCGGAAAATGATTCAATTTCCATTTCAAATCATCGATTTCCACAATCGCCACGCTGCACGGCGAACCGAGAAACTTCAACGCGTATTCCTCGGTCAAATTCGGGCCCTCCGCCGTTCCTTCGAGCCATTGATGCATCCATTCGTTTTTAAAGTAGGGAATGGATTCTTTGTAAACGCTTTCTAAATGCTCCCTTTGCCGCTCCTTGTCCAGGTCGTCGCGCACGCCTTGCAGCACGCCGAACAGCTCCTTCTCCGCGACGGGCTTCAGAACATATCCGCTGGCATTCACCGCGATGGCTTGCTTGGCGTAATGGAAATCCTCGTAGCCGCTAATGAAGACCACCTTTAATTTGGGATAGGTCTCCACCGCCTTGCGCGCCAATTCCAATCCCGTCATGATCGGCATTTTAATGTCCGTCACCAAAATATCCACCGCGTTTTCCCGCATCCATTCCAACGCCGAAAATCCGCTGTTGAGCCCGGCCATGACGGACATGCCCAGCCGGTCCCACGCAATCAGCTTCTTCAGACCTTCCAGATTCAATTGTTCGTCGTCCACCACAAGCACTTTGTACATGACAACCACCTCGATGTATGACCAAACGGTTTCGGTTTCGCGCACGTCCTTTTCAAAGTCCGACAGGAGGGTATACTATATACAGTATACCCTCCCGTTCGGATCATGCGCCAGCGCTTATTTGCTGTTCAGTTTTTGCAGATTTTCCTGCCAAATCTTCGTTTGATAGTCGAGCAATTTTTGATAGCCGGCTTTCTGGGCGTCGTCCTCCGCTTTATCCAGAATGGCCAGAACCTCGGCGTCGTCCTTGGCGAACAGCGCCTTCGCCTTCGACTCGGTGAAAATATCCAGCACCCTTTGATTGGTAATGCCTTCTTCGGAGTCGGGAGCCGGCGTGATGTTGGCGAACTGCGTAATGTCAAACGCGGTTTTCCACGCGACGCTCGTTTGCGCGACGGTCGCCCAATCCCGCTGATCCTCCGGGTTTTTCATCTGATTTCTGGCTTTGGACCCGTCGATAAAGACCGTATTCCCGGCCCATTGGAACGTATCCGTCACCTGCATCAGCTTGGTCAATCCCTCGGCGTCGGTCGTCGCCTTCTCCGTCATGACCGGTGCGCCTTCCTCGTCCGTTCCTTGCCAGTACATTCCTTCCGGGCCCCAGAAAATAATGCGTTCGCCTTCCGGACCGGTCAGCCAATCCAGGTAGGCGAAAATGCCTTCCGGATTTTCAGCCGACGTGGTGATCACGCCCACGTTCCAACCGAGCGAATCATACTGCGTAGCCCATACTTTGTTTTTGTCCACGCCGTCTTTGTGCAAAGGCCACAGGATGTCGTACCCTTTGTCGGGGCCGGCCTTCTTCAACTCCGTGTTCCCGCGGTTGCCCAGGTCGGTCACGTTAAACGCCGCCGCGACCGCCACCTGGCCGGTGGTTATCTTTTGGCGAACCTGATCCAGTTTTTGCGTGAAGGCGTCCTGCGTTACCAGCTTTTCCCTGAACAGCTTGCTGGCAAACTGCATCGTTTCCCGGAAGACGGGATCGGTGAAGATCGACGTTAGCTTGTCCCCGTCGGGAACAGCCCGCTGGCTTAAAAATTGCACGGGATGGTCGTCCGCAAAGCCGGAATACAGCTCGTCGATGCCTTGCGCGTCGATTCCCACTTCAAAAGGAACGATTTGATTCGGATACTTGTCCTTGACCTGTTTCAGAAAGCCGTACAAATCATCGAACGTTTCCAGCTTCGGCGATCCCAGCGCGCTGTAAATTTCCTTGTTGACGATATACCCGCCGTTGCCCCTCGGCGCGGAAGTGTACCAGTTCGGGAATTGGTACAGCTTGCCGTCGGCGGAGCGGAGCATATTCAACGCCGGCATCCCGGCCCACTTTTTCAGGTTCGGATATTTGTCCAGGTAAGGGTCCAGCGCCACCAATTTGCCGGCGCCGACCAGGCGTTCCACGTCGGCTCCCCGTTCCCCCCAGATGACATCGGGAAACTCGTTGGATACGATCATCGTATTCAGCTTCTGGGCGGCCACGCCTCCCGACGAAATCGCTTCGACCGTCACCTTTTTGTTATCCTGAATCCATTTCGATGTGGGATCCTGGCCCCAAGGCTGCATGGTGTACCAATCGTAATTTCCGTAAAAGCTGAACTTCAACGGCGTTTCGCCCAACACGAACCGATCGGCGGATTCCGCTTCCTGCTGCGCGGCATCGCCCGCTTGATCGCTCGTGGCGCTGGGTTCCGCTTCGGAAGCCTGATTCTTGCCCCCGCCGTTGCAGCCCGCGAGCACCATGATGAAGCTCAGGCACAATACGAGCAGCAGAACCATGATTCTTCTTGCTTTCATTCTGAAAAACCCCTCTCAAGTTTAATAGTACTGTATGTTTAAAAGCCTTGTCAGCCTAAACATCGATGAGAATGAAGATTCAAATTATTCCTTCAATGAACCAACTAATACACCCTTGACAAAATACTTCTGCACGAAAGGATATACGAGCATGATCGGGACGGTCGCCACCATCATCGTGGCCATCGTCAGGGATTTGGTCGTGACGCTTTGAATTTTGGCCAACTGATCCTGCGCCTGCGCCGTGGCCTGCATTAACTGCTCCGACATAATGTTGGAATTCAGAATTTGCTGAAGCATCGTCTGGATCGGCAGCAGCTCCGCTTTCGATATGTAAATGCTGGCCGTAAACCAATCGTTCCAATGATAGACCGCGGTGAACAGAGACAATGTCGCGATGACCGGGCCCGAAATGGGAACCACGATCCGGAAAAAGACGCCCCAATTGCTGCACCCGTCCATCTTGGCCGATTCGTCCAGCCCCGCCGGCAATTCCATAAAGAACGTTCTGAAAATAATCATATTCCACACGCTGATCAGAACGGGGATGATCATGACCCAGAACGTGTTCATCAAACCGAGCGAGCGGTTTAACAGGAACAGCGGGATCAGCCCGCCGCTGAAATACATCGTGATGACGGCGCAAATCATATAAAACCGTTTCCCGATCAGTTCCTTTCTCGACATCCCGAAAGCGAACACGGCGGTGAGAAAAATGGACAGCAGCGTGCCCAGCACGGTTCTCCATACCGAAATCCAAAACGCGTGCAGCAAGCGGTGATCCTGGAACACGATCTCATAGTTTTCCAAAGTGAACTTTCTGGGCCAGAACGTCACGCCGCCCAATTGCGTATCCGCACCGAGATTCAGGGAGATGACCATCGAATTCCATAACGGGTACAGTGTGACGAAACCGAGAATGGTCAGAAAAACGTAAATGAACACTTGCATGATCCGATCTTCCGCACTTAACTTCATACACCCGCCCCGCTTTCGGAAAAATCGTTTACCATAAACTCGAGCCCGATCTTCTGGCGATCAGATTCGCGATCGTCAGTAGCCCGACGCTGATGATCGCTTTGAACAATCCGACCGCCGTGGCGTAGGAAAACCGCGAATTCATAATCCCCACGCGATAAACATACGTATCGATGACCTCGGATATTTCCCTTAGAATCGGGTTTCCCGCGAGCAGGAGAATATCTTCGAACCCGGCGTTCAATATGTTGCCTACGGCCAAAATCATGAATATAATCACGACGGGGGAAATACTCGGAAGCGTAATGAGAAAAATTTGCTTGAACCGGCTCGCGCCGTCGATGGAAGCCGCTTCATACAGGTTCGGGTTGACCCCCGCTATGGCGGCAAGGTAGACGATGGACGCAAACCCGATCTCCTTCCACAACCCGGTCCCGATCAGAATCCCCCAAAAGTAAGACGGAACGGAGAAAAAGTTGATCGGCTCGCCGATGGCATGAAGCTTCTGCAACAAAATGTTCAGGCTGCCGTTATCGGTGGAAAGCAGCGAGATCACAAACCCCGAAACGATAACCCACGACAGAAAATGCGGCAGGTAGCTGATCGTTTGGATCACGCGCTTGAAGGCCATGTGCCCGACCTCATTCAGCATCAGCGCCAGCATGATCGGGGCCGGGAAGCTGATGGCCAGCTTCAGCAGGCTGATGCAAACGGTATTCCGGATGACGTAAAAAAACTCGGGCGATTCGAAGAAAACGTTGAAATGTTTGAACCCGACCCAGTGGCTTTGCCAAAACCCCTTGAACACATCGTAGTCCTGAAAGCCCATCAGAATGCCGTACATCGGAATATAGCAAAAGATCAAAATGAAGATGATCCCGGGAATCACCATGCATTGAATATCCCATTGCTGGATCAACCTGCTCAGCATCGATTTTTGGGCGATGCCCGGCCGGGCCGCCAAAGCAGGCGTTGCCGCAGTTGTCGTCGCAGGCGTTGTTGCAGGCGTTGTCGCTTTCACGATTCCCACTTCCTTTTCTTTAATTCCATATTAAATGGACCGCGCGGGAAGTTCTACTTACCCAGGCAACAAAAAATGTCACTATTCAATGTTTTTTGTTGCTCCGGGACGCCGCTTCAATTGGAAAGGGCTCCGGCCGTCACAATCCGGTGATACAAATGGCCGCGCCCGAGCGAGCCTTCTTCCTTCGGCCTGGGCCAATCGAAATAGAGCCGCTCCTCCTCCAGTTCCTCGATTCGGTCGATCTGCCCGTGAAGGTAATCGTGCAGCCTGCGTTTCGCGGTATCCACCCTGGCCAACAGACCGCCGTAACGGATGTCCAGCACCTCCCAGCCAAAGGGCTTGTATACCTCGAACCACTGCCGCCGATGCGCCGCCCGCAGCTCCCGGATTCTTCTTTCCAGATCGGGCAATTGCCGCTCCAGTATATCGTTTAATTCGGCCCGGTCGTTCCGGTCATAGTGCGTTTTCAAATGAATGCCCAGTTCGCTTTTCACACTCAGCACCGCGCACAGTTTTTCGTATCCATCGAAGATGAAGTCCCACCCTCTGTTGTTCGGCCGATCGGCCCGCAATCTTGCCTCCAGTTGCTGATAATGCGCATTGATCGGAAGCCCTTGAATGTTGCGGTCGTACAGCCCCGTCAATATATCCTGCCACAGCAGGAATTTGGAAGGATTCGATTCTTTCGGGTTGCCGTTCATCACGCCCGGCGTTTCGTCCAGCAACGTCAAATTCATGAAGGACTCCGCATCCCCGCCGGTGCAAAAGGAAAACCTTTGCTTTAACCGTTCCGGGTCCAGCGTTTCGGAATACCCATGCTCCGCAAACAACTGCATGCCGAGCAAGCCCGAGAAAAAATTCGTCTCCGTGCCGTTGTCGCCCCACATCGTGGCGATCACTTCCCGGACGCCTTCCTTTTTGCAGGCGCTCAAGGCCGCGTTGGTGGTGGCGAACGTCTTCCCGTAGTTGGGAGCGACGCCGTTCCACGTCCAAATGCCGCCGGCAAACACGGGGGCCGATCCGAACGCTTTATGTTTTTGGATATACGACCGATAGAAATGCTCCTCTTCATGGTAATAATCCCAATACACAAATTGCACATTTCGGGGCATATCCCGGATCACCGATTCGGGAATGTCGGCATTCTCGTCGTAATAATCCCCGGTATGCGAGCCGAGCCGAAAGTACATGTCGCTCCAAATCATCGGGGCCAGATCATACCGCTCGGTAATCCCGATCACCTGGCTTAAATGCCTGCTCATGATATCGAACCGCTGGCGGAAACCATGCTTGTCCAAATATTTGCCCAGCCCCAACTGATGGGCTTCGTCCATGCCGATATGAATCCGGTTGCTGCGAAACGGAGCGGAAGCGGAACGAATCATTTCCTCGATGAAAATGTAGGTTTGTTTATCCTCCGCCAATAAAATATCTTCCGTATCCATGAAATCGTTGGCATAGTTCCATTTTAAAGCCTGCGCCAAATGGGCCAGCGTTTGGATGCACGGAATCATTTCTATGCCGAACTTATCCGCGTAATCATCGCACTCCTTCAACTCCTGCACGCTGTATTTGCCGCGCATATAGCCGAAATACGGCCTCTCCTTCACCGTGTACGTATCCTCCGTATACAGCATGATGCCGTTCAGCCCCATGACCGCCATCATGGCGATCAATTTTTTGATTTGGTCCACCTTCATCACGGCATTCCTGGAAACATCCAGCATGACGCCGTTCCACGAAAATTGCGGATGCTCGACGAGATGAAAGCATGCCTCGGTCCGCGCCTTCTCCACAAACAGCCCCAACGCGCGGAAGAAATGGATTTTCTCCGGGTATCGGATCGTTCCCTCGCCATGCTTCAAACCCACCTCGATACAATCCGCCCGGCCTTCGATCCGGACGGGGATCCCGCCCTCCGCCCGTTCGAAATCGAGCATTCGCTCCAGCTCCCGGATGGCCGATGCCTCCACTTCCAACCCCATCAAGTGTAATTTCACTCCCGTTTCCTCCCTTGATTTTCTATAAGTATGTTGAAAAACAGGCGGCTCCGCGCTTTTTCACCGCACTTCCACAGCGAAAAAAGAACAGGGGCGACATACAGCCATCGCCCCTTGTCCTTCCGGTGCTTATTCCATCCAAATTCGTCGTGCCCGATGCGGGTTTATGGCTTGTTCACCCATTCGTCCAGCCAGTCCTGCTGATCTCTCAAATAGAAGTTGGAGTTGTAAACCGGGGAGTATCCGGCAAAAGCGCTCCACCAGAAAATTCCCGCCCCAAACACCTCCGCGTCGTTGGAATGAATCGCCTGCTGCAAGCCCTGCGCGGCCAGCTTCAACGTTTCGACATCGGGATTGTGCATCACTTGGCCGCCCGCCGATTTCTGCTCGTAGGAAGGCATCGTGGGCATCAATCCGCTGCCTGTGCCGGCCATGGCATTGCTATAGCGGGTCATTTCATTGACCCATAAATTTTTGTATTGCGTGGTCGAAGTGAAGAACGTGTCATAGACCATCGGATTCAGTTGGTTGAAGATCGACGCCATCTGCGTGATATAGGCGTTGCTCCACAGCTTGTACGACGTCTCGTCCACCGGCGCGGACGCCGAGAAATAGTCATTCCCCGCCAAGGCATGATCGCGCAAGTACTGAGCGACCGACTTAAAGGCGGCCCCATCCGGCGCAAACGGCTCCAGATCCAAATGAAGCCCGTCCGCTTTATAGTACGTGCCGGCGCCATTGATCCGCACGCCTGTATTGATCAACAAATCGGCCGCCGCATTGATGTTCGTTTTGAACTTGGTATTTCCAAAATTGGGGCTGGATTGATCGCCGTTGAAAACGACGATAATTTTTTGATTTGGGTCCGTTTGGCGCGATATTTTGATCCAGCGGGCCAATTCGGAATACCCGGCGGCGGGAAGCGACCCGTTCGCGTTGCCGCCGGAATCGACCAGAACCCCGATATCCGCGAATTGAAAGTTGATGCTGTAATCCTTCAGCGTGTTTACGTAATCGGCAATATCCTGATCGCTTAACTGGATTTCCCCGTTAAACCAGTACGAGTTTAAATACGCCGCGTTGTCGGTATGGACCGCGCTTCCCGGTGTGGGCGTCGGCGTCGCGGTCGGCGTTGGCGTTGGTGTCGGTGTTGGTGTCGGCGTTGCGGTCGGTGTCGGCGTCGGCGACGACCCCGAGGACGGCCAGTCCCAATCCAGCCAATCGTCATGCCACCACGCCCTATCCTGCGAATAATCGTGGTCATCGCCGTTCGGCGGATGCGGCGGAACGCCTACCCTGGAAAATCTGTCCCAAATGAACACGCCGGACCCGTATACTTTCGCCCCATCCTGAATCGCCTGCTTCAATCCCGCGGCCGCATTATGAATGTTTTCCCAATTCGGATTGTGGTAAGAATCTTCCTGATAATAAAACGACGGCATAATCGGAACCAATTGACAGTTCGGATTGTTGCTTAACGCAATCGCATCGCTGTATCTTTTGACATCCCGCTTGAACATCGCCGTATATTCGGTCGCATTCGAAGCCGAATAAGCCGGGCTGCTCGGGTCGTATGTGTCGTACAGCATAATCGTAATCGACGTAAGGCTGTTGGCCATTTGTTTAATATAATTGGCCGACCAGCGAATATCGAAATTGTTGGCATCCACCGACAGATGCTTGTTCCAGCCGATGGCGGCGCGCGTCTCCTGAACCAGCAGCAGCAAGCTCGGATCATCCTGCTCGTCGATCGGTTCAATATCGTAGTGAATGCCGTCGGCGTTGCTGTTATTCATAATGGTGGTCAAATCGCTGATGAGCGCCTGGCGGAAGCTGCTGCCGCCGTTGATCAGGTCGTCTTTCGAGCCGTTGACCCACAGGATCGATTGCTGGCTCGAATCCGTCTGCTTCGATTGCGCGACCCACTGGCTCAGCCTGTTGTAGCCGTCCGGGTTCATGACGCCGCTCGACGGGATCCACCCGATATTCAAAAATTGCATGTCAAACTTGTGGCTCTGCAATTCATTCACTTTGGCCGCAATTTGAGCGTTCTGTTCCGACGTCGTCAATTTGCCCATATAATAGTCGTCCGTCGGATCGATTCCAACCCATTCGTCCGGCAAGTAAATCGCATTATGGATATTCGGCGCCTCCGACGAACCAGGCGTGGGCGTCGGCGTTGCGGTTGGCGTCGCCGTAGGAGTCGCCGTAGGAGTTGCGGTCGGGGTGGGCGGTGCCGTCGGCGTTGCCGTTGGCGTCGAACCGCCGGTTCCGTAAATTTCAAACTCCTGAATGTCATACCCCGAGTCCGCGGTGGTCAGCCCATTCATTCTAACGTACCGCTTGGTTACCGTCGAAAACGAAACGGTTTCCACGCCCCCCTGGCCGTTGGATACCGACTTGACATCGGTCCAGGACGTTCCGTTGTCGGACACCTGAATTTTATACGTCAGCGCGTAGTTGTATTCTCCCCAGCTTAGCTTGACGCTGCCGACATTCATCGGGGACCCCAGGTCCACATAAATCCAGGCGGTCGCGTGCACGCCGCTGCCCCAATACGTGCCGAGATTGCCGTCCACCGCTTTCTCCGCGGGCACCTGGCTATATTCGACCGAAGACGCCACCGCATCTTTATTCAACGCAAGGTTGCTCCCTCCGGCAGGCGGAGTCGGGGTGGGCGTTGCGGTCGGCGCAGGTGTCGGCGTAGGCGTGGAATCGCCGTAAATCTCAAACTCCTGAATGTCGTATCCCGAGTCCGCGGTGGTCAGCCCATTCATTCTGACGTACCGCTTGGTTACCGCCGAGAACGTAACGGTTTCCACGCCTCCCTGGCCGTTGGATATCGACTTGACGTCGGTCCAGGACGTTCCGTTGTCGGACACCTGAATTTTATACGTCAGCGCGTAGT
>CAYYCV010000061.1:0-23581 GCA_964470405.1 uncultured Caryophanales bacterium
GAACGTTTTGTCCTTCATCAGATCGATGAAGTTATCCAGTCCCGCAAATCGGATATTGCCGAATCCGGATACGAGATCCCAGCGGCAAAACGCCAGAAACAAGGAAAAGCAAATGGGAAACAGCAGAAAAATGACGAATCCCAACAGGCTGGGAAGTAGGAACAGATAGCCTGCCGTCGCTTCTTTGCTTCGATTCAATGTCGTTCACCTCCGTCCAAATTGATCATTGCATATTATTATTGTAGGAGGTTCGACCCTTTCGCGGAATGAACGATCTTTTTACAAACCTTCATTTATCTATCCGGTTGAAACGCGTATTCAAAATTTTTCGGCGCATTTTTCATTTTTTTTCGATAAAACAAGATCCGCCTTGCGGCGGATCCCGACGATCATCATACGATATCGATATTATTTTTCCGCACTCTGAATGGCCAGATCGGATTGCTTTTTGATCTCCTTGAGCGCCTGATCGACCGATTGCACATCGAACATCACTTTTTCGGCTTCATCCTGCATGATTTTGTACAATTGCCCGTAAGCGGTCAGCTCCGTATCGTTGTACGAGGGCTGATCGTTGTTCAGCACGACGCGTTTGAACGTTTCCACATCGACTTTCTTGTCGGCGTCTTCCCCCAGCATAATTTTGACGACTTCGTCTTTGTCCGTTTTCTTCCATGTCGGAATATGCCCCACTTCGGCCAAATACACGGAGCCTTCCGAAGCCAGCCATTTCATAAACGTCCAGGAAGCGTCCTTATGCTGCGAATTCCGGGTGATCGACAGGAACCCGAAGTATTGGAGACCGAGGTTGTAATTCGATGCCTGATCCTTTTCCAGCGTCGGCATGGGAGCGGTGGTGGCGATAAAATCGCGGGGATATTTCTCCGTGTCCCTCAGAAAACGCGCCATGGCGTTCGAGGCGATGACCATTGCCGCTTTTTGCTGCATGAAAATATCGAATCCTTGCGCCTTGGACGCCTTGTACTCCGTATAAGGATATTGCACCTTCTCCACGTTTTCCATATTGTATTTGAATTCGAGAGACGTTTTGTAAGTCGGATCGTCAAAGTTGGAGGTTCCGTCTTTTTTGTACCACGCGTTGGAGCCGAGCAAGCTTCTCGCCGGGTTGGCCCAGTAGTACATCGAATGGAAATCGGCCGAACCGTACACCTTGTTCGCCCCTTCCCCGTGAGTCAGCTTTTCGGCATATTGCTTGAATTCGTCCAGGCTCCATTTTTCCGGAACAGGCAGCTTGGCGGCATCGAGCATTTTTTTGTTGATGAACACCGCGTTGGATACCGAGCTGACCGGGAGACCGTAATATTTGCCGTCATAGTTTAAAATGCCTTTGCCCAATTCCTCTTCGACATTGAATTGATCCTTTTCCAGATAAGGCGTCAGATCAAGCAGCAGGTTTTTCTTGGCCCGCGGGTCAAACCGCGTCACGTTGTAATTGAAAAACACGTCGATATCCTGACTGGCCAGCAGGGACGTATCGATTTTGACATTGCCTTCGTCCGTATTGGAAAATTGAACGTAATGCACATGGATGTTCGGATACTTCTCGTTGAAATGCTTGATGATATCCGCGGGGCCGGTGTCCTCTCCCCAGGCGCCCCACCAACTGATGGTTTCCTCTTTTGCCGTATCCTGCGATTTTTCGGCATTCCCGCTGTCCTTCGCATTCGAGGTCGCCTGCGTCTGATCCGCTTCCTTCGTTTGATCCGCGGCATTGTTCGCCGCGCCGCAACCGGCCAGCAGCGACCCGATCAGCGCAACGGCCAGCAGCAATGCGCCCAGCCTCTTCATTTTACGCATGTGTATTCCCCCATTTCGAAAAGTGTGATGACGCAGTAAGCGTTTACGGGTTTTATTATAAATAGGGCGCGCGGTACGATGAAGGAACAATATTACGGGAATCTTTCACTTTTTTTGCGGACGGGCGGCGAAGTTCATTATTTTTGGGCGTTTGTTCAATCCTTATTCGGACTTTTCCGCGTAATGGAGAAATTGGCCGCGAAATCGGCTGGGACTCATGCCCATCACCTTTTTGAACGATCTGCCGAAGTAATTGATGTTTTCGTATCCCACTTTCTCGGCAATCGCATAGCTCGGCCAATCCGTTGTTTTTAAAAGCTCGGCGGCCTTTTCGATCCGCAGCTTGGTCAAATATTCCACAAAGCTCATTTTCGTTTCTTTTTTAAACATCGAACTCAAGTAGCTTTCGCTCATATTGACGTATTTGGAAGCGCTGCTCAACGTCACGTTTTCCGTGAAATGCGTTTTCAGATAATCGATCAAACGGCTGATTTCTTCGCGGTAGGTTTGGCTGCGCACGCCGGAGATCGCCCCGATCACCTTGTCGGAAAGCTTCTCGAACCATTGCGCGGTGTCATCGAGCGTCTCAAGCTCAAACATCTGAACATAGACGGGGGACTGCTCTTCGGAGAGGTCGTGCCAGGAAATGTTCCATTTGCGGGCGGCTATTTTGAATTGCTGCACGATATCCAGCAGTCGTTCCCGCCGGCGTTCGGGGCGGCGCCTTTGTTCGGCCAAATCGGCGAAGAAGCGCTCCAGCACCCGGCCCACCCCTTCCCGATCGCACACTTCAATGCGTTGCAGCAGCTCGTCCTCCACGCGCAAGTACGGCCGGTCCGCTTGCCCCGCCGGCAGGGGCTCGAACTTGTAGCACCGTTCGATGCCTTCGTAAAAGCTGCGCCGCACGGCTTCCCTGGCTTGTTTGACCGCCTGGGGAAAATCCTCGAACCGGTCAAACGGCTCGCTTATGCCTACGCTGATGCTCGCATTGATCAACCGCCGCGCCGCCCTGACCGCGTCGCGGCCCATGTCCCGCAACAGTTGCGCTTGAGGCCGATCTTTAAAAAACAACGCCGCCGCCAATTCGTTTTCTTTATATTGAAACACCTGTTTGCGCTCCGCTTCCCGCGTCTCCTGCTCCAACAAATGAAACAGCGAACGGCCGACCGATTTCCCATCCGGCCCCAGCTTCGAATAATGATGAATGCGCACGAAGAAAACCGCGGCGCAGGCCGCATCCGGCCAATCCAGATCGGACCGGTAGCGTTCCAGAGCCGCTTCGTCCGGCGACGCCTCCACCAACAGCCGTAAAAATTGGCGCTGTTTGGTTTCGGACAGCGACGGGCTTTCCATGGCCGCATGCTTCCATTTTTTCCGATCCCGCTCGACTTTCTGCCGCGTTTCATTGAGGATTTTCAAAAATTCCTCCGGTCGAACGGACGTTTTCAGCACATAATCATCGACGCCAAGCTTCATCGCTTCCCTGACGTAATCGAAATCGCTGTAGCTGCTCAGAACGATAAAGCGGACATCGGGCCACTTTTTTCGAGCCTCCCCGATCAGCCACAGGCCGTCTTTTCCCGGCATCACAATATCGGTAAGCACAATATCGGGGACTTCCGCTTCCATCCACGCGAGCGCGGCCTGGCCGTCGGCGGCGTCGCCGATCACCTCGAAACCGTGCTCCTCCCATTGAATCAGCGACCGCATCCCCACCCTCACCAGCATTTCATCATCCACGATCAGCACCTTCAGCATAACGATCCCCCTTTCTCCGAATCATGAACGGAATCCGCACCGTGATGACGGTCCCCGCCATTTCACGGCTTTCCAGCGCAATGCCGTAAGGCTCTCCGAACTGCATGCGAATTCTCTCATGCACATTGGCCAATCCCAGCTTTTCGCCGGTCGTCATGCCGCTCCCTTCTCCGAGGGTACGGCGAAGCTGCTCCAGACACGACGGCGACATGCCCAACCCGTTGTCTTCCACCTTGATCAGCAGATCGTCGCCCGCGACGGCGGCGGAAATGGCAATGCGCCCTTGTCCCGTTTTTTTATCCAACCCGTGATAAATGCTGTTTTCCACAAGCGGCTGCAGCGTAAACTTGATGACGAGCACTTGAAGCGTATCGGAGGGAATGTCGTAATCCACTTCGATTCTCTCGTCATACTTGATTTTTTGCAAAGCGATATAGCTTCGGATATACTGGATTTCCTCGCCCAGCGGAATGATATCGTCGCCTTTGCCCACGCTGGATTCCATGATCACGCCCAGATGGCTGATCATTTCGCCGACCTCGCGGTCTTGCCTCATGTAGGCCACCCATTTGATATTGTTCAGCGTGTTCAACAAGAAATGAGGATTGATCTGCGCCTGAAGCGCTTTAAACCTCATATTTTCCTTATGCTTTTGCTCCGTTTTCACATGCTCGATCAAATCTCGAATGCGGGTCACCATCGTATTGTAGGTCTGCATCAAATCCGCGACTTCGTCGTTTCCCCGAATGGTCAGAATGGCGTTGAAACGCCCTTCTTCCACCTGCTTCATCCTTCTCCGCAGCAATTTCAAATGCCGCGTGACGCTGTAGGAGATCGTCACCGAGATGAGCAGAAACAGGAAGAAGATCGCGATATCCACGAGAATGTTGATCCTTCGCAAAAGGAAAATATCCTGAAATACGGAATCGTACGGGATGCGCTGGATTAATTTCCACCCTGTCGCGCCGACGGTCGTATAGTTGACCATCGCCTTATTTGCGCCGCTTCCGTCCACCAACTGCCCCGTATGGGAAGACAAAATTTGCTCCAAATGGCGCGGGTCGTCAAAGAGAGCTCCGTCGGCGGCCTGCGGATCGCTGGCGGCCAACACTTCCCCGTTCCGCCCTACCAGCAACACCTCGCCATCCAGTCCTTGCAGCAAGTACAAAAAATTTTTCACGGAAATGGTGGACATGATCACCCCGAAGGGAGAGCCGCTTCCGGGCTTTCTCTGGACATGCGCCACCGTGATCATCCTGCTGCTGTTTCTGCTGATGAACCCGTGCTCTTGCACCACCCACACAAAGTTGTCGCCGGAATTCAATATGTCGTTGAACCACGCGCTATTGCGAATCTCGTCGTACTTTCCCGTCTGATTTTCCCACGAAGCGTACAAATGACCGTTAAAATCTACGACCGTAATGTTGTTTTCCATATATTGCAAATAAGATGAATACATCTGCTTGATCGTGTTGTCCATCGTATTCAAGCGAAGATAATCGTTGTACCCTTCGGGGTTTCGCAAAATACTGACCGCCATCTCGTTCGCCGTCAGGCTGATGACGGACGACATCATTTCGTTCAATGCCCCTTCCACATTGAGCTTCGTAATATGGAGCGCCTCCTGCGCGGATTGTCCGATTTTTTCGCGAATCGTTTGTTCCAGGGGCTTGTCGATAAAGTAGAAGGTCACGCAAAACGGAATAATCAGGAACAGCAAAATGGAAATAAAAATTTTATTTTGCAGCGACCAACTTCTGGGCCATTTAAACCATCCGTAGCGCATTGCCCGCCTCCCTCCGCCAATCGCCATCCGTCCGACGTCCGGTCTCTTCCATTGTCCCTTCCATTGTACAGCTAGTTTCTCCTCATAGTAAATGCGATGAAGAAAATTGAACAATCTCGTTAAAATATTGAAGACCCACCGGCGTTTCTCCAACCCACACCCCATCCCTGCACCGCTTTTTTCACCACACTTTTAAGCCGGCGCAACAAAAAAAGCCGGGGATGCTATCCCCCGCCGCAAACCAAATCGGACGCCCGATGCGCATTTTGACGATGACTAATCCGCGGACAAGGCAACCCCCGCCGTTTCCTCAACCGATGCTCAATCCTTGCCCCGCTTTTTCATCATCATGTTTATCTGACCTCACCGAACTTCAATAACAAAAACCGAAGATGTGTCCCCTCTGGAATATTTGCCGTTATCTGTTGTCCAGTACGCCGAAAGGCCGTAATAGTAAACGCCTTTTTCCTTGGGTGCTTTAAAAGATCCATCCTTCAACGGGACATCCACCGTTTGTTCGTCCTGAAACTGCTGAACCGCTACTTGGGTCGGCGCAGGCTTGTAATCAAACGAAACCTTGATGTTCGATCCGGGAGCTACGACGGTTGGGATTTTATCTCGCAGCATCGTTTTGCCCCCCGCATAATCCGCGCATCCCAATTTTCCCCAACAGTAACTGCTTTGCGTCACCGGTATGTGCGTCTTCTCCGAAACGACCTTTGGCACAGGCGGCGTTTTTTCAGAGCAGCCTGCCAGGATCGATACAAATACGATGAAAACAATGACGCCTATCGTCGGTTTTTTCAAAAAATCCCCTCCCCCACATAAATAGACGCGAGGAAATGAGGGTTTGTTGCATCGCCAGTTTGGCTCCAAATTCCACTTTGGCCTTCGCTTGACTTCCTTTTTCGCATTTGCTTGACTTCCTTTTTCGCATTTGCTTGACTTCCTTTAAACGAAAAGCCTTGGGTGAGCAATATGCAATATAGGGTATAATAACTGTATTCCAAGCATTTTGGGGAAGGAGATTTATCATTTTGAAATGGGTAAAGAGAGCGGTTTTTTGGCTACCGGCAGTTAGTATCCTCATTTGCTTCCATGATATTTGGAAAACCCTGCACGCTCAGTACATTCCCTATATTGGAATTGGACCTTTTGAGTCTTTTCATCATTGGATGATAGCTTTTGATTCGTTTCAGCCACCCAAGAGTGCCGCGTTGTCTGCCAAACGGTATGCCTATTTTACGCACTTTGCGTTTTTCTTTATACTTGGATTGATGATTGATTATACGATCAAATACTCTGCACTTGGCAGAAACAAAACTAGCAGAAACAAAACTCCGATGTGATTTCAGGTATATTATTGAACGCGGAGCGGATTGGCTTCCACAAAGCGTTGAGATGTGGCGTTCGCCTTTGAAATTGCGAAAAAACCGCGATATCGTATCCATTTCGCGATTTCAACAGCGATCGGAGGCCCCTCTCTTTTCCGCAGCGGCCTGTTTTTGGAACAAGCGCTTGAAGTACATTTTATGTATCTATTTCGGGAAAAAGTTTGCTTTTGGGAAAAATAGATACATTTCAGGTCCTTATTCCATTGAATTTACCATGCAGAGTGCACTTTTGTTTGAAATAAGGACATAGAATGACTCTATTTTTCCGAAACGGATGAAATTTCAGCAAAATAGGTACATTCGATGTATCTATTAGAAATGCGGTGAAAAACAGGCGGCTCCGGGATGGGGCATGGATTTCCGATCGCCGTTGCCCTTGCCCGCGCCATTCCCGATTTCCCGATTTCCCGATTTCCCGATCTCCCGATCTCCCGATTTCCCGATTTTCAGCCCTACATTACCCTATACCAGCATTATACTAGCCTTACTAGCCTTATACCAGCCCTGTATCAGCCCTATACAGCGGGAAATCCGCATAAACAGGAGGCAAAGACGATCGCCGGCGTTTCTCCAACCCATGTCCCGCACCCGCGCCGCTTTTTCACCGCACTTTCAGAGCGTGCTCAAAAAGGGCTACTCGTACTTCTTCACCGCTTCGCAAAGGATGTTCAGCAACCGCTCCCTTTCGACCTCCACCGCCACATCGGCATTGGGAGGGCGGTCGGCCGGCGGATTCATATCGACCGCCGTCTGGCCGCCTGTCCATTCCCCTTTCGTTTCAACGACCACGTGGCACGCCTTCATCCGAAACAGCGACGGGTCGATGAGGTAAGCAACGGGACAAGGGTCATGCACCCCTTTGGCGCGATCGAACCGGAAGTAATAGTCCAGCATGCGCGCAACGGTTTGGCCCACCGGGCCGCCGGACCGGCGGATTCGTTCCAGATCCGCCTTGCGCATCGTCACCCGGCTCGTAACGTCCAGCCCAAACATCGCAATCGGCACGCCGGAGCGAAACACGATATCCGCCGCATCCGGATCGACGCGCATATTGAATTCGGCGGCCTGCGCGCGATTCCCGCCGGTGACGGCCCCGCCCATGATCAACAGCCGCTCCACCCGGTCGATGACCTCGGGATACTGGATAAACAGGCACGCGATATTCGTAAGCGGGGCGATGGCGATAATCGTCACCTTTTGCTCCGCGCTTCGGATCACGTCCCGCATCGCCTCCAACGCCGGGCGCGCGCTTTCCGAAACGGCCGGGCGCTCCAGCTCCACTTCCCCGAATCCCGACGGCCCGTGGACTTCATCGGCGGTGATTCCGTTTCGCCGCAGCGGCTTGGCCGCTCCCCGGGCCACCTCCACCGCATCCCTGCCAAGAAAATGGAGCAGCTTCAACGCATTGGCCGTTACTTTATGGATCGTCTGGTTGCCCGCGCACGTCGTAATCAGCTTCACATCCAGCCGATCCGAGGAGAAGGCCAACAAAATCGCCAACAAATCGTCGATGCCCGGATCGCAATCGATCATAACCGGCTTCCTGATCTCCATATCGTTCAGTACCTGGCTGCGAGCCGCGGCTTGGGATCGACGGTAAACACGCTGCGGTCAAAGCATTTTTGCAGCAATTCCATTTTCAACGCCTGATAATCCGGGTGGCTCCACACATTGTCGTACTCGTCGGGATCCGTGCGGAAATCGTACAACTCGCCGGTGTTTCTCCCGTGATAAGCGACCAGTTTATACGTGCCGTCGAAATACATCGTGGCATACACGTGATCATGGACGCCCAGCATCGCGCGATAAAATTCGCAGTATACGCTGTCTTTATGATGGTGCAAGCCGGATTGCCCGTTCAGGAGGGGCAGCAGACTTTTCCCCTGCATCCAGTAAGGGATATCCAGGCCGAGCATATCCAGCAAAGTCGGAGCGATATCCACCAGCTCGACGAGCGCTTCGCTTTTGCAATTTTGTTGCAGATGGCCCGGCCACGAAATGATCAGCGGCACATGAACCAGACCTTCATAGAAATACGCGCCCTTCAAAATCAGCCCATGGTCGCCCAGCATTTCCCCGTGATCGCTGTGAAACAAGATGACGGTATTCTCCCGCTGCCCCGTTCGCTCCAAATGATCGAACAGCCGGCCAAGCTGATCGTCCACCAACTCGATCATGGCGTAGTAGTCCGCCACATATTGCTTCTTTTGATATTCGCTCAAGTCTTTGCAGCTCGGACCGATCCCTTCCTGCCCGCCGATGATGTAATCCTGCTGCTGAATCCACGGCTTGCGGTCGAGTTCCCCGGCTTTCCATTTCGGCAGGGGCATGTCTTCCACCCGATAGCGGTCCCGATACTCCTGCGGCGGGTCATACGGATCGTGCGGGTCAAAAATGTTCAGGCTGAGCAGCCACGGTTCCTCCCGGTGAGCGTCGATAAATCCCATCGCTTCCTCCACGGCCCAGACCGAGGAATGGTAACGCGTCTCGATTCCGCCGCATCTTTCTTTGCCTTCCATTTCCTCTTGATATTGTTCGTCATAGGACACGCCTTGCGCCGCAAGCCAAGCCAGATACGCGTTAAAATCGCCCCACGCCTCCCGCTCCTCCTTGCCGCCGTGGCTCCATTGAATCCATTTGAACGTCTCGTATCCGTCATCCGGGCGCTGCTCCTTGCGCATTTGGTTGGCGGATAAATGAAATTTGCCGACCAATCCGCAGGCGTACCCTTGATCCGCCAACATTTTTGTGACCAGCACTTCATCGGCCGGGAAATATTCATTCCCGACGCTGGTCACCCGCGTGGTGCGCGGATACCGCCCCGTCAGGAAGCTGGCTCTGCTCGGGCTGCATACCGGGCTCTGACAATACGCCTTGCTGAAGGCGACCCCCTGTTTCACCAGCCGATCCAGATTCGGCGTGCGAACATAAGGGTTGTTCATTTCGCGGATCGTATCGAACCTTTGCTGATCGGTGCAAATCCACAGAATATTCGGCTTATTCAGAATATTCGGTTTATGCTGTGCGGCCATCGTTTGTTTCCTCCCATCCTGTCATCGATTATTTCAAAATCGCACCGGCGGTAAAGCTTTTCTCCATCTGCTCGCTAAAGAATACAAACATCAGCAAAATCGGAACGGTCGAAATCACGATCGCGGCGGCAAGCGGCCCCCAACTGATGTTATATTGCCCGCTGAAGCTCATCAGGCCCAGCGGCAACGTGCGAAGCGCCGACTTCTGGATGAAGGTGGCCGCCATAATCAGCTCGTTCCAGACCGCCAGAAAAGTGAAGATCGCGACCGTGGCGAGCGCGGGCCGAACCACGGGAAGCACGACCCGGAAAAACGACCGGATCACCCCGCAGCCGTCGAGAAAAGCGGCTTCCTCCAATTCCTTGGGCATGCTGCGTAAAAAGGCGGACAAAATGAACACGCCAATCGGCAAATTCACGGTGACATAAGGCAGAATGACCGACCATTGCGAGCTTAAAATCCCCATATGCTTCATCATCAGAAACAGCGGAATCAACGTGGCGTGAACCGGAACCATGATCCCCGTCAGCAACAGCAGCAGCACCAAGCCGCTCCACTTGAACCGCATCCGCGCCAGCGCATAGGCCATCATCGAGGAAAGCAGCAGCACAAAAATCAACGTCGCCACGCTGACGAACATGCTGTTGAAGAAATACACGCTGACCTTGGCGTCGGTCCACGCCTGCGTGTAATTGAAAAACCGCCATACGCCGGGCAAGCTGAAGGGAGGGGAATTCGCGAATTCATTGTTGTCTTTAAACGAGCTTAGGATGAGCCATAGAAAAGGAAACAACTGCAAAGCGGCGATCGCCAGCATCAATAAATACATGGCGATTTTTTTCGAGAACGGCAACATGCGCTCCTCCCCCTTTAAAATTCAAGTTGCTCTCGGGTCATGAATTTGTTGACGGCCCAGGCGATCAACACGCACTCCGCCACCAGAAAAATCGCAAGCGCGCTTCCATAACCGAAATTTTGCTTCAGAAACGCCTCCTGAAACATGCGCAGCGCCATGACGGTCGTGGACTGAACCGGCCCGCCGTTGGTCATGACATAGACATGTTCAAACACCTTCAAGGAATAGATGATCGACAGGACGACGTTGATTTTCAGCACATCCGACAAGAGCGGCAGCGTGATATGCCTTACGGCTTTCCACCCCGTGGCGCCGTCCAGCTTGGCCGCTTCGTAGTATTGCGCGGGGATGCTTTGCAAGCCCGCATACATAATCAGCATATAATACCCGACATACTGCCATTGCACCACCGCCACCACCGAGACCAGCGCCGTGCTGCTGTCCCCAAGCCAGGCCTGCGTCCAGGCGTGCAGCCCCAGCGAATCCAGCACGGCATTCAGCATGCCCGTGCTCGGGTCGTAAATTTTTCCCCAGAGCAGGCTCATCATCGTGGTGGACATCAATACAGGGAAAAAATAAACATTGCGAAACCACTTACTGCCGGGCCATTTGCGCGACAGGAGCAAAGCCAGCAAAAACGCGATCGGAAGCTGGACAAACAGGGAAGCGAAAATGAAAACAAGACCGTTGACGACCGCTTTCCAAAACGCGGGGTCTTCGTTCAACATCTCCGCGTAATTTCCAAAACCGATAAAAAGCATGGGATGAACGCCATCCCATTCCTGCAAGCTGTAGTAAAAGGTAGCGAGCACGGGGACCAGAAAAAATACGAGCACCAAAAGCAAACCGGGGCCGATAAATAAAGCGAGCATCCACCGATTGGAAAGAGCTTTTTCCACGTTGAGAACCTCCCGATATGAAAGGGAAGGGCACGTTTCCAGGCTGCGGATCAGCCCGATGTCAACGCGCCCCTCACACACATTGCTAGTTTTTCCTCATCACTTGTTCCATCTTGTCGGCAAAGCTTTCGGGGGTAAGCTGGGCCGCGTACAACTGTTGCAGGACGTCCCTGAATTCGCTGCCCGTCGATGCGGACACGATGGCGAACCACAGCGGTTGAACGGCTTTAATCTGCTTGATGTCTTCCGCGAATTTGAGCATTTCCTGATTCACATCGGCCGGCGGCGTCGCTTCCGACTTCGCATATCCGGGCAAGCCTTGCTTCACATACTCATCGTTCACTCTTAAAGACAAGCGGACGATGAATTCCTTCGCTTTCGACAGTTCCTTCGACCTCGCGTTGACGAACAGCCCGTAAGGAGCCGGTCCCCCCGTGCCGATCGTCGAACTGTACACGTCTTCCGCGCCCGTTTTCGGGAAGATGACGTAGCCCAGATCATCCTTCAATGCGGGAATCAAATCGGCGAAAGCCCAACTGCCGTCAAACGACATCACCGCTTTGCCGCCCTTCAGCATTTCGACCGAATCGTAGTAGCTTGTGGAGAGAAATCCTTTCTGGAAGGCGTTGGCCTCGACCAGCTCGCTAAGGCGCCGGGCGGCTGTCACAAACGGCTCATCCGTAAATTTCATTTCGCCCTTCATCGCCTTGGTGAAAGCGTCCTTGTCCTCGCGCAGCACCAGCATGTTGTAAATCATGTCGCCTTGCCAGGCTTCCTTGCCGCCCAGGGCAATCGGCACCAGCCCTTTCTCATTCGCGGCTTTGACGATATTCATCAGATCGTCCCAGGTTTGCGGCGCCTGCAATCCGAGCTCCTTCACCAGCTTCTTGTTGTAGAAAGCCACCAGTACGGTGCTGGATTCCATCGGAACGGAATAAATGTTTCCTTCCGCATCCGGAATCAGTTGACCGCTATTGAACGCGGGAGCCAACCCGGTGGAATCCAGCACGTCATTCAGCGGAGCCACCGACTTGGAATCCAGAAGCAGCGAGCGATAAGAGTCGCCCGCATGCTGGGCGAACGCGTCGGGCAATTCATTGCCGGCGACGGCCACTTTCATTTTGGTTTTATACGTCTCGTCCTGGATATATTCGTAATCCAGATCGATGTTCAATTCCTCGGCTACCGCATTGGCCGACGCTTCCCAAACCGGATCGGTTTTAAAATTCCAAAACACCAATTTTGCGGCATTTTCCGGGGATTGCGTCGCCGCGGCCCCGTCAGGCGACGGCGCGTCGGCTCCGTTCTCGGCCGCATTGTTGGCGCCGGAGCATCCGACAAATACGGACAGCGCCAACGCCATGGCCAGCACACCCATGATCCATCTTTTCCCAGTCATTTGCTTAAGCCCACCTTTTCCTGTATTTTGTCCTTTGCAAGCCCGATGAAATCGGAAAATCCGCGGTCTTCCGGACAGCTCCCATTGTATCAAGGCGGCCTGTTTTAAAGAATGGAGAGATCTTTGTTTGTCTGGTAAAAATTTTGGTTTCTTTCACGCGTTGATTTTGTTCGGCGTGACGCCAAACTTCTTTTTAAAGCATTTGCTGAAATAGTAAGGGTCGGAATAGCCGACTTTCCAGGCGATCTCGTTCAGCTTCGGCATCGTTCCGTCCTCCGCCGGCGTTTCTTCGCTCAACAGCTTTCTCGCCTCGTCCAGCCTTAAATCGGACACGTATTCGACAAACGATTTTCCGGTTTCCTTTTTAAATTTATGGCTCAGGTAGCTCGGGTTGACAAACAGCTCGCGCGCCGTTTGCTGCAAGGACAGATCGCTTCGCGTGAAATGCTCCTGAATGTGGCGCAGCGCTTTGCGGACGATGTGCGAGCTGCCGGCCGGCTCGTTCACATCCAGTTGTTCCAGCAAGCCAAAGATCATGTCGTGAAAAAAGGCGTCGATCCAGCCCTGCATGTCGTCGGCCGTTTCCAGCTTGCCGATTTGGCGAAACAGCGGATGCCGGTCCGTCAGCCAATCCGCAGGCATCGTTCCTCCGCGCTCCAACACGGCCGTGCCGCCGATGGAGATGCATTCCATCAGCACCATCATCGCCATCTCCTTGCTGGCGCGGCTGGCGATCAGCCTTTGAAACAATTCGGCGATGTAGGCGGACAAGGCGGCCGCGTCCCTGTGCCGGATCGCCGACAGCCACTCCGCGCGCTGCAGCGACAGGTGAAACACCGCGTCCTGCGAGACCACGCTTCCTTCCCAATAAGCGATGACCCGGTTGCCGCCGCCGATGAATTTGTGCGTCAGCGCATACCGGGCTTCCGCGTAGGACAGGTGCACCTGGTCCAGACCGGCGTATATTTCGCCAAACGCAAGCGTGGATTGAATGTTCAGCTTTTGATCGATAAAGCTTCTCGCCTGTTCGCAACAAGCGTGCAGGGCCGACGCCTGCTGATCCCCGACGCTCGCAAAAAGCAGAATATGCCGATCTTCGCCGTCCAGCGCAATGCAGCTTGATCCCAGCGAACGAAACGTTTCCTCGCACACGTTCTTGATGGCAAACCGCCATAGCTGGCGATCCTGCTCCTTGTGGAAGCGCGCTTGCTGTTCGTCGATTTCGACAATCGCCGCGGCGTAATGGCCTTCTTCCGCAATCCGATAAAACCGGGCCTGATTCGCCAAATATTCCGCGCTTTCTTTCGGTTCCTGCAACAAAAGCCGGCGAATAAACCCTTCCCGCAGGATCGGGAAAGCCAATTCGACTTGTTTTTTCAACGATTCCGTGTAGAGGGCCGATTCCTTCTCCAACGTCAATTCCTGATGAATTCCTTTCAATACCGCTTCCAATTGCTCCTCGTCCACCGGCTTCAGCAGGAAGTGGGAAGCCCCCAATTTCACGGCCTCCTGAGCATATTCGAACACATCGTAGCTGGTGATAAAAATAATTTTGGCGCGTTTGTCCCGCTCCCTCAGTTTTTCTATAAAAGCGAGGCCCGACAACTGCGGCATGTTAATGTCCGCCACGATCAGATCGATGCGATCCCGCTCGATCCAATCGAGCGCCTGCAGCCCGTCCTCCGCCTCCCCCGCAACATCGAATCCCAAAGCCGGCCAATCGATCAAATTCAACAGCAGCTTTCGGAAATAGTATTCGTCGTCCACAATCAGCACGTTAAATCGCTCGTCGTTCTTTAAGCCGTTCTTCGAGTCGTTCGTCAAATTGTTCGTCAAGTTGTTCGTCACGCTTCCCTACATCCTTTCTTCATTCCCGTCCGGCTCCCCGATTTTGGGCAAGCGCACCTGCACCTCCACGCCTTTGCCGATTTCGGAAAGAATGGTGAGGCCGTATCGTTCGCCGTACCGCAATTGAATGCGCTCCTGCACGTTGCGAATGCCGAAATCGCCTTTCTTCAATATTTTGGACCCGATTTGCTCGATTTGTTCCCGCGTCATTCCGATTCCGTTATCCTTCACGATGAAGCACAGCCTTTCTTCCCCCGGCCCGTCGCTTCCGGCTTTTCCGGCTTCGTTTTCCAGCAGGCCCCGAATTTCGCAAAGCCCGTCCTGCTGCCGGCCCCGCAACCCATGCTGAATCGCATTTTCCACCAGCGGCTGCAACAGCATGATCGGCACGTACCATTGCTCGATGCGCGGATCGAACTCGATCCGGTAGTCGATTTTCTTGTAACGCATCTTCTGGATATACAAATAATTTTCCACATGCTTTCTTTCCTGGGCCACCGTAATGAATTCCTTGCCATCGCTGAGCGACAGCCGATAGAAATCGGCCAGCGCTTTGACCACGTTGTGGATTTCCCGCGAAGAGATCATCAGGGCCATGGAGCGGATCATCTCCAGCGTATTGTAAAGAAAATGGGGCTTGATTTGCGAGTACATCAACTGCAGCTCCAGCTTTCTTTTCTGCTTCTCCTCGTCGTTGATTCGAAACAGAAGCTCCTGTATGCGCCGGACCATTTGGTTGAAATTCAGCGAGAGCTGGCCGATCTCGTCGCGCGAAGTCACCGGCGCCCGCTGATCCAGATCGCCGTCCCCCACTTTTCCCATCGCCTGGCGCAGCCGCAGCAACGGCTCCGTGATGCGGTGGGAGAATACCACCGACAGAAGGAAAGCCACCAACAGACCGGCCGCGCCGAACCCGACGATCAACAGGGTGATGGTCCATTGATCCCGCATCAAGTTCGCGATCGGCACAATATAAACCATCTTCCCGTCCAGCTTGTCCAAGCTTTTGACGGCCACCAGCACGTTTCGGCGATCGTCCCGAAAAATCCGAACCCCCGCATCCCGCGAATCGATCCAATCCATGTACGGCTTTTGACGGATCGATTCGTACAGCCGCTCTTCATCGTTCGCGGACAAAATGTCGCCGCTGCGATCGACGATCATAATTTGGCTTTGCAGCCCCTTCTCGTCGTGGCCGTACAGCGAGGACAGCACCTTCTCGTCAATGTTCACATACAGATAGCCGATCGGCTTTCCTGTATTCATGTTAATAATCAGCTTTCCCAGCGTCAAAACATTTTTATGCTTTTGGCCGAACAGAAAAGCGGGTCGATACGTCTGGATCCATACCGGCGAGCCGTGGGCCTCGTCCAGCTTCTCGCGCGGAAACAGGCTGAGGCTTTCGGCGGTCACTTTCGACAAATTGTTGGAATGATAAATCTCGCCCCTGGCGGACTGCACAATCACGGAGTCGATATGCGGGTTCGATTCGACCATCGAAGTCAAAGTGACATACATCAACCGGATCATTTCCGGTTCGGTCGGCTCATCCTCTTTTTTTTCCTCGCTCAGAAGGGATTGCGTCAAATTGTTAAAAACGGTCAGCTTGGAGTAGTTCTCTATCCCATTCAACAAAATGCTGATCGTACTGGTCATTTGCGCCAATTTCTGTTCCGAGCTGCTGGCGGCCCGTTTGGCGGCCTGATCCAGCGATATGCGGTACAAGCATAACGTCAGCAGCAATATGCCGATGGTGATGGCCATGAAATTGACGACTTGTATTTTTTTGCGCAAAGGGAAATCCCGAAATCGATACCATCGCTTGATGTTGAACACCTCCCTCTCCAGTTCATTTTACTACATCTCCGCGTTGGCCGGGGAAATGAAGCTGCCGCGACATGGAATGGGGCACGACATGGAATGGGCAGGTCGGAAAATGATTCCTAATTTTGATTTCCAATAATCGCAGCGGCCTGTTTTTTGAACTGGCGGGCGTTTGAAGAACATTTTATGTATCTATTCCGGAAAAAGGTTCGCTTTTTGGAAAAATAGATACATTTCAGGCCCTTATTCCTTTGAAATCACCACACAGGGTGCACTTTTGTTAGAAATAAGGACATAGAATGACTCTATTTTCCGAAATGGATGGAATTTTAGCAAAATAAGTACATTTGATGCACTTCGATGCCACACTGATAATTTCACGGCGGCGGGGCAAACTAGCCAAAACGAAAACGGAGCGTGATCCGATATGGCCAGAAGACGCAACAGATCTAACATCGTACCGCAGGCAGGCAAAGGAATGGATTTGTTTAAAGCCCAAGTAATGAAAAACCAGGGCTACGCCGTCAATCCGGAACGCCCGGACGATGTGAAATACGAGGTGGCCAAATCCTTGGGTGTCCCGCTTCAACCCGGGTACAACGGCCACTTGTCCACCGAGCAGGCGGGCAAAGTCGGCGGCCAAATCGGCGGCTCGATGGTCCGGGAAATGGTTCGCATGGCCCAGGAGCAATTGGCGCGGAAGGAAAACCGCCGCTAACCGGCCGTCGCCCGCGCCGGCGGGATGCGGGATGCCCACGACGACGGGATGCCCACGACGACGGGATACCCGCGATGGCGGATATCTCGCACAGCGGGGAGCTCACAACGGCGGGAACCTGCAACGACGAGACCGCGATAGCGGGACGCCCTGCGCCGGCGCGCACCCTGCGCCGGCGGAGTGCCTGCCATTGGGATGCCCATGCCCGCCGGTTTAGGGGCGTCACAAAAACAAGCACCTCTTTTTCCGGCAATGTCAGCATGGGCTAACGCGCTTTGTCGGAAATTTAGAGGTGCTTGTTTCGGGTGCTTGTTTCGCAGCGACGCCTTAATTCAGGCTTTGCGCGGCGAGCAATTTTTTATACCCCGAATGAAACAGATCGTATACTTTCAACGTGTACGAAGATGAATTAAAGGACGCGTTGTTCATATTTTGCTCCCACTCGTATTTGTTGGCTCCCATGTCGAACACGGCGCCGGACGCATCCCCTTGCTCCTGGGAGAACCGGAACGGAGCGGACACAAGCACCTCGTCGTTCCCGTCTTCAATCTCCAGCAGGAAGCGATGATTGGACAGGTCGGCCCGCGTCAGGAAATCCTGCGTCAGTTCGTAATCGAACCGGAACGTCAACTGGTATGCTCCGGCCGTTCGATTGTACAGAAAGAACGGCTGGGTGTAATCGGAAATGGTCAGCGAATACGGGCCGATGGACATGTTCTTCAAATCCGTTTGAGCTTGAGCCGGCTCGGCAGGCAGCGAAAATTCCACCGGATCGACATAGGCGTCAGGCACGCTTCCCGAACCGGACAGTTGGCCCCCCGTCAACGATTTCCCGATAATCAAGCGCATTCCTTTGGTATCAAAACCTTTGGGGATCGTGGTCCATGCCTGCAAAACGGCCTTCCCGCCGGGCATCGATTTTTCATCGGCTTTCTCCATCGCCGCAGGCAGAACGGTCCCGTCCGCCGCCTCAAAATGCCCCGATAACACGGGTGCCTCCGTAATGCGTTTCTCCAAATTGGTCAAATCCATTTGCGCCATATAAATGTCCGACGACGCGCCGGTAAAAGTGCTTGCTTCGCGAACCTTCAATTCGATTTGATTGCCGACGCCGGCATACTGATGCGACTCGGTTTCGGCCAGCGCAGGAATTTGATCCGGCTCCGCCACCGGCCCGAATTCAACCACGTCGATCGATTGATCGGCGCTCCCCAGGCGGACAGACAGCTTGTCAAAAGCGCTCGTATACGGAATTTTTCCCACCAGGCGCGCATGCTCCTGCCCCCCCGGTTGGATGCTGATCATCTTGTCCAGCACGACGAAGGACGCTTCCGCCTTCACGCGCCCGTCGAGCAGGAACGAGCCGGTGAGCTCCAGAACGGGCAAGGATTGCCCGCTGTCGTTCAGGATGGTCACGTCCGCGGACAGGATGTCGTCATCCTCCCAGGGCATGCGGTACACATGATCGAGACGCAGCGTGTAGGCGCCGTCGTCGTTTTGGTACACATGCGTTTGATTGATTTCATTTTGCTCGAGCAAAGACGGCACGACCTGCAAAGCGGCGACCGGGTAGTCGAACGTATCGGACGCGGACGCCTGCTCCTTCTCCACCGCGACAAGCTCCCACGAAGCGGTTCCCACCGATGCGGGGATCGAGCCGGACAGCACCAGATCCCGCTGCTCCAACGGTTTCAGCTTCACCGCGGACGCGTTCGATTGCTCCAGCGGATACAGCAGCCCTTTTTCCGTGCGAAGATGAAACTCTACGTTCGGCATGGACAAGCTGGCATTTTCCCGATTCGTCACCGCAAGCGTGATGACCGGAAACCAATACGTATCGTTCGAGGTCGCGCCGGCCGACTTCACGTTGATCTCATAGCGGTTCCCGTCCGCGAACATCGTTTGGGCCGCGCCGCTCGGCGCTGCCGCCGAATAGCCGGCGGGAATGCTCACCTTCTCCACCGACTGCTGGAAATCGGCGGAAGCGAAATTCCACTTCATCACATCCAGGTACAGATCGGTCAGTTTAGTGTTCGTGCCCGTTTTGGCATAATAATGATACGTTACCTCCGAATTCGGCCCGAGCTCGACCGAGTCGTCTTCCTTCGGCAGCACCCGCGCCGCGGCATTGATGCCGAAAGCGGACTTCACCTGAATGAAATAATTGTGCAAATCCATCTTTTGCGTGTCCCCGTTGTGCCAGGTCACGGTGAAAGCCGTCACGGTGTTGCTTCCGCCGGGAAGAAGCCGCACATCTTTGATCTGCAAATAGCTCCGGCTTGTCAAATAAACGGTTTTGAGCAGGCTGGAACGGCTTTCCGCTTGCTCGGCCGAGGCTACGGCGGGCCATACCAACGCGGCAATCAGCAAGAGCGAAAGCGCGGTTTGATACAGGCGTTTGAAATTGGACACATTCTTCTCCTCCTTAATCGAATCGCAGGGCGTCGATCGGTTTTAATTTGGCCGCCCGATTGGCCGGGAACAATCCGAAAACCACGCCGATCGCCACCGAAAAACTGAATGCCAGCGCAACGACCCCAACGGAAATCACCGTTTCCATTTGAAAAAGGGAGGTGGCCATTCTGCTCGCGCCAATGCCGAGCCCGACCCCCAGGACACCTCCAAAACCGCTTAAGGCGATCGATTCGATCAGAAACTGCACCAGAATATCGCGCTTCTTGGCGCCGATCGCCTTGCGGATCCCGATTTCCCTCGTTCGCTCACTGACCGAGACGAGCATGATATTCATGATCCCGATGCCCCCCACCAGCAGGGAAATGCCGGCGATGCCTCCCAAAGCCACGGAGAGCGAATTGGATATGGCGCTCATCGTTTCAAGCAAATCCTGCTGGTTGAAAATCTGATAGCTGTCCGTGTTGTTGCGAAAGATGCCGTTCAGCTTCTTTTCCAGCTCGGCCGTCACCTGATCCATCCGATCGGCGGTCGCCACTTGAATATTGACCGAGCGCACGCCCTTGGACCGGAAAACGCGTTCCGCCGTGGTCAGCGGAATAATGGCGACTTCGTCGTTGGAGCCGCCCAACGAGCTTCCCTTCTCCTTCAACAAACCGACCACTTTAAACCGATTCCCGTTGATCTCCACCGATTTCCCGACCGGATCGTCGAACGGGCCGAATAAATTTTCCGCCGTGGTGGAGCCGAGAATGACGATTTTCTGGTTGTACAAAATGTCCAGGGACCCCAAAAATCGCCCGGAGGCCACTTCATAATCCTTGATGTTGGCATAATCGGAATTGGTGCCGACGACGCTTGTGCTTTCGCTGTTTGTTCCATATTTGAGCGACGCATTCTGATTGGAAATCGGGGCGGCGTATTCCACGCCGTCCAGGTCGGCGAATTCCATCGCCTGGTCGTACGTCAGCGTCGTGCGCGAACCGCGGCCCAAAATATTGACGCTCAACAAATTCGTGCCGAGGCTCTGCACCTGATCGGAAACCGATTTGGTCGCACCCTGGCCGATGGAGACGAGCGCGATCACGGCGGTGACGCCGATAATGATGCCAAGCATGGTCAGGAGCGATCTCAGCTTGTTGCCGATAATGCTTTTAACCGCCATCTTTAATCCCTGGCTAATGTTCAAGCAGCCTCGCCTCCGTTTCACTCAGTTTGCCGTCCTGAATCCGAATGACGCGTTCGGCCTGTTCGGAAATTCCCGGATCGTGCGTAATGAGAATAATCGTATGCCCCTGCTGATTTAAATCTTTGATCAATTCCATCACTTCGGCCCCCGTCCGGGTATCCAGCGCACCGGTCGGTTCGTCGGCCAGCAAAATGGGCGGGTTCCCCGCCAGCGCCCGGGCGATCGCCACCCGCTGCTGCTGCCCCCCGGACAGCTCGGAGGGACGATGGTGAAACCGCCCGTCCAGACCGACTTTGACCAGCGCCGCCTCCGCCAGCTCCCGCCTTTTTCTCGCGGATATTCCCCTGTAAATGAGCGGCAGCTCCACATTCTCCAACGCATCCAATTTGCTCAACAAATTAAATCCCTGAAAGATAAACCCGATCTTTTGATTGCGAATTTCCGCCAGTTGATTGTCGTTCAGCTTGCTGATTTCTTTTCCATCCAGCCAATACTCTCCGCTTGTCGGCGTGTCCAGGCATCCCAGCATGTTCATCAGCGTCGATTTGCCCGAACCGGACGGGCCGACGATGGCGGCAAAATCGCCGCCATGAATGCGCAGCGTGATGCCGTCCAACGCGGTGACGGTCTCGCCGCCCATCCGATACGTTTTGGACAGCCGCTCCACTCGGATAAAATCCTCTTCCCCGCTCGTCGCCATCATTACCTGCCCCCCACGCGGAAATTGCCGCCTCCGCCTCCGCCCCCGGAATGGTCGGGGGCGGAGAATGCGCGGCATTGGGAGGTGACCCAGCAGCGACGACTGTTGGCGTACGAAGAGCGGACGGTCACCACGATTCTGAAAGAGCTGGGGCACGATAAGGCGAAACGCGCTGTCGTGGCCCAAGCGAAGAGTTTAAGTGGGGTGCCGATCGCGACCTTGGACGCCCTGTGGGCGTGCGAGCCGACCTATCCGGTGCGGTTCGCGGTCGCGGATCTGCGGAACAAGGTTCGGCGGGTCCGGTTGCCGAACGACTGGTGGCGGCGGCCGAAGAAGCTGCCGTTCTTCGAGGCGCACGCGGAACTGGAGGAATTGTACGCCGGGGAACTCGGGATGGCGGCTTTGGCCGTAGTCTTCGAGTGGCCCGGCTTTTCGAATTTTGTTACGTTGCACACGTATCCGCGGGAGCCTACCGCGACACCGGCGTTTGTGACGACGCTGGGGCGGCACCCGCGTCGGACCTATATCTTGGAGCCGCTGTCGTCGCTGCTGCTGTTGTTGCCGCGGCTGGGAATCTGTTAGCGATAACACAGTCTATGACCACGTTGGGTGTGCAGCCGGTTGTCTCGAACTACGGTCCCGACGAGGAAGAGCTGCTGCGGCGACGTCTGGACGAGTTGCGGGACGGAATGGAAGTCCGGGAAGTGCGGCAGCTGGAGGAGTTGTTGTTGCGGCCGGACGGCACCTTGCGGTGTCCTGGCCGCAACGGCTACCGGTTTACGCTTTCGGCCCTGAAACAGGTCTGTGCGCTCCTGGCGCCGGGCCTGTTCTCCGTGATCGATAGTCTCTCCGGACAGGTGATGGTGCCGACGGATTTGCCGACGGCGTATTCGCTGGCAGACGCGACCCAGCTTTACAACTTTGTGCTGCGGCGGCGGTACGAGAGTCGCCTGCAGCAGCGGGCCAGTGTCGTTTGGAATACCAAGGATCGCCTGATTGAAGGGGTCTTTGGGGCGCGGTACACTTTCCTGGAGAATCGCGAGCTGTACGATATGGCTCGGGAAGCGGTGGCCGCGTCGGGCCGGCCGATGCGGTTCTGGGAAGCGACGCGTTCGGGGCGGCGGATGTCCTTGCGGTTCGCGAGCAGGGATCCGTTGTTTACCTTGCCGGCCGGGGGTCCGTCTCGCCCGGAGCCGGAACCGTATCTGGACGGCTTCTACTTTGCGAATTCGGAAGCCGGACGCGAATGCAGTGTGCGGGCTGCAGCACTTTTGATTCGCGCCCGTTGCGACACGCACACGATGACCAACTGTACGGAAGCCGGCGCCCGGTTGGTGCATTCTGGGCACAATCTGCAGCAGCGGCTGAAGCAGCTGTTGCGGCGGGTGCTGGAGAAGGGGAGTCGACTGCGGCTGGCCGAGGCGGAGTTAGTTCGCCTGGCCCAGACGCCGTTGGGATTGTCGTCGGACAAATTGACGGACGCACAGGCCGAACGGATCATAGCCAGTCTGCGGGCCCGGAATGTCAGTAAGCCGCACGCACAGCGAGTGCTGCAGTCTGCGCTCTCCTCCGGGGGCGGCACGACTCGCACGCCGCGTCCGTTTGTCTCCCGGCGCGAACTGGAAAGTCGAACGGCGCTGGACATCTATCACGCGATGACCCAGCTGGCGCGACAGTTGTCGGTGGCGGGTCGGGAAAATCTGGAGCAGCTCTCGTATGAGTTGCTGCGTGGAAAACTCTCTTTGCAATTGAAAGGGTAGGGTCATGGGGAAACAAGATGCGACGGCGTTGGCGCCGGCGGAAGTGAGTGCGGCGGAACGACGGCAGTTGTCGCAGGTGTTGGAGAAAGAGCTGATTTCGTACGCGGAGCGCGTGCTGCAGCTGAATAACCACGCGACCTCGCTGCTGGTGCAGACGCGCTGGGAGATGGGGACGATCCTGCTTGAGG
>CAYYCV010000062.1:0-1381 GCA_964470405.1 uncultured Caryophanales bacterium
GGACATAGCTCCCGGCGCTTTCTATCACCCACTGCTGGTTGGCGCTGTTGCTGTCGCTCCATTGCCCCACCGCGGAACCGTTGGACGTGCGGCCCATCCCGTCGATAAATAAACCGGATTGGACATTTTTGATTCGGACATAACTGCTGCCGCTACCGCTGCCGCCACTTCCGCTTCCCCAGGCATAATGCAGCCTGTCCAGACCCGAAGCGTTGACGAGGGATAACGTAATATTCGACCCTTCCCCGCTTTTGGAGGTCAGACTGTACCAATCTCCATCTCGCAAACCGGGCCAATATATGCTGCCCATGCCCCAATCATGCAATCTGCTGCTGATTCCGCGGACGTAATCCACGAAGTAGGAACCTCCCGGCGTATTGTAATCCTGGGTGCCATATTGAACGCCATTCTTGGATCCGGGGCTCATCGGCGCGCCCCATTCCGTGCAAATGGTTCGGCTGGCATAATCGCCTACATAGCCGGCAAGATGGTTATACCACTGCGATTCGCTTTCATAAGGGGGATTAACGAAGAACGAATAGTCATGCACGCCCAGCAGCGTCCCGTCCAATCGACTGTCGCCGCCGACCGCGGGAACATTTTGGGCATACCCGGCGCCGTCCAGGATGACCCGGCCGCGCGGAACGTTGGAATATCTGTTCAGCCAATCGTTATACATGTTATTTAAAGCGGAGGTGCTGTAGCCGTACGGCTCGTTAATGACTTCAAAATACGCGTTGGGGTTGCTGCCGTACTTGTTGACAACGGTGTCCCACATACTGTAGAAGGCGTTCGTATTCGCCGGCTTTCCGCCGCTATATGCCCAATAAGCAAGAATCACCTTCCCCTTGGTGAGCGCCTTGTCAATCGCGCCGGTGTACGTTCCCCAATAGCTTGACACGGTGGGTTCGTTAATGGGCATGCGAACCGTATTGGCTTCCGTAATGGAATACATTTGGCCGACGACCCTGTCGGCAATGGTGGAAGCGTCGGAATAGCTGCTATCGGACCACAGCCCGGTAACATACAGGACGCCGTTAACGAAATTGTCCCTGGCATCCGCCCAGTTCACGCCTTTGAACTGGCTGGTGGCGGCATGCGCGTCTTTGGTGTTCACGTTGATCATGCCTGACGTCACCACCGCAACCAGCAAAAGCGACATAAGCACGTTCCTTGCCCACTTTCCTCTTCTGAACATCTTTCATTCCTCCTTCTTTTCGAATAGATTCGATGGAACTCTCTTCCCACTTCCGACTGCTTTCCTCCCTCCTTCTATTCCAATTTGCTTCGTTCACCCTTGTCGTTCCATGCTGATTGAAGCGCTTTCATGTTATATTATATAAATTCATCTTAATCAAAAGTCAACATCAAAATGCTAAAA
>CAYYCV010000062.1:1391-21839 GCA_964470405.1 uncultured Caryophanales bacterium
ATATTATATAAATTCATCATTTTCATAGATGCGTGATATTTTACTTTTTTTAAAAGAAAATTGACTTTTAGATCATCGAGCAGGGGGTTGCCGCTTTCATCTTTTCCACTGCCAAGCCCGCAGCTTTTCCGCCGAGTTGCCGCCCATGCCGGGCACACCACAAAAAAGCAGCCGCCCGGAAAATAACCGGGCGGCTGCTCTATCGCTGTCTCGACCTATGGGCACACTACATGCTCAACCATTTCTTGAACATGTGTTTTGTCGTTTCCTTGTTCATCAGGGCGATGGAGGTGGTCAACGGAATGCCTTTCGGACAGGAGCGAACGCAGTTTTGCGAGTTTCCGCAGCCTTCGATCCCTCCGTCTTCCATGAGCGCTTCCAGCCGTTCTTCCTTGTTCATTTCTCCCGTCGGATGGGAATTGAACAGGCGGACCTGGGATATTCCCGCCGGGCCGATAAAGCTGGTCTTGTCGTTCACGTTCGGACAAGCTTCCAGACAGACGCCGCAGGTCATGCACTTGGAAAGCTCGTAAGCTTCCTGGCGCTTGCTCTCGGCCATGCGGGGCCCGGGGCCGAGATCGTATGTCCCGTCAATCGGGATCCAGGCTTTCAGCCGTTTCAACGTATCGAACATCCGGTTGCGGTTGACGATCACGTCGCGGACCACCGGGAAGGTTTTCATCGGCGCGATCCGGATCGGTTGTTCCAGCCTATCCACCAGCGCCGTACAAGCCTGCCTCGGCTTGCCGTTGATCACCATCGAACAGGCGCCGCACACCTCTTCCAGGCAGTTGGACTCCCAGCAGACCGGCGTCGTGGTGTCGCCTTTGGCGTTGACCGGGTTACGCTGAATCTCCATGAAAGCGCTGATGACGTTCATATTCTGGCGATACGGAATCTCAAATTCTTCCGTATAAGGCTTGGAATCCGGCCCGTCCTGACGGGTCACAATCAATTTGACCGTTTTGCGGTCCGTTGTTGCAGCAGCCGTATCAGCCATCGGTTATTCTCCTTTCTTTTCCTCCGTTGTGTGATCGGTGGCGTAGTTCCGTTCCCTGGGCGGGATTAAAGAAATATCCACATCTTCGTACTCGATCGCGGGACCGTCCGGCGTATATTTCGCCTTGGTCGTTTTCAGGAATTTCTCGTCGTTCCGTTTCGGGAATTCCGGCTTATAGTGGGCGCCGCGGCTCTCATCCCTCATCAGAGCGCCGATCGTCATCACCCGGGCCAGTTCAAGCATATTCCACAGTTGGCGCGTAAAAGCGACGCCCTGGTTGCTCCAGCGGGCCGTATCGTTCATATTGATCTTGCGGTACCTTTCCATCAGTTCCAAAATTTTATTGTCCGTTTCCTTCAGCTTGTCATTGAAGCGAACCACCGTGACATTGTTGGTCATCCACTCGCCCAATTCCTTGTGGAGGACGTAGGCGTTTTCCGTACCTTCCATTTTCAGCAGAGATTCATATTTGTCCGTCTGTTTCTTCAATTCCCTGTCGAATATGCCGGAAGCGACATCCTCCGTCGACTTGCGCAGGCCTTTGATATATTCGACCGTTTTCGGGCCGGTGACCATGCCGCCAAAAATCGAGGACAACAGCGAGTTTGCTCCGAGACGGTTGGCTCCATGGTACTGATATTCGCATTCCCCTGCGGCAAACAGGCCGGGAATGTTGGTCATCTGGTTGAAGTCCACCCACAAGCCGCCCATCGAATAATGCACCGCGGGGAAAATCTTCATCGGAAATTTGCGCGGATCGTCGCCGGTAAACTTCTCGTAAATCTCGATGATCCCGCCAAGCTTGACGGCCAATTCCTTCGGATCTTTATGCGACAGATCGAGGAAAACCTTGTTTTCCCCATCCACGCCCAGCTTCTGGTTCACGCAAACGTCGAAAATTTCCCGGGTGGCGATATCCCGCGGCACCAAGTTGCCGTAAGCCGGATATTTCTCCTCCAGGAAGTACCACGGTTTGCCGTCCTTGTACGTCCAAACCCGTCCGCCTTCGCCGCGCGCCGATTCGGACATCAGCCTCAGCTTGTCGTCTCCGGGAATGGCGGTCGGATGAATTTGGATGAATTCCCCGTTGGCGTAGTAGACGCCTTGCTGGTACACGGCGCTGGCCGCCGTACCCGTATTGATCATCGAGTTGGTCGATTTTCCGAACACGATGCCCGGGCCGCCCGTGCAAAGAATGACCGCATCCGCGGCAAACGACTGAATCTCCATGCTGCGCAGATTTTGGGCCACGATCCCGCGGCAAACGCCGTCCTCGTCGATCACCGCCGATACAAACTCCCAATGCTCGTATTTCGTCACCCATCCGGCCGCTTCGTGGCGCCGCACCTGTTCATCGAGCGCATACAGCAGTTGCTGTCCCGTCGTGGCGCCGGCGAACGCCGTGCGGTGATGCTTCGTCCCGCCGAAGCGGCGAAAATCGAGCAGGCCTTCCGGCGTGCGGTTAAACATGACGCCCATCCGGTCCATCAGATGGATAATGCCCGGCGCGGCCTCGCACATCGCTTTGACCGGCGGCTGATTGGCCAGAAAATCGCCGCCGTAGATCGTATCGTCGAAATGAATCCACGGCGAATCGCCTTCGCCCTTCGTATTGACCGCTCCGTTGATCCCGCCCTGCGCGCAAACCGAATGCGAGCGCTTGACCGGAACGAACGAGAAAAGATCCACATGCACTTCGGCTTCCGCCACTTTAATCGAAGCCATCAAGCCGGCCAACCCTCCGCCGACCACAATTACCCTTGAATTAGCCAACGCTGGCAGCTCCCTTCGCTACAAAATCCGGATCCATAAATGAAGCAACGGCGATAATCCCCACGATGGACATCAGAACGAAAAGCCCCATACAGACGTATGTGGATACGCGCTGCGATCGGGGTCCCGTGGTGATGCCCCAACTGACGAGGAACGACCAAAGCCCGTTGCTGAAATGAAAAACCGCAACCACGATGCCGATAATGTACAGCGTAGCCGTGGCGGGATTCGTCAAAATATCGACCATCCGCTGCCCCAGTTCGTCCACTTCCACATTGCCCAAGGCCACCTGAACACGGGTTTCGAAGATGTGCCAAACGATGAAAATAAAAGTGAGCACGCCGGTGATCCGCTGCAAGGTAAACATGATATTGCGGAAATAACCGTAATGCCCCACGTTGTTTTTCGTCTGATAGGCGATGTACAGGCCGAATACCCCATGATACAAAAGCGGAAGCCAGATAAAAAACAGCTCGAGCAAAATCAAAAACGGCAGATTGTGAATCCAGTTCACCTGATCGACAAAAGCTTCATTTCCTTTTCGGGCCTCGTAATTTGTCAAAAAGTGCTCGATCAGGAAAAAACCGATCGGGATGATGCCAAGCAAGGAATGCAATTTCCTAGAATAAAACGAATTTCCGGACATAGCTTCAAAGGGCCTCCTTCGGGGTCGATATAAACGCTTTCTTTAATGAATTATGATTCCATTTCGGCACAGTCTTTTATACGGATTACGCTGAAATGCGAACATGTTTTCACCTATCATGTTACACCTTTCTCGCTTATAATGGAAGTGCAGAATATTTATATAACGTTATAACAAATACGCATAAGGAAAGAAGGGCATCGCCTTGCTGGAAGATCTGCAAATCTTCGCGACCGTTGTCGAACAGGCCAGCCTGAACCGGGCTTCCCGCATCCTGAACCTGTCGCAGCCGGGCTTGTCGCGAAAAATCAAAAGCCTGGAAGACAGGCTGAACGTGCGCCTGTTCGAGCGGCGCGGCAAGCGTTTGGAGCTGACGCCGGTGGGGCAGATCAGCTACGATTACGCCATCGAGATCCGAAATCTGCTGCAGCGTTTTCAAGGCGACCTGGCCAAGTACAAAAATGCGGGAAAAAGCAGCGTCACCATCGGGGCCAGTTTAACCACGCTGCAATCGACGCTGCCGGATCTGATCATGCTGTTTACCGGCCAGGACCCCCAAATGGACATTCAGGCCGTCACCGGGAAAACCCACGAAATCGTTTCGCTGGTCAAGGAAAGAAAAGTCGATATCGGGTTGATCGCCTCGCGAATCGAAGACCGCTCGCTGGTTTGCGTCCCTTTGTTCGACGATCATCTTTGCCTCGTTCTGCCGAAGCGCCATCCGCTGGCGGACGCGACCGGCCTGGAGATCTCGGACCTGATGGGGCTGCCGATGATCCTGTTCTCCAAAGGCACATGGTACCGGATTCTGATGGACGAATTGTTTCAACGCTATGCCGTCATTCCCAAAATCAATATGGAAATCGATTCGTTCGAAGCGATTATCCGTCTCGTTTCCACCTGCCATGTCGCCACGCTGCTGCCGAAATCGTACCTGCGGGACAACCTGGTGCGCGACAATGATCTGGTCGTGCGCAGCGTGGCCGAATTGCTGCGGACCAAGCGCACCACCTCGCTCGTCTTCGTCGACTGGCCGCTCGTCAACGCAACGACCCGGCGCGTGATTCAACAGGCGGCCGAATACTTCTCGGACGGAAGCATGATCCGCACGGAGATCTAGCGCTGCGGCGAAAACCGGATGCTCCCGCGCCTGGGCATCGGGCCGTTGAACGGTATCAGGCATTTCTTCGAGATTTGAGGACAGGCCGACCCCTTCGGACTGACCTTGAACTGACCTCGAACTGACCTCGAACTGACCTTGAACTGACTTCGAACTGACCTCGAACTGACTTCGAACTGACCTCGAACTGACTTCGAACTGACTTCGGACTGACTTTCGGACTGACCTCGGGCTGAAATTACTGCAAAAGTGCATCTATTGCGATCACCGAATGTCCAAGAGGCCAAATACCTGCAAAAGTGCAGGTGTTTTTGGGCGATCGCGCCAGAATGAAGCGAACCGCTTCGAAATACCTGTATAAAAGCAGGTATTTTCGCAAAACACCTGCTGAAGCCTATAAAAAGATGCACTTTTGCAGGTATTCACAAATTCCGGACATCTGTCCGTTCCCCCGCCTTTGGCAGTCCGGCAAAAGGGGGCGCAGGCTTCAAATGGCGGTGAAACCATAGGCTTGAAACATAGGCTTGAAACATAGGCGTCTTCCACGCGTTTAAACCGCCTGATCCTGATCCTGCTTCCGCTCCCTGTCCGTCAGCCGATGAGGATGCTGCCTTCCGGATGGCGGTACAGCTCTTTGTCTTTTTTCCTGCCCATGGCGAATGCCAATGTCAGGGGGCCCAGCCGGCCGATAAACATCGTCAGCGTAATGACGATCTTGCCGAAGGTCGAGAGCTGCGGCGTCAGCCCCATCGACAGACCCGTGGTCGTGAAAGCGGACGTCGCTTCGAACAGCAATTTTAAAAATTGCTGGTCTTCCGTGGCCGACAGCACCATCGCCATCGTCGTGATCATAAACAGGGAAAGCAAGGTGATCGTGACCGCCTTGAAAATGCGCTCCCTGCCCAGCCTGTAGTGAAACAGCACGATGTCGTCTTTTCCCCGCGCCATCGCAAACATCGCGCCGAGCAGCGTGGCGAACGTCGTCGTCTTGATCCCGCCGCCGGTGGAGCCGGGGCTGGCGCCGATAAACATCAGCAAAATAAAGAAAAATTGCGTCGCCTGGCGCATGTCGGAAACCGGGATTGTCGTGACTCCCGCCGACCGCGGAGTCACCGCCTGAAACAGCGACGAAAACACTTTGCCCAGCGCATGCAGCGGGCCCAGCGTATGCGAATTCGTAAATTCGAAAATGAAAATCACGACCGCGGCAAAAACGATCAGGCCGCCGGTGGTCGTCAGCACCACTTTGCTGTGCAGCGACAAGCGGTAACGGCGGTTTTTACCGTATTCCAGCAAATCGGAAATAACGACGAAGCCCAATCCGCCCAAAATAATCAGAGTGATGGTCACCAGATTGGTCAGCGGGTCGTTCACATAGCGCATCAGGCTGTCCCCGAACAGGTCGAAGCCCGCGTTGTTAAACAAGGAAACCGCATGAAACAGACCGAAATAGAGCGCCTTGCCGAAGCTCATGTCGAGCGACCAACGGAGCGTGTAAAGAGCGGCCCCGACCGCCTCGATCACCACGGAATAAATCACCACTTTGCGAATGAGCCGAACGATGCCCTCCATCGTGGTCTGGTTCATCGCCTGTTGCAAAATCAAGCGCTCGCGGAAAGAAATCTTCTTCCGCAGCATCAAGGCAAACAGGGTGGCCATCGTCATAAAGCCAAGGCCGCCGATCTGGACCAAGGCCATGATGGTTAATTGCCCAAACAGGCTGTAATGGTTCCCCGTGCTCACCACGGTCAACCCCGTCACGCAAACCGCCGAAGTGGCGGTAAACAATGCGTCGACGAAGGCGGAAGCCTGTCCGTCCGCCGCGGCAAAAGGGGTAGACAGCACCGCCGCCCCGAGCAAAATGATCAGGACGAAGCCGAGAACTAAAATCTGCGGCGGGCTGAACTGGAAAATCGACTTCTTCTCGGACAACCTGTTCCAACTCCTTGCTGCTTTAAAAAGGCCCGCGGCACGCCCGCGACCAACCATGAACGTCCGCGAACCAAACATGAACGCCCGCAAACCAACCATGAACGTCCGCGAACGCCGCATTTAACGCGGAAAGCCGCCGCCCGTTTGAATCGGCCTTTTACAGAAAAATAAAAAGACACTGGATACCCAATGCCTGAAAAATGGTGTCCCGGCGGGAAGCCTGCGGGGTTAGCTGACGGATTCGGGCTGCAGGTACCCTATTTGCCTGAGCGGCAAAATTCACCCCAACGATAACATGGTTCCCCCGTTTTCATGAAGAAATTCGGCTTTATGCAATTGAATTGATTATAATGCTCCTGCGCTTGCAGCACAAAGCCATTATTTCAAGCTAAAAATGAATGACAGGCGCCCTTTCTTGGAAACACGCCCATTCCGCCATTTTTCCTTCCGTTTCCTCGATATTTCCCCGGATTTCGTATGCTTCTTTACTCCCGCTCGTTTTCAGCCTATTATATGATGAACGGGTGAATTTGGAAAAATGAGGAGTATGGTGCATGCAACAAACACAATCCAACGCGGTTTTGCTCATTTTGGCCCTGCTGGGCGCGTTCCTGTTTTTGATATTGAACTGGGGGCCGGCCGCCGATGAGGCGCAGACGGAACAGGCGGTCGAGCCTTCCCCGGCGATCTCCAAACATCAGGCGGCGGAAAAAGCCACAGCGTTCATCACCCGCCGCTTCGCCGCAGATCGGTTCAAAGCGTTCGTCAATTATCAATCGGACAGCGAATTGAGCGGATATTTGCAGAGAGAACGGCCGGCCGACGACGACCCGAAGCAAAACGGCCTGCAAACGCCAACGGATTACTACCAGGTGGAGTTGCTCGGGCAAACCGGGAAGCGCCGCTATCTCGTCAACGTCGATATGAGCAGCGGAAACGTGACGGCCTGGACGCAGCCCGACGCCGTGGCGGTCAAGGCTTCGGACGATTCGGAGGAAGTTGCGAAATCGTGGATGCGCACGATGGGGTACGATATCCGCCGGTTTGAGGCGACCCGCAGTTCGGAAAAGCCGTTCGACTGGATTTTCCAGCGCAGGGAAGCCGGGCCGGGAGAAGCGGTATTCCAGGTGCGCGTATGGGTTCAAGACGGGAAAGCGATCGGATTTCAGCCGCAATACGCGCTGCCCGAGACGTACACAAGCTGGATCGACCACCAGCAACTGCTGGCTTCGGCAATGGGCAAGCTGAATATCCTGCTGATGCTCCTCCTGGCCATAGCCGCAGCGGTAACGGCCATCCGGCGGCGCAAAAGCATCGCATTTCACCATGGCCTGCTGCTTGTGATCTCGTTTGCCGCGATTTATTGCTTTCATAATGTAAACATGTTCCCAGGGCTTAAATCGCTGCCCGGAAGCGACACCGCCAGCGCAGTGTTCACCGTCGTCTTCGTCAATATCGTGACGCTGCTGATGGCGGCCGTCGTTTATCTGTAGCTGATTTCCGGCGAGGCGATGTGGCGCGGCCGCGGCATCCGGATGCTCAGCCGCTGGCGCGAGCCTTCCTTCGGCAAAGACGTGACGCAATCGATGAGCCGCGGCTACCTCGTTTGCCTGTTCGTGCTCGGCGTGCAATCGCTGCTGTTTTACGCGGCCGAGACTTACTGGGACGTATGGTCGATCAGCGATCCGCTCGATTCGCCGTTAAACCTGTTCTGGCCTTTGCTGTTCCCTCTGATGGCGTGGGCCGCGGCCATTTCCGAGGAGGCGATTTACCGTCTCTTCGGCATCGCCCTGTTTAAACGGCTGCTGCGGAATACGTTTATCGCGGCATTGGTTCCCAGTTTGATTTGGGCTTTGGGGCATACCTCGTACCCCATTTACCCGGTCTATACCCGCTTGGTCGAAGTGACCGTGCTCGGCCTGATTTTCAGCTTTGCTTTTTTGAAGTACGGATTTTTCACCGTCCTGTTCGCCCACGCCGCGATGGACTCCATTCTGATGGCCTTCTCCATCATGGGAACGGGCGGGGCCGGAGCCGCGGCGGCGGGACTGGCCTACATGCTCTCCCCGGCGCTGATCGCCTGGATCATTCGGCGTCTTCACGCGCGCTATCTGCGTCGGCCGCGCGGGCTTGCAACGCTGAAATAATCTGCCCGGCCAATTTGTCGCCGATGCCGAGCGGGCGAAAATCCTCCGGGCTCGCCTCTTTGATTTTTTTCAGCGAGCCAAAATGCTTGAGCAGGCGTTTCCTCCGCTTCTCGCCGATGCCGGGAATCGCGTCAAGCTGCGAGGCCACCATCGATTTGTTTCGGGTTTCGCGATGAAACGTCACGGCAAAGCGGTGAACCTCGTCCTGAATCCGCTGCAGCAGATAAAATTCCTGGCTGTCCCGCGGCATCGGCACCGGCTGCGGCGGGTCGCCCGCCAGCAATTGGGACGTGCGATGCTTGGCATCCTTGGCCAATCCGCAAACCGGCACGGACAAGCCCAGCTCGTTTTCCAGCACGTCGAGCGCCGCGGCCATCTGACCGCGTCCCCCGTCGATCACGATCAGATCGGGAAGCGCCAACCGCTCTTTCAGCACCCTTTCATACCGCCTGCGGATGACCTCGCGCATCGTCCCGTAATCGTCTGCGCCCTGCACCGTGCGAATTTTGAATTTGCGATAATCCTTCCGCTCCGCGCGGCCGTTGACGAATACCACCATGGCCGACACGGCGTCCGTCCCCTGAATATTGGAGTTGTCGAAAGCTTCGATGCGCCGCGCTGGCCCGATCCCCAACCAGCGGCCGAGATTTTCCACCGCTTTGACCGTCCGCTCTTCATCTCTTTCCAACAATTTGAATTTCTCTTCCAGCGCAATTTTGGCGTTATCGTTCGCCATGTCCAACAGTTGTTTTTTCAAACCCCGCTGCGGGATATGCACTTTGACCTTAAGCCAGGATTGCAGCGCATCCAGCGCATCGATCTCCCCGGCTTCCCCCGCGGCTTTTCCATGTTCCTGAGCCGCTTTGTCGTCGTGCGCTTGGCCATCATGCGCTTCGCCGTCATGCGCTTTGTCGTCGTGCGCTTTGGCGTCATGCGCTTTGGCGTCGTCCGCTTCGCCCTGCGGAAGCAAAATCTCCTTGGGCAGCGCCGGATTGTCGCTATAGTACTGAGCCATGAAGGATAAAAAATTGTCGTAGACATTCCCGTAATAGGGGAACATCGACGCATGGCGCTCCAGCAGCTTTCCGTTCCGCATGTACAAAATTTGCACGCAAATCCAGCCTTTGTCCGCATAAAACCCGAACACGTCGCGATCCGCCGCATCGTTTAAATTCGCCGTCTGCTTCTGCATGATCACGTCGATGTGGTGGATTTGATCCCGCAGCTCCTTGGCCCGTTCGAACTGCATCAAATCGGAAGCTTCCAGCATTTTTTGCTTCAATTCCTTCTGGATCTGCTCATGGCCGCCGCTCAGAAAACGGCTGATTTCCTGAACCATGCGCCGGTTCGTTTCTTCCCCAACCTCGAATTCGCATGGCGCCAAACACTGGCCCATATGATAATACAGGCAGACCCGGTCCGGCATGTTCTTGCACTTGCGCAGCGGGTACATCCGGTCCAGCAGCTTCTTCGTTTGCTGCGCCGAATAGGCGTTCGGATACGGCCCGAAATACTTGGCTTTATCCTTCACGACCCGCCGCGTCACCTCCAGCCGGGGGTGCGCCTCGTTTGTGATCTTGATATAGGGAAACGTCTTGTCGTCCTTCAGCAGGATGTTATAGCGCGGATGGTGCTTCTTGATCAGGTTGCATTCCAGGATCAGCGCTTCGACGTTGCTGCCTGTCACGATGTACTCGAAATCCTCAATTTCGCCGACCATGTGTTGCGTCTTGGCGTCATGGCTTCCGGAAAAATAGGACCTGACCCGGTTTTTCAGCACCTTCGCCTTGCCCACATAAATGATGTCCCCCTGGCCGTTTTTCATCAAATAACAGCCGGGATGCTCGGGGAGCAAAGCCAGTTTCTGTTTGATTTTTTTCAGCGTTTGGTCCTTGTCCAAAGCCTCGGACATAGCTCCCCCTCCTGACTTGCCGCGGATTTCCGATTGCAAAAACAGCTTGCAAAAACAGCCCGGCCGGCCTCTCGGCAAATGCACGCCAACCCGACTCAGACGCTCGACTTGGACGCTCGACCTGCGCTCGACGCGCTCGACTTGGACGCTCGACAGGCACTCGACATGCGCTGACTCAGGCGCTCGGCTCGACAGGCGCCCGATCCATGCACGTCGATGCACGTCGCCCTCCGCCCTCGAATCCGGCGCTTCATTCCCATGAAAAGGGGCTGTCCCAAAAGTAAGCTTTAGCTCACTTTGTGACAGCTCGATTCAGAAAAAATCGCGCACAAACGTGCATAGTTGAAAAATGGCGGTGTGGGGAGGCTGGAGGCCGCTATCGTCGTCAGACGATGTCCCGGCTGCCGTCATCAGACAATGTCCCGGGCTGCCGTCATCAGACAACGGGGCGCGCGTTGAGGCATCACATTTGCAGGATACGCCGCGAAAGTTTCCTTTTATATGATAAAACATACAAGGAGCCCTGATTATGACCCGGCTGGAAGTCATGTTGTGCGATTTTTCATACACCATGCGGCGGATCGACGTTGCAACCGCAGAGTTTGTATGAAGAATCATACAAACCGGTTCGATGGGACGGAGAAGCGTTCCGCGTTATACGACATTTCGTACACATCTCTCATAGCGGGTTCCTGCCACTGCGCAGAGTGAAAATTCGGTACACGACCGGCCGTATTTTCATACAAAGCGCCACAAACGTTTGCTTCGATTTTGTTTTGCGATTTTAGAGAAGGGGCGCCCTTTCGCCATCGAACGATGACTTTTGGGGCAGCCCCTTTTCGCAAGGTTCCGACCTTCGTTGCAAATTTAGTTGATGTGGCGGTTTACCGCTTTTTTCAAAGCCTCTTTGGATTGGAATCCGATCACTTTATCCACAGGCTCGCCATCTTTGAATATGATCAACGTCGGGATGCTCATGACTCCAAAACGGGATGCCGACTCGGGGTTATCGTCCACGTTCAGCTTGGCAATTTTCAGGCCGTCGCCGATTTCGCTGTCCAGCTCTTCCAATACGGGAGCGATCATTTTACACGGTCCGCACCACGGCGCCCAAAAATCCACCAATACAGTTCCTTGACTTTCCACTTCATTTTTAAAGGACTGATCGGAAACATTGACTATCGACATGTGAAATCCTCCTTTTGATTTGACACAGATGCCTTATTTTGCAGCACAATCAACATGATCGCCATCCGGCACCAATATGAAAAATTATACCACACATCCGCTTATTTTCATAACTGTTCAAAAACTATTCATAAACATTTCGGATTTGCCCATTTTTTCACCTTTACAAGGGAAAGCAAAATTGGATATACTAACAGAAGAGCAGACGACCGTTGATCAAGTACAATGCTGGGAGGAACCATCCGATGAAAGAAGCGAACCACCCCGAGCTTCATATTAACGAAGAACCGCGCAACGATTTCATGGACACGGCGATTGGGTTCGCCGGCATGTTCATTTTTATGCTGGTTGTGGCCATCATCGCGACCGTGATTCAGGTTTTGTCGAAATAACCATAGCCTGCCGCATCACAAACCGTCCGAAGGGGCGGTTTTTTTGTCCCTCCGATTGGCTCCGCTCACGACGATCACATCGACGAACGGGCGAATCCGCTCCATGATCCTGCGGCCTTTATGCTCCTCGTCGCCATCCTTGTTCGTAAAGCTGAAATGCTGTTCCAGCGCTTGCAAATCGTAATTGGACGTGTAAAAGGTCGGCTTGCGGTTCATCCGGTAATTCAGGATGGAGCCCAACACATGGTCCCTCACCCAGGGATTCGTATTCTCCGCGCCGATATCGTCGAAAATCAACAGATCGCATTGCTTCATCAGATCGATCGTATCCTTCAACCGCAGCGGTTCCTGAAACATCGCCTTCAAGTCCTCGACAAAATCGGGCATGTATACGATCACGCCGGACAGTCCGATCTTCGCCAGCTCATGAAGCATGTAGCCCATCAGAAACGTTTTGCCCGTACCGAAATTGCCCGCCAAATAAAGCCCGCGAGGTTGAAGCCCGCTTTCCCGGGTATGCACGATATACTGCATGACCTTCATGACGGACTTCGTTCTCCCCGGATCGGAGCTCATCATTTCGTTCACGTCATAGCCTTGCCTGAGCGCCTGCTCGTCCACATAAAAGCTGCGAACGCGCCGGCTCGCCGCATCGCGGGTTTGACGGGCCAGCCACTTCTTGCACGATACCTTGTGATCGTAAAGCTGCACGCTTTCGGCCGCATGCTCCACCGTCAATTTCGTGTAATGCCCGCCGAAATCGTTGGGGCACTGGTCCAGTCCCGGGCAGTTGCTGCAATTTTTATACTCCGCCACATACTGATAAAGCTTGTTTATGTTCAACGCCAACGTCCGTTCATCCAAATCGGGATGCCGTTCCCTTAAGCTGCGAATCAAGGGGTCCTGAAGAATCGCCCTTTTTCGGTTTTCCAGATCTTTCGCCTGGATTGGAGCGGCTTGAAAGTTTTTCAATATATCCGAGAGGGATTCCACCCATCAAACTCCCCTTTCGCGATGCCACCTTTAATGATGATCGTTGCCGCCCAATTTGACGGCCAGTTTTTTCATTTCTTCCCTTTCTTCCTCGGTCAGCGGGGAGGGGGCAAGCCCCTCGGAAATCATGGAGATCTTCGGCTTGCGCTTGCCGCCGGCGCGGAACGACGAACGCGGGGCGCGCGGCGCCTGCTGCTTATCCTTCCCGCCCCGTATGTATTCCACCGCCTGTTCGAAGCTGTCGATCCGCTTGCCCAGCATGTCCGAGGCAATCGATTCGATGTATGCTTTGGTCCAGGACAAATTGTTCGTCTTGAGATGGTGAATCAGAACGTTGATGACCTCTTCCTTCAATTTATAATTCATATCGATTTTCGCAAATACGTCCAAAATCCGGTCGGGAACCGAGCCCGGAAAAAACCGCTTCAAAACGCCGGTATACGGCTCGTTGCGAAGCAGCATGTTGTACTGGTGAATATCGCACTGACTCTGGAACCCCTCCGGTATATTCAAATAGGACGATGCGTCCACCGCTTTTTCCTCATAGCCGGATTCGGCGGCCGACTCCTCCCGGCGAACGGCCAGGGACTTGAGCAAATACCGCTCCCGTTCGTCGTCCCGCTTCTTATCCTGCCTGTAATTCAAATAGGCGACGCGTTGAAGCGCATCGATTTTCAGCTCTCCGTCCTCCGTGAAAATGCCGTCTTCGTCCAGCATCCGGCACGTTTCCTGCAGCGTCAGAAAGTGCTTTCCCGCCACATAATTGACGGCCGCCAACTGTTCGCTGCGAAACTTCAACCGCTCCACATGCCGGCGATTGGCCGAATCCTTGGGAAATCGCACACTGCTATCCGCGTAGCGGTAATCTTCGCTGTCCGCCGCATAAGGCGACGCGGCGGCCGCTTCGCGGGCCGGGGCGGCTTCCAGCAGCGCCTGCTCCAGCTCATAATCGACCACGCGGGCGTTCAGCCTGAACAATTCATAGAACGGGACCGACAAATTCTCCCTGTCATGCGCCGTATCCGGATGTTCCACCGGCACATTGGCATAAAATTGGCCCTGCAGCGACAGCACTTCGTATTTGCCGACCTTGTCGCGCAACAGCATGGTGAGATGCTGGTTCTTGAAAAACTCCGCGGGGGTCAGAGGATGATTCAACTGGTATTCGTAAATGTATTCTTCCCGCCCGTCCGAATACTTGCGGAAGGTCTGCATCAATCCGACCGCCTCCAGTCTGGAGGCGGAGTCGATCAATTGTCTCCTGCCCCGATCGTTCGGCTCCAGATCGAGCGTCAGAAACAGCTTTCGCTGCTGCTCCAACCGGGAATAGCCGATTTGATCCGTCGGAACTTGCTGAAACAGCAAATGAAACAGGCTGACGGCCCCGGACCCGATCATCGGTTGATAAATCGTATTCAGCATCTTATGGTCTACACTGCTTAAAGAAAAATCGCGGTATACCTGAAATGGGTCGTTTTCCGTAAAATGAAGCGGATTGCTGATTTTCATAATGGATCCTCACACCGTCCCTGAAATCCTCTCTACCATTCTATCATAAAACCGGAGCCGACATGGACGAATTCGACAAAAATTTCATCCGCGCAGCTCCGGCTGAACGCTCTCTTCCGCAGGTGGCGGCCAATGGAGCCCATCGCCGAAATCCGGCGCCTCATCGCGCGGCGGGATGGGCTGCCCGGCAATCCATAGCCGGACCGCTTCGTTCATCATGTCGGAAGCTTTGGTGGGAATTTGATGCGGCTGGTTTTTCAAATCAACCAGCCTGCTTTGGGGCAGCCGCTGCCTCAGCTTGGCGGCGTACCGGGCAAACCGGCGGTCGTTGGCGCCGTGGATCAACAGGACGGGCAGGTCGATTCGAGGCAGCCGCTCCGTGCAGCGATACGTCAGGCTGCATTGGAAGTACTGCCGCCAATGGTCGGCGCTGCCCGACAGCGCATGGCGGTACAGATCCGTGAATGTGGCCCAACTGTCGGCATTGCCGCCGGCGATCAGCATGGCCAGCCATTTGCGGGTATATTTGGCGCAGGCGGCCTTCGCCAGGCGGATTCGCCATTTTAAACCCCAATCGCTCACCTCGGACATGGCGCTGACCAGAATGGCCCCCAGGCATCGGTCGGCGTGCGTCAGCATGAATTCCAACGCGATCGATCCGCCGGTGGAGTAGCCGCACAGGTAAGCCCGCTCAATCCGCAAATGATCGAGCAATTGCTTCATATCCTCCACGATCAGCGGATAGGTGACGGGCCGCTCCGACCGCCGGCTGTACCCGTGCCCGCGCAGGTCGAACGAAATCACCCTGAACGACCCGGACAATTGGGCCGCCTGGTACGCAAAAACAGCGCTGTTCAGCAAAGGAGGATGAATAAACAGGATCGGGATGCCTTTCCCTTCGGAATAAAAGTGCATCCGGTTGCCGTTGATATCGGCTTTTGGCATGCGCGAATTCGCCCCTTCCGTCCACGATCCACGATGGTCCGGTTCGATCGTTAGAAGTGCGGTAAAAAATAAGAGGGCTCCCGGCCAGGCTCCCGGCTTAAATCCGGGTTTTCGACCGCAGCGGTCCGCCGCTTTTTTCACCATGCCTTTTAGCGTTCCCGAATTCGCAATAAACTATTTTTCAAAACATTTTGTACCCTTTGGCCCTCAAGGTTTGAATCGCCTTTCCGCCGAGCAAGGACCCGATCAAGCCGCCGATGGCCGGAATGTAATCGACATACGTGTATTCCTTGAGGCTGTCCAGCAGCCGCCCCTGATCCCAATCCAGATAGATGAGCACGATCACCAGAAGGATATAGGCGTAAATCGGCAGCCAGGTCGTTTTTAACAGCATATTCAAAATAAAGGCCAAGCCAAAAATCAGCACAAAAATCAGCGTCGTCGCAATCGCGAGTTGCAGCAATCTCGTCATCCCCTTGTCCCATCCGTTATCGAGGCGCGCGCAGCCGTCGAATCATGACCGTTTCAGGCGAATCATGGCCGTTTCAGGCGTCCGCTTGCAGCCAATTGTAGTGTACTTGAAATCGAAAAGCAAAGTCAATTTTGTCCCGCATCGCCGCGGCCGGCCCGCACAAAATCGCCGCACAAACGCCACCGAATTGCAACATTTCCGCGCCCGCACGGGTTTGCCCTTTCCTCCCGATTCCGATAAAATAGGACTCAGCGACACCAGAAGGAGTGAATGTCAAATGATCGAAGCGGCTCAAACTTTGGAAGGTTGGTATGCTCTTCACGATTTCAGGTCCATCGACTGGGGAACATGGAAGCAGCTCAATTCCGACGAGCAAAGCAAAACCAAGGACGAAATCGCCGTCATGTTCCGCGAATGGGCGGAAACGGAGGCGAATCAGCAAGGAAGCACGGCCGTTTACAGCATCGTCGGGCAAAAGGCGGATTTCGTCATGATGCACCTCAGGGAAACCCTGGAGGAACTGAACGAACTGGAAACCGCCTTCAATAAATCGCATTTCGCCCAGTCGACTTTTCCGGCCCATTCTTACGTGTCCGTGGTCGAACTGAGCAACTACGTCATCAAGCCCGGAGACGATCCGATGCAAAATCCGCAGATCGCCGCCAGGCTGAAACCGATTTTGCCGAAAACGGGGCATATTTGCTTTTATCCGATGAACAAAAAGCGCGAAGGCAACGACAACTGGTATATGATGGACATGGAGGCGCGCCGCAACCTGATGAAGAGCCACAGCATGATCGGGCGGCAGTACGCCGGCAAGATCAGGCAGATCATCACCGGATCGGTCGGCTTTGACGACTGGGAATGGGGCGTGACGCTGTTCGCCGACGACCCCTTGCAGTTTAAAAAGCTGGTCTACGAAATGCGCTTCGACGAAGTCAGCGCCCGATACGGGGAATTCGGAGAGTTTTTTGTCGGCAACCTGCTCAGCGCGGAGAAGCTGACGCAAATGCTGCACGTTTAGCGCGTGGCGAAAAAAGCGGCGCAAGAAGAATCGGGCTCGCGTCATTCCGGCGCTCCCGCTTGCGTTTTTGCGCAGTAAAAAACCGTGCCTTTTCGCACGGTTTCTCTTTGCCAACCCACCCTTTAGGATGTTACTCTTTTTCTCTGTCATCATCCTCAAGCGACGCCTTTTCCCTCAAATATTCCTCCGTCGCCCGATCCCTGGCCCTGCTCTTGTCTTTCAACCGCTCAATCGCCGGCAGGATGAGGATGTCAATCTCTTTTTGCACAATATAGGCCAAATCGTGTCGGTTTTGCGATTCGAGAAAATGCCCCACATCAAACAGTGCGTTGTAGCGGTCCAATTCGGCTCTTGTCAACAGACCCCTTACCTGTACACTGCAATGTCTCATCTTCCCATCCTCCTTGTTGGATATCGGCTTGAGGGCCTACAATCTGCCTTTGCGCAAAATCAGCGGAATGCCGCCGATCGTGTACAAATATCGAAGATCGATCAGCTTTTTCATAACCGATGCCATGAAGCCCGTCATCTGCTGCGAACCGACCAGCCCGATCGCATCCCTTTTTCCCAGCGAAGCGACCGTTCCTTTCAGCGTCGGCGTGAATTCCTTCATCGATTCGCCGCGAATCGCCGCAATCAAATTGTGGGCGCAGGATTCGGCCTGCTGAATCGCAATTTGCGCGGTGGGCGGATAAGGTCTGCCATTGGCGGCGTCCAATACAAGCGAGCAATCCCCGAGGATAAATACGTTTTCCCGGTCGGGAGCGCGCAGATAAGGATCGACCTTCACCCTTCCCCGCTTGGCTTCAAAGCCCGCTTCATCGATCATTCGATTGCCGCGAATGCCCCCCGTCCACACAATGGTCGACGTGGCGATTTCTTCGCCTCCTTCGAGAATGACCGCATCGGGCGTGCATTCCTTGATCGCCGTGCCGATCTTGAAGGTGACTCCTTTTTGGCTGAGCGCCTTCATCGCGTATTCGACCAAACCGGGCTCGAATCCGGGAAGCACGGTCGGCGCCGCCTCGATGTTGATGATTTGGACCAGGGACGGATCGACGTCAAACTTCTTGCACAGGCTCGGCATCCGCTCCGCCAGTTCGCCGACGAACTCAATCCCGGTAAAACCGGCCCCGCCAACGACAAAAGTCAAATATTTGGATTTTTCCTGCTCCGGTCCGCGTTTGTATTTCGCGAATTGATATTCGATGTGCTCCCTGATCAAATTGACGCTGTTGATGCTGCGAATGCTCATGGCGTTTTCCTTCAACCCGGGGATGCCAAACGTCTCCGGCTCGCCGCCGAGCGCGATAATCAAATAATCGTAAGTGATCACGCCATCTTCCAAGCTCACCTTATGCTCCTGAAGTCTGATTTGCTGTACGGTCGACTTGACAAAGTCAATTTTGAACTCGTCGATCAACTTCAAGATGTTGACCCGGGCGTGGTCCGGATCTTCCGTGCCCGCGGCAGGCATATGCAGGTTGGTGGTGAAATAATGATAATCATGCTTGTTTACAAGCGTAACGTCTGCTTCATTGTAATGGAGTTCTTTTTGCAAACGAATAGCCGTCACGATCCCGCCATAGCCCGCACCCAAAATGACTATTCTTGGTATTCTGCTCATGTCTACGTTATCCTTTCTCCAGATTTTCATGGAACTTGTGAAAAATAACACAATCTCCGGCAAAAAATTGGTTCCTCACTCCTTTTGTCCAATCACATTGAATGATATAATTTCCGACGCGAAATATCAAGTTTTATTTCCATAAATCGATTTCCCGGCATCATTTTTTCCCGTTTCAATCAGAAGGGGGTTTATTTCGTACGAACGGACGTCTATAATGAAATACGGACTGGTTTATATATTGGCCGGAGGTGTCTTTTTGCGTGTCACAAACGGATAGGAAGGATGAAAATATGAACGATATCATCATCATCGGCGGCGGTCCCGCGGGGATATTTGCCGCATTTTACGGAGGGTTGAGACAAGCGTCGGTTAAAATCATTGAAAGCATGCCGCAAATCGGAGGGCAGCTTTCGGCTCTGTACCCGGAGAAATATATATATGATGTGGCGGGTTTTCCCAAAGTCAGAGCGCAGGAATTGATCGACAATCTGGAACAGCAGATGAATCTGTTTCCCGTCAGCGTCTGCCTGGAGGAAAAAGTCACGAAGGTGATCAAGCACGAGGAGCGCTCTTTCGAGGTCGTCACGGATAAAGGGACGCACTGGTCGAAGGCGGTCATCGTGACGGCGGGCGTCGGCGCGTTCGAACCGAGAAGGCTGGAGCTTCCCGAAGCCGGCCGGTTCGAAAAAAAGAACCTGCATTACTTCGTCAAAGACCTGCATGCCTTCAAAAATAAAAACGTCCTGATCAGCGGCGGCGGGGATTCGGCCGTGGACTGGGCGCTGATGTTGGAACCGGTGGCCAAATCGGTCACGCTGATCCACCGCAGGGATAAGTTCAGGGCGCACGAGCACAGCGTCGAAACCTTGATGAATTCCAAGGTCAAGGTGTTGACGCCCAAGGAAATCACGAAATTGCACGGAACGGATTTCATCGAAAAAGCGACCATCGCGGATTGCAAAAGCAAGGAAGCGTTCGACCTCGAGATCGACGACCTGATCGTCAATTTCGGTTTCGTATCCGCGCTTGGGCCGGTTGCGGAATGGGGCTTCGAGATCAACAACAACTCCATCGTCGTCGATTCCAGAATGGAAACGAGCATTCCCGGCATTTTCGCGGCCGGCGATATAACCACCTACCCCGGGAAACTGAATTTGATCGCCGTGGGCTTCGGCGAAGCGCCGACGGCGGTTAACAACGCCAAAGTCTACCTCGACCCCGATGCCCGATTGTCGCCCGGACACAGCAGCAACATGAAATTTTAATAAATGTTGGACCGCTTCGGGCATCCTTGCATGAGCAAAGGGGTGCCCGAAACGATTATGGGCGAGTTATCCACATTATTCTGTGAATAAACCTTGGAAAACTTGTGGATATCTCGTCAAACCGGTAAAGGAGCGATGCCCTATGCTTGCCTGGCTCTCGAAATTATTCGGCGGAAACCGATGCGCGATATGCGGAAAAAAGGCCTACCAGCCGAGAAGGTACTTTAACGATCAGGGCCGTCCCATCGTTGTGTGCGCATCGTGCACAAGCTATGCGGAAAGAAGGGCCTTCCGCAGAAGACCCTGATTCGACAGACGCATCCCGGGAATCCGGCCAAGCCGGGGCCAAACTCGGCCAACTCCGGCTAAATCGAGCCAAACTGGGCCAAACCCAGCCAAGCCCGATCAAACCCAGCCAAATCCGGCCAAGCACAGCCAAATTCGATCAAACCCAGCCGAACCGGGGCCAAATCCGGCCAAGCCGGGCCGCCGCTAGGAAC
>CAYYCV010000062.1:21849-23402 GCA_964470405.1 uncultured Caryophanales bacterium
GCCAAACTCGGCCAAACTCGATTAATCACAATCAACTCCGTCCAAGCATAGCCAACTGGACCAGACCCAGCCAAATCCGGCCAAGCACAGCCAACTCCAGCCGAACCGGGGCCAAATCCGGCCAAGCCGGGCCGCCGCTAGGAACAACGCGCCGACTTCAAAAGCGATCGCACACGTTCCCGCGCATGACCCGCTGCAATGCTCTCCACGGGCCATACTTTGCGGCGATTTCCACTGCTCTCATCCCATAGCCCATCTTTTGCCACGATTTTCCGCCGCTGTCATTCCGCGACCCATCTTTTGCCGCGATTTCCGCTGCCGTTCTTCCGTGACCCATCTTTTGTCGCGTTTCCTGCTACCATTAATCCTTCACCTGTAGACGCCTAGCACTCGCTCGGAACGCCCGCATCTTCCTTGGTGCGAAAGCTGGAGCCGCAACCGCAAGTCGCCACGGCGTTCGGGTTGTGAATCGTAAAGCCGCCGCCCATTCCGGATTCCTTGAAGTCGATCTCCAACCCGTTGAGATACTTGAAGCTTTCCTCGTCCACCACAACTTTTAGCCCGTTGATCTCCAAGGCTTGATCGCTTTCCTTCTGCTCGTCGTCGAAACCCATGCCATATGAAAAACCGCTGCATCCCCCGGATTTCACACCCAACCGCAGAAATAAATTCGGCGATTCTTCCGAAGCCAGCATTTCCTTTATTTTTCCGCTTGCCGTTTCGCTGATCGAAATCATGACCTTTCTCCTCCTTCAAATTGGAGTCAAGGATATGACATCCTCTTTATTTCAGTATACCCTTATTGATTCCATGTCTCAAGGGGAAGATGCGCCCTGAAAGGTCTGCGAAAAACAAGCGTCCGCGGTTGAGCACAAGCTTTTTGGCCGCTGCCGGCCCGTCAGTCGCGCAATTGCGAACGGCCGGATCGCACAATTGCAACCGTCGAGTGCGAAATTGCGGTCGCCCATCGTGCAAGTGCGAACTGTTGAGTGCGAAATTGCAGTTGCCCGCCGCGCAAGTGCAAACCGCCGAATGTCGTTTTGTGCCTACGCATAAAGGGGCATCTGCGGCATGAAGACACGGCCGCCGGATCGACCAGCCCGCCCCCCATCGGCGACGGGGGTGCTTCGGAAAAACCCTGTTCTATCCGATCCGCCGGACACACTTTAACCTTATCATGAACTGCTCCGCGAGCCGCGTTGAAATTCCTGCAAAAGTGCATCTATTTTGCCCGATCCCCTATGCATGAGAGAAAATACCTGCAAAAATACATGTATTTTACGCCCCATCCCTTTGTCGGCCCAGATCAGCCCGAAATACCTGCACTTTTTGCAGGTATTTCTTTTAAATGCCGCTGAACAGCCTCCAAAAACTGTATTTTTGCAGTTATTTATCAAAGTTGACAGCCGCGCGTTCACATTCAACAGCCGTTAACGCCGGACATATCATCGGCACAGCCCGCACAGGCTCTCAAACGATTGAAACCGGGAATTTGAGCTGAAGTAGACAGTCAAAATCCGGAAAATCGCTCCACCGGGATTAAACGATCGAAG
>CAYYCV010000063.1:0-23235 GCA_964470405.1 uncultured Caryophanales bacterium
GTTTTTGGCCCTTTTTTATTACAGCCTATAAGTGTGGTGCAAAACAGGGGGCTCCAGGATGGGGCATGGGTTTCCGATCGCAGTTGCCCGTCAATTTCCCGATTTGATAGCCTTTTAGAGAGAAATCCGCGAACAAAGGCGACCGCTGGCGTTTCTCCAACCCATGCCCCACCCCTGCGCCGTTTTTTCACCACACTTTACAGCCGATGCCGATTCGGGAATCTGGCAAACATGCACTGCGTATAAACAAAAAAGAGCATGGCGTGTCAACTTCACGCAACCTTGCTCTTTTGCCCAGGCGATCGGCCGTATTTTCCGATGCTCCCTTGTGGTTTGTCCACGGATCGCCAGTCACATCGGAACTCCAATTCTTACCCTCATCATATCTCATTCCACCGCCGTTGTAAAGGAGAACGACAACCGTCCGCACCGCCGTCGGGACCGATCGGCGCGCGCGCCGACTCCACCACTTTTTCCCCGCCCTTCCGCTGCTCTCCCACCGCTCCTCCGCTCTTCCACCACGCTTCCCTCGCTCCTCCGTTGCTCTCCTGCCGCTCTGTCTCCGCCCTTCTGCCACGCTTCCTCCGCCTTTCCACCGCTCTTTCGCCGTTCTTCCCACCGCTCCTCCAACGAAAAAACGGATAAAACGATTAAATACAAAATTCCATTCTTCTGTTATCATAAGATGTAGCTTGTTTAGCCCGGGAGGAAGAAACGATTGCATAGAACGCACGATTCCTTATTTTTGCTGTTTATCCGACAATTACGACCCAGACAATGGAGCAAAAACCTGCTGATCTTCTCCACCCTGATTTTCTCCGCGGACGTGATGGACAGCCATGCGATTGCCCGCACCGTCGCCGGGTTTTTCCTGTTCAGCTTCGTTGCCGGGTTTGTATACATTATCAACGACTACATGGACCGGGAGGCGGACCGAAACCACCCCGTCAAGAAAAACCGGCCGATCGCCTCGGGGCGATTGCGGCCTTCCGTCGCCTTCCTCTGGGGCGGCGCGCTGTTCGGACTGTCCCTGGTTGCATCCTACACGATCAGCCCCCTGTTTTCGGGGATCCTGCTCTTTTATACCGTGTTCAACGTCTTCTATTCCCGCATATTCAAACACATTGTCATCATCGATATTTTGGGGATCGCTCTCGGATTCGTGCTGCGGGCGATTGCGGGCGGCCTGATCATCGACGTGCCGTTCACGCCCTGGTTTTTGCTGTGCGTCATGCTCCTGTCCCTCTTTCTGGCCATCTGCAAAAGGCGGCAGGAATTCATCGAGCTGGAAAGCGAAAAAGAGAACCATCGAAAAGTGCTGGCCGACTACTCGGTGGGGCTGCTGGATCAACTGATCGGCATCGTGACCACGGCGGCGATCATCAGCTATTCCCTGTTCACTTTTACCTCCGGGCATACCATTCACCTGATGTGGACGATTCCGCTGGTCATCTACGGCATATTTCGGTATCTGTATCTGATCCACATGAAAAAGGCGGGCGGCTCGCCGGAAAAGGTGCTGCTGGAGGATCGGCATATCCTGTACACGGTCGTGATTTACGTCATTTCCATCATCGGTATTTTGCGTTTTCTGGATTAACCCCGCAAAGGAGTGAGAACGGATGATCAACGTCAAAACAGCGGAAATGTCGGGGTGGGGGCTTTTCCCGCGGGCGGTGTGCCGGGAATATCAGCCCGAGCGGCTGGCGGATATCCGGCACCTTCTCTCGTCCGCGCACCCGTCGGGCTGCATATCCCGCGGCTTGGGGAGAAGCTACGGGGACGCCGCGTTGAACGAGCGCGGCGGGGTCATCTCGCACCTGCGGCTTTGCCGCTTTCTCGCCTTCGACGCCGAGCGCGGCATTTTGGAATGCGAGGCGGGCGTTTCCATCGAGGAAATCAACGAATATTTCATCCCCCGCGGGTTTTTCCCGCCGGTGACGCCGGGGACGAAGTACGTCACGATCGGCGGAGCGATCGCCAACGACGTGCACGGAAAAAACCACCACCAGCACGGCTGCATTTCGGAATTCGTGCTCGATTTCCAGTTGATGCTCGCCTCCGGCGAGACGGTGGAATGCTCCAGGACGCGCCACGCCGAGCTGTTCTGGGCCACGATCGGCGGCCTGGGGCTGACCGGGATCATCCTTTCCGCGCGCATTCAACTGCTGCCGATCGAAACGGCCTACATGCAGGTTCGCTACCGGCGGGCCGCCAACCTGGAGGAAGCGCTGGCCCTGTTCGCCGCGGAGGATGAACGCTATCCCTATTCGGTGGCCTGGATCGACTGCCTGGCCTCCGGCCGGGCGCTCGGGCGTTCCGTGCTCATGCGCGGAACCCACGCCGCCGCGTCCGAGTTGACCCGGGCGCGGGCGCAGGCGGCCCCTTTGCGGATCAAGCCGAAGATGCGGCTCAACGTGCCTTTCTATTTCCCGTCATTCACGTTGAATCAACGATCCATCGCTCTGTTCAACTCGCTGTATTACCGTTCGTTCAAGCATAAGGACACGCTCTTGGTGGACTATGATTCGTTCTTCTATCCGCTGGACGCCATCGCGCATTGGAATCGGCTGTATGGACGGAAAGGCTTCCTTCAATATCAAGCGGTATTCCCCGCTTCCCGAAGCAGGGAAGGCTTGACCGCCATGCTGGAAATGATCAGCCGCGCAAAGCTCTCCTCCTTCCTGGCGGTGCTCAAAAGCTCCGGCGAGCGAAACAAAGGGCTGCTCTCCTTCCCTTTGAAGGGGCACACGCTGGCTTTGGACATCCCCATCAAAGGCCCGTCCATTTTCGCCTTCATGCGGCAATTGGACGAATTGGTCATCCGCTACGGCGGACGGATTTATCTGGCCAAAGACGCGGTGTTGCAGCCCGACGCCTTCCAAAGAATGTACGCGGAGACGTTGGCGGATTTTATCAAAATCAAACGGGAAGTCGATCCGGCCGGGGTGTTCTCTTCATCACTGGCCAGAAGAATCGGCCTCATGGAGGGTGAACGATGAACGTACTGATCGTTGGCGCAACCTCGGGCATCGCTCAAGCGACCGCTTATCACTTCGCCTCGAAAGGGATGAACCTGATCCTGGCGGGGCGAAACGTGCCGGAAATCGACCGGATGGCTGCGGATATCGCGATCCGATACGGCGTTCGTGCATGCAGCCAACCCTTCGAAGCGCTCGATTATGCCGGCCATGAGGAATTCTTGCGCGTCTGCACGGAGCGGTACGGAACATTGGACGGCATCCTGCTGGCTTACGGCGTTATGGAAAACCAGAAAGAAGCGGAGGCCGATTTCTCCAAAAGCTTAAAGATGATCGAAACGAATTACGTCTCCGCCGTCTCCCTCATTCAGGCGGCCGCCAATGCCTTCGAGCGGCAGCGCCGGGGATTCATCGGCGTCATTACTTCCGTGGCGGGAGATCGCGGCAGGCAAAGCAACTATATTTACGGATCGACGAAAGGGGCGCTGTCGATCTATCTGCAAGGCGTCCGAAACCGGCTGCACCGGTCGCACGTCGATGTCATTACGATCAAGCCGGGGTTCGTTCTCACCCGAATGACCTACGGCCAATTGAAGGAATCCCCGCTGGCGGCCAAACCCGAGCGCATCGCCCGCCTCATTTACAAGGCGATCCGAAAACGCAAGGCCGTGGTGTACACCCCCGGTTTCTGGTTCTATATCATGCTGATCATTAAATGCATTCCCGAAGCCATTTTCCGAAGGCTGAAATTGTAACGGACGGAAGACCGGCGAGCCGCCGCAGCGCGGCCTTCTTATTGCCGCTCTATTCATCAAGCAAAGGAGCGTCTGAACGATGGAGTCGGATTCCAAACGATTCGCGAGCAGAAATCGCAGCATGGCCCACAGGCTGATGATCGGAACGATCTTCGGCATTTTGGTGTTCGCCGTCTTCTTCCTCTGGGGAGACGTGCGGAGCGTGAACGGGATCATTCGGTCCATCCCGATTCCATTTTACGCGCTGGCGCTGGCTTTTACATTATTGAGCTATTTGATACGGTTTGCCAAATGGCATCATTTCCTTCATGCGCTGCGCATCCCCGTGAACCTGAAAGACAGCCTGTACATCTTCTTTATCGGCTTGGCGATGTCGATTACGCCCGGCAAGGTGGGCGAGCTGCTCAAAACGCATCTGATCAAAACGGTTTCCGGGGTGGACAAATCCCGATCCGCCGCGGCGGTCTTTGCCGATCGATTGACGGATTTGACGGCCATGCTGATGCTGATCGGGATCGGCACGTCCACTCTTTCATTCAATTATTTCCCGATTCTGGGTATTTCTCTGTTCCTGCTCGTCGCAATCGTCGCGCTGAAATCCAAGCCATTGTGCGGAAAGCTGATCGACCTGCTGACCTCCGGCAAGCTGCTGTTTAAATTCAGAAACAACCTGCACCAGTTGTACGAAGGCATGTACGAACTGATCAAGCTGAGAACGCTCCTCGTCTCGACGCTCGTCAGCATGGCCGCCTGGTTTATGGAATGCGCCGCCCTGTTCGTGCTGATCAAGGGGCTGGATCAGAGCTTGTCCCTGCTCGAAAGCACGCTGATTTTCTCGCTCAGCACGGTCGCCGGCGCGCTGTCGATGCTGCCCGGCGGCCTCGGCATCGCGGAAGGCAGCATGACGGCGCTGCTGATGTACTTCGATGCGGGCAAGGACGTCGCGGTTTCGGTGACGCTGATGATCCGACTGGTCACCTTATGGTTTGGCGTGGTGATCGGCCTGCTGATTTTCCTCCGAACGTGGAAGCATTATCAACCCACGGGCGAATGAAAACAGTCTTATCGCGGCCGCTTCCCGCCGGCCGGTCTACGCCTCTCCCCCGCGTTCTCCGCCTCGCTTCTCCCTTTGCAGCAGCGAATTTTGCTCATAAAAACGACGGATCGATTCCTGCTCCTCCCCGCTCAACTGCTTGAGCGGCATTCTCGATTTGGGCGAACGAAACCAGCCTTGCAAGTAACAAATATATTTTTCATACGGAATCGTGTCATACCGCTTCATGTGCGCAATGACTTCATTCGCCTGCGTCTGCAGCGCGGGAAGCGCGTGCCAGTCCCGCTGCGCGATCCGGGCATGCATGTCCGCGAACGGACGCGGCATCATGTTGAACGTGCTGCCGATGGCTCCGTCCGCGCCGGTAATCGCGCCGGCGGCGTAAATTTGGTCATACCCGTTGTACAGAAGGAAATTTTCCCCGCAATGCGCGCGGATTTGCTGCATTTCAAACAGGTTCATCGATGTGAATTTAACCCCGATGCATTGCGGGTGCCGCGCCATTTCGGTATAAAAATCAAGGGGGAGACTCACCCCCGTCGCATCCGGGAAATGGTAGATGATCAAAGGTAGGCGGACGGCGTTCATGATCGCCAAATAGTGATTTCTAACTTCCGTCACCGACGTTTTGTAATAGAACGGGACGACCGCCGAAACGGCATGCGCCCCCGTTTGCTCGGCATGCCGGGCAAGCCGGACGCACGCCGCCGTGCCGATCGCGCCGACATGGGCGATGATCGTCGCCCGCCGGCTGTTTGCGCGGACGACCGCTTCAAGCACCCGCATGCGCTCCTCTTCCGTCAATATGAAGCTCTCGGCCGTGCTGCCGCCGACATAAAACCCCTTCACGCCGGACGACAGAAGATGGTCGATATAGGGCGCATACGCTTCGTAATCAACGGCGTCGTCCTCCTTCATCGGCGTGAGCAGCGCCGGGAAAATTCCTTTATAGTGTTCGGTTGTCATCGGTTTCTCCTTTGGAATATGGTGATAAGCCGTTCGCCTCTCAAAAGTGCGGCAAACCAGGCGGTACAGCGGTTGGGCATCAAACGATCCTCTCACCCGGCCGACGGAGGAAAGCACAGCACAACCTGCAACGACTCCCGGCCCAGGCTGCGATAGTCCACTTGCTCCAATCCCGCGGGCAAGAACAGCATATCCCCCTGCCTGACCGGCAGGACGCCCTTGCTCCATGACAAGGAGCCGCCTCCCGATACGACCAGGGCGACCGCGAATTCATCCCGCATGGAATGGCGCATGCGCCCTCCCACTTCAAGATGATGCATGCGAAAACAATCGGTATGTTTCGCACCAACGAGACAGCGCTCCCGGCCTTCCCGGGTTTCGTTCACCGTTTCGCTTTGAATGCGGCAGCGTTCCATCATCCCCTCGTAACTGAGCGCGTCATAATGGAAGCATTCCAGCATTTTCTCGAACCCGATTCCCTGGTGACAGGCGGCGTCCGGCAAATCGAGGCCTCTGGGCGTTCTTCTCTCGGGGCGGAGCGTGTAGTCCGTCGGCTCTTGAATTTCAACAAGCAGACACCCGCTTCCAATCGCATGCGGAACGCCCCCTTCAATTAAAAAAACGTCCCCTTTTTGCAACGGAACCCGGTGAAGGGAATCGATCATGCCTTCGATGTCCTGCCGCCGAAACAGATCGGCCCATGTTGCTTTCGTCACCCCGGGCTTAAACCCGATCAGAAGATAAGGCGGCTCTCCGTCGATCGTCCGGCCGTCCAGCACGTACCAGGCTTCCGTCTTGCCATATGCGGAGCCGAATTCCCGCCGGGCAAACGCCCGATCGGGATGCACCTGTATGGTGAGCCGTTCCGCGGCATCCAGCACTTTGACCAACAGCCCGGTATCGCTTCCGTACCGGGCGGTGTGTTTTTTTCCCAGAAAAGCTTGCGGCGACTCGGAAATCAGTTCCTTCAGTATTCTTTCTCCCCGCCCGTCCGGGCTTGCCGCCCTGCTGAGGCCCTCCCCGGGGCGTTCCCTGCCGCGATTGACGGCCACGGTCAGCGAAGCCGCCCATTCCTCGGGGAATTCGCCGTCGGAAGGGGAATCCGCACCTTGCCACGAATCGAGCAGCAGACCGCCGCGATACGTCCGCCATACCCGGTTCGGCTTCAAGATGAGCGGCCGGTCATGCCACGGGTCGGATACCATGAACCTGTCCACCTTCACCATTCGCCTTTCCTTCTGAATTTTTCCGCCACCGCTTGGCCAAACAACTTTTTGGCGGATTCGAACTGTTCCAGAATTTGTTCGACGGTTCGCCCCGACGAGCTTCGAGCGGCCGGGATCATCGAGGCGCACTCGTTGCGATCCATGAAGATGGAAGCCTCCAGCAGCCGCTCCTCATCTTCCTCCGGGACGGCAAGAAACCCGTGCTTATCCGCGTGGATCAACTGGCCGGGCTTCACGCTGCAGCCGAATACTTCGACCTCGCAATTCCACTTGACCGGCTGAACATAGGCGTGGCTGATCGTCAATCGCCTGGCGATCGCTTTAAAACCGGCATTGGTCATCTCGTCCACGTCGCGGATCGCCCCGTCGGTAATCGTGCCCACGCAGCCAAGGGCGCGATGAATGTTGCTGTTGACCTCGCCCCAAAACGCGCCGATGCATCGCGGGTGATCCAAATCCTGCACAACGACGATTTTGGGACCGGGAATATCGGCGACATATCGCCTGTATTCGCTGAAAGCGTTCGGTAAACGGCGAACATGCTCCTCATTGCTCGGCTCGATCTGGACGGTGACGGCATAGCCGACCATCGGCCCCATCCGGGGCATGAAATCCGTCGTCTCTTCCAGGCTGTAGCACGTTCTGCGATCGTGCGCCGTAATCGCCTCCCAGCCGTTATATATCGTAGGCGTGTTCCATCGTTTCAACATCAATAGCTCGCCGTGGCTTAACTTTCGTTCTGACATGCCTCTCCACCTCGTTGTATTTATTGATTTCTTCCCAATCCCTGCCCCAGTTCGGCGCCGTTTTCCATTAATCGGTTTTGCAGATCGGCTACGTTCAAATCGCGGGTGCCGTGCCCGCGCAGCGCGCACAAGGCGGCGGCCATGCCCGCGGCCTGTCCCTGCGCGCCCGAAATGGCGATCACCCTGGTCGAGGAGGACGCCTCGTGGCTCGCCGATATGCACCTTCCGGCAACCAGCACATTATCCAGGTTTTTCGGCAGCAAGCTTCGGTAGGGAATTTCGTAGACCGGCGGATGGGTCGATTCCACCCCTTTATGGTCGGGCGAATGGATGTCCAGATGATACGCGCCCAGCGCGATCACGTCGTCAAACCGCTTCCCCTCAACCAGATCCCGGCCGGTTAAATAGTAATCGCCGTGGATGTGCCGGGTTTCGCGAATGCCGATCGTATGGCCGCAGCCGATCAGCCTGGCCTTCCTTCCGCCCGGCATGTATCGGTTGACGAATTGCATGACGCCCTCGAATTGACGCAGCCCTTCCATCTCCGCTTCGGAATGATTGCGGACATCGTTGGGGTTCACATTTTCCACGCGCGGCGTGACCAATTTCATTTCGCCGGATTCGGGGAAGCCGACTCCGACCAGGTTGATCCGCGGGAACTCCACGCCATCCTCGACAGCCTGCTTGACCAGTTCCGAAAAAGCGCTCATGCCGAATATGGGGCCGTGCTTCATGCCCGAAATCAGGCTCCTGGCCGTCTCATCATCCATTTCGAACTGGCGGATTTGATCCGAATGGCTTTCAAAATAGCCCATCAGCTCTTCCATATCGATGCCGCCAATGTCCATGGTATAGGAAGACACCTGCGGCTTGCCGTCCTTCCTCCGGCCAAACTCGTATTCGGCCCCCGCCATCACGGCCGCATCGCAGGTGTCCGTGCAATCGATCACCGTTTTGGCGCGCAGCAGTTGGCAGCCTTGCTTGTTGTGGATATAGACGCCTTCCACCCGGTTGCCCGCCTTCTTCACGCCCGTTGCCAGGCTGTGCAAATACAAATGAATGCCTTCCGCTTTCGCCATTTGGCCCAAAATCACTTTGAGCCAGGTCGTGTTCAAGCCGATGGAGCTGTTCCAAATGGGATCAAAGTAAAATGCCGTCGCGCCGCCGACCGCTTTCACGCGTTCAACAATTTCCAAAGGAATGCCGCGCACAACGAACCTTTTCTGCTTGTCATGGAAGCCCAGCCACGTATACTTCGATGTGGCAAACCCACCCAAAAATCCGTAATACTCCACGATAGCCGTCTTCGCTCCCGTCCTCGCGGCCGAGAGCGCCGCATTGACCCCGGTCGTCCCCCCGCCGATCACGACGGTGTCATAATCCGCTTCAAATTGAATGTCGCTGATAAAAACGTTGTCTGTCGTATTTTGCATTTGCCAACCTCCACAAGATGAGTAGCCTATCGACATTCGTCCAGGCCCGAGCTATCCGATAAATCCGCCGTCAGGAAGAGGCGGAAGGGCCGTGCCGGCAAACCGCGGCTATTGAACAAATTGGCGTCCGTGTCATTCGACCAGCCGTATCGAATCGAGACGGAACGCGCGTTTTCGGCCAGCGGAATTTCTATCGCGCTTTCCCGGACAAGCCCCTGCGCCGGGGCATATTCCCCGCCGTTCACCGCAATCTCCAGCCCCGCCAGTTCACGGCCTTTCACAGCCAGTCCCGCGCCGGCATGATCAAAGCGCAACACCGTCCGGTCCCCCTCGATCCGGGAGCTTCGAAGCACAGGGCCAGCGCTTTCCACCGGCTGCCCGTACACATGCTCCAGCGCCAACAGCGCAAGGCGCTCGCCGACGGGCTTTTTATCGCCCGGATGGATATTGTCCCTCTCTCCCAGATCGACGGCCACGGCCATCGCCGTATTCGAGACCGTCTCCGACACGATCCGCTGAGCTTCCCGCAACCGCGCCCATTCTTCGCCGTCCCGCCTGCCTTCGAACGCGTAAGAAGGCAGTTGCACGAACAGAAACGGCAGCTCGGCATGGCCCCAAGCTTTACGCCAATTGCGAATCAGCGCCGTCAACAGCTTGCTGTAAATCCCGGCCTTGATGGCATCAGCCTCGCCCTGATAATATAGAAACCCTTTGATCGCATAACGCGCCGCCCCGGCCAGCATGGTGCGATACAATCCGCCCGGCCGGCGATAACCCCGCGGGCCAAACGGCGGCGGCTTCGGAAGCTCGCCCAGCGCATGGCCCCTCGCGCCCGCCGCCCGCCTTTCCCGATACGCTTCGAGCGCCTTCCGGAATTGCGCTTCTTCCCGTTCCAGATCATTCCGGTCCGGATGCTTCAGCGCCTCGGCATATTCGTCCAGATAGACCCGCAGATCGGGATCGCGCTCCAGGCACTCTTGCGCCATCCAGCAGGCGGCGGAGGTTCCGCCGTAATTGCAGCCGACGATTCCGATCGGGACGCCGAGAGCGCCATGAATCTTTTTGGAAAAATGATAGGCCACGGCGGAAAATTGCGGCGCGTTCTCCGCCGTGCACACTTCCCATTGCGCCGGATCGCCCGAATCCTCCCCCTCCTCGGCGACCCTTCGGGGAACATCGTAAAAACGAATCCGCCGATGGTTCGCCGCGGGGATTTCCACGGCGGCATCCACCGTTTTCCACAGCTCGAATTTCATATTCGACTGCCCTCCGGCGAACCAAACGTCCCCCAACAGCACGTCACGGAACACTTTGCGGCTTCCGTTGGAGCATATCGCCAGCTCGTACGGCCCCCCCGCCTCCATCGGCGGAAGCGCCGCCCGCCATTCTCCGTCCGAAACCACAGCCTCGGCCCGCCGGCCCCCGCATTCGACGGAGACGCGCATCCCCTCCGGCCCCGTTCCCCAAACGGAAACGTTCGCGTCCCGCTGCAGCACCATATGATCGGCAAATATTTCATTGACGGAAAAAGCCGCCTCCATGTTCAATCCACCGCTTTCAGCATGTTAGTCCGTAAACCAGGTCGAACTTTCCTTTCTGTAGATCATATCGAAATTGGTCAAACCGAAATAGCCGATGTGAAGATCGCTTCCGTCGAAAAGCACGTACGGATAGGACGGCGCCATTTTGGTCGTGGACGAAGGATTTCTGAATTCCAGCTCGCGGAAATTTTCCCACGTCTCTCCTCCATCCGTGCTGTACATCGTGCCCAACACAAAACGGTCCCCGTTATTTTGCGCGCTGAAATCCACATACGGGTTGAAGATCAAACCGATCGTCGACGAATCGATCTTCACCAATTTGGCGGGCGCCAGGGCCGACCTGACGGGAGACTGCCTCACGGACGACCACGTTTCCCCGTCATCTGCGGAAGTGGTGTAATAGAAAAAGCCGGATTGGTTGCGCATATACATCAGCAAATGGTTGGACGAAGTCTCCACGATGCTCGGCTCCATCAACACCTGATCCAATCGCCCGGAATAGGTCTGCATGGTTCCTTTCATTGTGAGGGGACCCGCATTGACTTCCCAGGATTGCCCGTTGTCCGTCGATGAATAAACAAAGGTGGCGCGATAAATTTGGTTGGAAAGCTGGTCGTTTTGAGGATCAGCGCCGTCGCCTCCCGTTGTCACATGCTGCGGGAAAATCAGCCGCCCGCTTGAGGTCTGGATCAATCGGTCATGCGGACCGGTAGCGGCTTTCAGGTTATACCCTCTATAGGTCATGGGCAAATTGCTCGTGATTTTCACGGGCGAGGACCAATGGGCGCCTTCATCCGTGGAATATTGATAATACCGGTGCGCTTCATCCGCCGTTTCGTCCCTTTGGCTGTACAACAAGCCGATCGAGCCGTTGTTCAGCCGCAGCAAGGAAGGCATCATATAGGAATAATCCCCCGCCGAATCTCCCATAAATTCCGTTCCCGTCGTCCAGGTCGCTCCGTCGTCGGTTGACCTTTTTTCATAGATTTTAAATAAACCGTAATCGTTCACCGTATCCTGATAGTTGTACAGCATCAGCAGATCGCCGTTGTCCAGCTTGACTAGGGTGCCCTCTCCCGACCTGCTGCCGCCCGTCTCGATGGTCGTGCCCTGCTGGGTATGGCTTGCGCTCGCCGTCGTGCCCGTGACCTCATTTGAAGCGGGGCTTCTCGCGCCGCTATTGTACGCGATCACCCTGTATTTGTACGCCGTGCTATCCTTCATGCCCACCGCGGTAAAACCGGTCGTATTGGCGGGCGTATATCCGACCGCTTCCCATACCGCATACGGGCTGGAAGATCGTTCGATCAGGAACCCGCTCTCATTGGAGGACTGATCCGTCCAACCCAGATCGAAAAAGGACGCGCCCGTTTGGGTGATGGACAAGCCGGTGGGAGCGTTGACCGTGCCGCTGAAATTCTCTTCCAGAATCAGCTTGTCGAAGGACAACTTGTACACCCCGGCATTGTCTCCGGTCACCCTGAATTTAAACGTTTTAAATCCCATTCTGCCGAAGGAGTACGTTCCAATGGTGGTGGTGGTATATACGCCGTCGGGTCCCGCCATATTGATTTCACTCCCGACATCGACCTGCGAGGTTCCGTCCGCCTGGCCGATCGAAAGCTGAGCCTTGCCTCTCTGCGTATGCTGCTTGTATGCAAGCTTGATCGTATAGGCTCCCGGAAGAATTTCAGGCACGGTGAACTGAATCCAATCACCTGTGCCATCGGCTTGAAACAGCACATGCTTGCCTCCGCTCGCCAAGGAATCGCTGTTGGTCGAATTCGTTTCCCCGCTTGTCTCGCGTCCCACCTGATAGTTTTCGAACTCCCATTCATGCACGACCGGCCCGGCGACGAAATCGCTGACGATCACATCATCGTGCGAGGTGTCGGCGCCGTAATCGCGAAAACCGATTTGCCCCCAGGTGTAGCTGCCGTCGGCGGCGCTCAATTGCTCCACCCCGTCCACGTATCCTTTGATCGAGCTGCCGTCGGCCTCCGCCTTCAGCGTGTACCACTGGTTTAGGCTGATCGTGTACGCCTTTTCGTCGAGCAGGGTCAGCGAACCGCTGACCGCTTTGTACAGCTTCACCTTTTGCTGGTCATACTGCAGGCGCAATAAATAATAATTGCCGGATCCCTGATACCTGAACGCGATGCCGGAGGCCGGAGTGGTCCCGACGGAATTGATTTTAAACCCGGCTTCCACCGCGTAGTCCGTCCAACCCGTATCGCCCGCCACGGTCAAGGCCAACCCGGAAGTGGTTGTCGTCTGATACACCTCGGTCGTTTCGGAGGCAACCGACCAGGTTCCGTTGACCACCGTCCAGCCGTTCGCATTGCCGTCCTCGAAATCGTCGGAGAACAAGACGGCCGCCCGGACCTCCGAAGCAGGCGCAAATATCGATATGCACAACGCCATGATCACGGCTGCCGCCACACTGATATAAACGCTTTTTCTTCCATGCGTTTTGCTCACAAAACCAACTCCTTTATTGGGGTAAATGCTGAAACATCCGCACCGGCAACAGGTTTCGGCTTATCCTTTAATCGATCCCAAAGTGATGCCGCGCGTAAAAAACTTTTGGAAAATCAGAAACAGAATGATGATCGGCAGGCTGGCCGCCGCAGACCCGGACATCAGCAGCCCGAAATCGGGTATGCCCGCAATTTGCGCAAACCCCGCAACCCCGAGCGGCATCGTCTTCATTTCTTCCGATTGGATGATCACCAGTTGCCACATATAATCATTCCATATGCGAACGAAGGTGAAGATGGCAAGCGCGGCCAACGCGGGCTTGATGAGCGGCAGTATAATCTTGCGGAATATTTTGAATTCCGAGGCCCCGTCCATTCGGGTCGCCTCAATCAACTCCGTGGGAATCGAGTTCGCGAATTGCCTGATCAGGAAAACCCCGAACGCCCAGCCCAACTCGGGAAATATCAACCCCGAATACGTATTGAAAAAGCCCAGATCCCTTATGATTCTGAACAATGGAACCAGCAACACGTACTTTGGAAGCATCATGGTGGAGATCATGATAAGGAAAATAAATTTGTTTCCGGCAAAGCGGATTTTGGCAAACGCATACCCCGCCATCGAGCTGATCAGGCAATACAGCAACGTCGTGGTTAACGCCACATAGACGCTGTTGAAAAACCAGCGCGCGGCCATCGTTTCCTCGATCAGAAACACATAATTATCAAATGTCAAAGGAGCGACAAATTTATTGATATCGTACGAGCTTTTCAGAGAACCCCACACCATCCATACAAACGGAAACAGAAACAGGAGGGATAAGGGAACGATGAACGCAAACTTGAATGTGCGGTCGGAATGCTCGGATTTGCTGTGCATTTTCGCGTTTCCCTCCTAATATTCGACTTTGGAAGACATGGTCCGAAATTGAAAATACCCGACCGCACCGACCATCAGCAGCAAAACAATCCCCATGCCCGCCGCCGTTCCGTAGCGATTATATGAAAATGCCTCCACATACAGTTGGTAGATCAAAGAGGTGGTGGCATGATCCGGCCCCCCGGAAGTCAGCAAATCAATATAGACAAATGTCATGAAGGCATGGATCGTGGCGATCACCGTGCAATATAACGTTGTAGGCATCAATAGCGGCAACGTGATTTTGAAAAACTGCGGAATTTTCCCCGCTCCGTCCACCTTGGCCGCATCGTAATATTCGGTGGAAATGCCTCCGAACGCCGCGGTATATAATATAATCGGTTGGCCCACGGAACTGAAAAGAATAATGAACACGATCAAATGAAACGCCCAGCCCGGGTCCGCAAACCAAATTTGCGAGGGCAATCCCAGAAATCGAAGAAACGCGTTGGCCGCTCCGGATCCGGGGTTAAATATCCAGGCAAAAACAATCGATATGGCCACCGAAGACGAAATGGTAGGCAAGTAGAACAGAACGCGAAAGAATGAGGTCCATTTCTCCGTCATGGAATAAATAAAATAAGATACGAACAGCGAAAATCCGATCGTCAAAGGCACGACGTAGAGCACGTATTTCAACGTATTCGTCAATGCTTTCAGGAACGTGCTGTCGTGAAAAATCTGCTCGTAATTCAGAAATCCGACAAACACCGCCCCGCTGACCCGATAATCGTAAAAGCTCATACGAATCGCTTCGAAGCAGGGGTATAGCATGAACACCACGAAAAATATCCCGATTGGAAAAATAAACAAATAACCGTTAACATGCTGCATGATGGAGTATTTTGAAATCCGCATGACTCTCTCCCATCCTACTTCCGTTGATTTAATAAGAAGGGGAGTAGAGGAGACCTCCGCCTCTACCCCCCAATGGATAAAGCATCCTATTTCCTCTGCTGCTCCATGATCTTTTTATATTTCTCAATCAATTCGTTTCCTTGCTTTTCAATCGCTTCCAACGTCTGCGCCGGGGTGGTTTTATTCAAAAACATTTTCTGAATTTCACCCATATACATTTTGCGAATCTCGTCATACCCGGGAGTGGCAAAACCGGGATCAAAGGCGTATTTCAGCAGCTTGCGCGCGAAGTCGATGTTGGGGTCGTTGATATCGCTGTACAGCGATTGGTTGATATCCTCATAGACGCTGAACGAGCTTGCGGCTTTGACCGCGGCGGCATTTTCCTTGCTTCCCATGAATTTGGCGAATTCCATAGACCATTTCAGCTTTTCGGGATCTTTGTTTTTGAATACGCCAAACCCGTACGTGTTTAAAGTGGTGGTCAAGCTTTGATTCTCGGGCGTCGGGTAGCTGGTCGCATAGATGTCGAAAACTTGCGCCTTTTTGTCGTCCATCGCTTTTTTGAACCGGGAATAGTTGATCGTGGCTTTGGAAATCACCGCGATGCCCTGGTTGACAAACGAATTATCCAAATCGTTCGAGGTGTCTCCCGCCGCGCCCGGGTTCGCCTGGCCGTCGTCCAGATAGCTTTTGGCGAAATCCAAAGCTTGCAGCCCTTCGGGCGAATTGAAGGCGATCTTGTCGAACGTGCTGTTGTACATCCTTGCGCCGAAAGGCCACAGCCAGTTCATCATATGGGCGTCGCCCGAATCGCTTCCGGCAAAGAAGCCCACGGTCGGAATATCGGTTTTATCCGTAAACGCTTTGGCAAACGCTTTAAACTGTTCGGGCGTCCATCTTCTCTCCTCGTTCGTCGGAAGCATATCCCCGAGGCCGGCCTGATCCACCAGCGTTTTATTGATTAACACCAGTTCGGGAGCTACGCCCCAAGGAATGAAATAATGCTGGCCGTCTCCCACCGTGGTGCCTTCCCACGTGGCCGGAATAATCTCCCTGATATAGTCCTGATCCAAATAATCGTCGAAGGATTCAAGATATCCCAGGCTTCCGTAGTAAAGCAGACGGTTGTTGGCGTCCTCCAGAATATCCGGCGTTTCATTGGCTCCGATCGCCACGTTCACTTTTTGAGGGCCGTTGGAAAAATCGAGCGTTTCGATTTTGATCGTCACGTTGGGATGTTGTTCGGTGAATCGCTTGGCCGCATCCCTTTCAAAATCCCCCAGTTTTCCGTCTTGCTCCTTCCCGGTGATCCCGCTCCAGCGAGGATAAACCCAGAAGGAAAGCTCCACATCCTTCGGCGCGGTCTCCACCGTCTTCGCGTCCGTCGGCTCCGACGCCTTGGGCGATTCTTTGTCTGAGCCCGCCTGGTTCCCGCCGCAGCCGGTAATCGCAAGAACGAATACCAGTAAAATCATCCATCTCTTCATCGTTGACCTCCTGATTTCAAGTAATGTGCTATTTGCTATCGCTTTTTCATTATAAAAGAATCGGGCAAACGCCCAAAATCGGATTAAATTAATTTTATCGGACATTTTAAGGATACCGCCCTGCTATCATTTGTCTGAAACTTGGTTTTTACTCTATAATGAAATCAAGACCTGACCAAGGGGGTGCAAGATGATGAACTTCCCCAGGAAAAAACGGCACACGCCCTTGCAATGGAAAATCATTTTAATCTACATCCTGCTCACAGTCATCCCTTTTTCCGCATCGTACGTTTACATCAACCTGTACTGGTGGAACTCAACCAAGGGCGAAATTATCGCTCACTCGGAAGACGTCTTAAACTATTCCAAAAAAATTATTAACGCCCACCTTTTTCAGATTGAGAAATTAACGGGGCTGATTTATTCCGACCATGAATTGCTGCATCTTTTGGAGAATGAAGATTCGGACCACAGCGAAGTGGAACGAATTCAGATCGATCAGCACTTCAGCAAAATGTTTCAGGACATCTCGTTCGCCCGGCCCGATCTGTACAATTTTTATTTTTTCGACATGTCGGGGAATCTGGTTTACAGAAACGGGGATTGGATCGATTTCACGGCCCGGGTCAATTACAATCCACTTTACGACGAATGGTACGAACGCACCTCGCTGTTAAACGGAAAACCGTACTTTTTCAATACCTCCCTTCCGTACAATCAGGGACAGGAGAGTTCCTTTTCGATATCCCGACTGATCAAATTGCCGCAAAAAACCATCGGCGTCGTTCTGGTCAATTTTAATTTCAATGTGATCAAGGATTTGATCGGCGCCCCGGCCGACCATGAAAGCTCCTTTTTCTGGACCGACTTCGACGGAAACATCATCTACAGCACGGGGAATCTTCCGATGGGGCCTTCCCTCCAGCCGGAGTTTAAATACCGGATTGCCTCCAGCTTAAACGGCTCGTATGAGGTGAAGATCGAAAATAAAACCTACCTGCTGATCCATGACTCCATCGAGCGTTATTCGCTCAAGCTTTTACGCATATTCCCGACATCGCAACTGATTTCCGAGCACATGAAGTACGTGCTTACGGTCAGCGCCCTGTTTATCTCCCTCATGCTGGTTTTAATAGGGTTGTCCCTGATCTACTTCCGCAAAAAAATAGAGCCGTTGAGAATACTGTCCAACTCGATGGCCCGGAAGGTCAAGGAGCCTTTCAACCAGCGGTTCCACGACTTAAACCGGGCCTCCAACGATGAAATCGGCATGCTCATCACCAGCTTCAATCGAATGATGGATCAATTGGAGGACTTGTTTCAGCGGGAATTCAAGCAGAAGCTAAAGCTGATGGAGACCGAGAAAGCGCTGCTGGAGTCGCAAATCAACCCCCACTTTCTATATAACACGCTGGACACCATCCGCTTTCACGCAATGGAGCATCGGGACCACCGCGTGGCGGACATGCTGTACGCCCTGTCCGTCAACCTTCGCTACACTATTTCCAACACGGACAAGAAGGTGACCATCCGGGAGGAAGTGGAATGGCTGGAACGCTATATTTACTTGCAGAAGCTGCGCTTTCAAAACCGGTTTGACGTCTATTTTGAAATCGATGTCGCCTCCTACCCGCTGCATATTTATCGCCTGATCCTGCAGCCGTTTATTGAAAACGCGATCATCCACGGCTTCAAAAATACGAAACGGGGAGGCATTCTCCATATTAACGGCTACCTGGATCAAAAATCCCACCTGATATTCGAAATTGTCGACAACGGGTGCGGATTTCCGTACCGAATCAGCCAATCGGTGGATCATCATTCCATCGAAGAATTGAGCCGGAACCAAATCGGAATGTACAATGCGCTGCAACGGCTGTTTCTTTATTATAAAAATCATTGCGAGGTGTTCATACACAGCATTCCCGGCCGACAGACGGCGGTTCGCATCACGATCAATCTGGAGATGGAGGGAGACGCGTCCGATGAGGGTCTTATTGGTGGATGACGAAGAAATGATTCGCAAAGGCACCATCTACTTGCTGCAGCAAATGGAGAGAAAGGTGCACATCGTGGGGGAGGCGGAAGATGGCGAAGAAGGGCTGACGAAGCTGAAGCTGCTGAGGCCGGAGGTGGCCTTTATCGATATACGCATGCCCTTGATTGACGGTTTGAACATGGTCAGGCTGTGGAAAGAAAAAGGCATTTCCCCCCAAACCCGATGCGTCATCCTGACGGCTTACTCCGAGTTTGACTATGCGCAAACCGCTCTCCGGTACGGCGTTTTCGATTTTTTGCTCAAGCCGTTGAACGTGCAAAAACTGGAGGAGTTGTTCGAGCATATCGAGAAAGACGCCCATTCCGCAAAACCTTTGGATTCGGACATCGGCGTCAAATATGTAAACCATTACCTTGAGCGGCATCCCGTCGATTCGGAATTGATCGTCCAAATCATCAAATACATCGGGAACAATTACATGAAAGAATTAAAGCTGGCCCATCTTGCGGAGAAGCATCGCGTTTCCGCAGTGCACATCAGCCAGTTGTTCAAAAAAGCAACCGGCGAGAACATCATGTCGTTCCTGCAGGACATGCGCATTGCCCTGGCCAAACAAATCATGGGCGAATACCGCTGCAAAATACATGAAATTGCCTACATGGTCGGCTTCAATGACCTTACCTATTTTGGCAGGGTGTTTAAAGCCAAGACCGGATTGACTCCGAAGGAATATACCAAAACCGGATTATCCTGATAATGCGTCATCCGATGCGAGCGGATCGATTTCATGGCTGATTCGATACAGCCGCCACTTGTCGTCGAAATCTTTCTCCAGCACCGCCCACGGCGCGCCCTCCCGGTAAAGGTCCGGGTACTGCACGTTGACCATATCCAGTTGGGCCACCCCTTCCGGCTTGGGTACGAGAATATGGGTTAACGTCTCGGCGGCGGGCGGATCTTCCAGCATCTCTTTGAAATCCAGATCGCTGCTGATCGCAAGCCGGCGCGGATGGCGAACGTACATGATCAGATTGTACGCCCGGAAGGAATCCATGAGCACGAGCATGTCGTCCCGCTCGGCCATCTCCGCATTCAAATATTGGGCCACCTGCCTGGACACCAAAGACTCCGCATAGAGCTCGCTGTCCTGGAAGCGGAAATACGTATATTCATCGGGAGCGAGCCGCGCATCGTTCATCACGCCGACGGACCACAGGCCGGAAGCCGCGATGACCACGGCCATGACCGCCGTCATTTTGTTCTTGACGGAAGCCGCGGCATGCCGGATTTCGTAAGGGAACCAGGCCGCCGCGATGGCCAGCGGATAATAGAAGTATCTCAACCAGCCGTAGGTGGCCCCTTTCAACAGCATGACGTACTGCAGGAGGGGGATCGAGAAAGCCAGCAGCGTGAGGATCAGGAAGTCGATCTTGAACAAGGCTTTACGATATATCCGCATCAGAACGATCAACAGAAACGGCGGCATAAAAACCGCCATTCGTTCCATCATAAAAGTGAGGGATTGAACGGGATCGCCTATCATCTGCACAAAGACCGAAGTGATCGTCGTATCGACCTGGGCCATGTTCGAGTAATTGGAACGCAAAAAATACAGCGGATCGCCGACGATCATGTAGTTCAGAAAAATCCACACAGCACCGGACAGCACCGCGGGAAACAGCAAAATAATGAGGACCGATTCGATCTTCGTCCACTTGGCGGGCAGCTTCTTCTTCCTGTCGGCCAACATGACCAGCACCACGCCGAACGCCAGCACGGCGCCGAACGGCACGGCCTCATACCGCGTCAGGAACGCCAGCGCCAGGCTGATGCTCACCACAATGATATTCCAGGCCCCGCCCGTGTCCAGCCAGTTCGTGATATACATCGTGCAGATCACGAGGAAGAAGACGAACAAGGTCTCGCTCATCCCGTTCGATCCATAAAGGAAGATATAAGGATGGAAGGCGTACGCCAGACTGAAAAGCAGAGCCGCCCCCCAGGCAAATTGCCTTTTGATCAGGTGGGAGAACAGCATGGCGGCGGTCGCGGCGGCGAACAGGCTCGTCAGCATCGCGCCCGGCATCCCCTTGGCAACCCAATCGGGGAACAGCGGCCAGACCGATACGAGAGGGATCGTCAGCAAGCTTGGCAGCGGGTTCCAAATAAACCCGATCGCGGCCAGGCTGGCCTCTCGGCTGAACAGCACGTAGAAAGCGTTCGACACCCTGCTCAACGCATCCGGCACATAATGATCCTGAAACAAGGTAAAATAGACGCCAAACGCCAGCTCCAGGCCGAATATGCAGACGAAAACGCTCCATGCGGAAATTTTAGCCTTGCGGTTCATGACGGATTCCCCGCTTCAACCCGGTACAGCCGCCACTGTCCGTCAAAGTCCTTCACCAGCTTGGCCCAGTCCGCACCCTTCCGGAAAAGGTCCGGGTATTGCGCGTTCACCGCGTCCAAATCGAACGCTTCCGGGTTCGTCACCAATATGTAATCCGCCTTGCCGACGGGATATTGCAGCCTCGGTTTAAAATCGCGATCGTTGGTGATGATCAGATTGCGGGAAATGCGGCTTTTCAAAACCACATAAAAGGCGTTCGTCGTATCGAGCAAAATCAGGGCATGCGGTTCTTTCTCCACGATGCCGTCCAACACATCGGCGATTTCGGCATATTGCAAATTGTTCTCCCTGGTGATCGAATCGTGGGGATGAAAAATTTCCGAATCCTCCGAAACGGCGCTGTTGTTCAAGGCAAACCCGGTCCAAATCGCGGAGCACACCAGCATGACCGCAAAGCTGTATTTTAAAAACCGCTTCATCGCGAGGGAAGGCAGCACGTGGTATTCATAGGCAAACCAGGCGATCAGCACCGGCAGCGGATAATGGAAAAACCTTAAAAACCCGAAGGAAGAGCCTGTCATCAGCATATACCATTGCAAAATCACCGTGGACACCAGCAGCACGACGAGCGCGATAAAATCGAACCGGAACAAGGCGCGCGACTTCACCCGAACCGCCAAAATCGCCAGTAGGGGAACGAGAAAATAAGCCGTTTTTTTCAAAACGAAGAGCAGGGCGTGCAGCGGTTGATGGAACAGGGCGGCAAACACTTCATTTTCCGCATGAAATCCTTCGGTCAAGCTTAAATTGGAATATTCGGATCGATAGAAATACAAGGGATCCCCCATCATGGAATAGTTCAGAAACATCCAGGCGATGCCGGCAAACACGGGGGGCGTCAAGACCACGACCAGTATGCCGCCGATACGGGACATTCGATCCTTGTCGTATTTTTTCAACGTATGGACGATCACGATGAAGGCCGCGCCCATCCCCAGCGTAATCGCTTCATAGCGGATCAGAAACGCAAAAGCCAAAGCCAAACCGACCATAACCAAGTGCCGGATATGAGGCTCTTTATACCACCTCATCAAATGGAGGACCAACCAGATCAGAAAGAAAGAATAGATGCATTCCGTCATGGCATTGGACCCGTACAGGAAGATGAACGGATGCAAGCCATACAGGGCAATCAACAGGACGGCCCAACGGCGGGAGAGCCCGGAACGGATGAAGGCGGCGTACAGTATGAGGGCCGTCCAGCCGGCAAACAAGCTGGTCAAAATCACGCCGGCCAGCGCCTGGGAAGCGAGAATCGGAAAAATGGGGTACAACGCAAGAAGGCCGATTTCCAGAAAACTCGGCAACGGGTTCCAAATAAATCCGATCGATCCCAGATGGGGATCGCGGCTGAATAGCACATAAAAAGCGTTGGCTACCCGGCTGACCGCATCCATTTGCATAAAATTTTGGACCACGGCCATATAATAGCCGAAGCCGAATTCCACTGCCGCGACGACGGCAAACATCGCCCCGTACGCGATCTTTCTCTTCTTTTCCATCCACGAACTCCCCGCCCGACTTGAATGTTGAACGTCACATATTCGGTTTCACTTGCTGGCTTTCCAGCGGATCGATATGATGCTTCGCGAAGCCGTGATCCGTTTTCTCCCAATAGAACGGCTTGGTGACCAATTGCCACGCCGCTTTGACGGCGGCCATGCTCATCAATATCCAATAGACCGGAGTGAGCAGCGCATATTTCACCAGGCTGTAGGAAAAGTGGATATCGCCTTTCTTCTCCATATCTTCAATCACCCAATACACGCCGGCCACATTGCTGAAAATAAAGAAGAAGTTCCCGATAAAAAGCCCGAAGGCCGCCATATAATAAACCGCGCCGGGAAAGAGCATCGGTATAAACCCGGCGTGCGTGGCGTACCACATCACCATCAGAAACCAATAGAACGGATTCAGCAGCGGCAGCGTCGGCGTAGCCAGCACCATGACCTGAAAGCCCAGAAAACCTCTGGCGCCGATCTCCCTCCATAACCGAAACGGATTTCTCATATGGACAAGCCACGTTTGCATATAGCCTTTAATCCATCTCGATCGCTGTCTGAGCCAATTGCCCACCCTGCTGTTTGCTTCCTCCCAGGTGCGGGAATCGATGATCGCCGACTGGTACCCCTCTTTGTACAATCGAACGCCCAGATCGGCATCCTCCGTGACGTTGTACGGGTCCCACGCATTGATTTTCTTCAGCGCGTCCATTTTGAAATGATTGGATGTCCCGCCCAGCGGAATCGGTATATTCAGCTTCATGACGCCGGGGAGCAACAATTCAAACCACATGCTGTATTCGTGCGTAAACCATTTCGTCAGCAGGTTCTGATTGCTGTTGAAATAATTCAACTTGGCCTGAACGCATACGATA
>CAYYCV010000064.1:0-22821 GCA_964470405.1 uncultured Caryophanales bacterium
GTACATAGTGGCGCGTTTCCCCAAACGGTATGCGGCTGATGGAGCCGTACCCGCCGTCCCATACCCCCGCGGCGATCCATTTGTTCACATTGCCCTGGCCCGCGTTGTAGGCGGCCGCCAGCACGGCGATTTGATCGGCATCGTCCAACTCGCCTTCCGGTATGCCAAACTGGCGATAAAGCGAATGAATGTACCATGAACCCACTTCGATATTGACCGCCGGCACCTCCAACCGCTCTTTGGTTAATTCGGAGAACCCCGCGGTCTGAATAATCCAGTCCGCCGTTTCAGGCATAATCTGCATCAACCCGAACGCGCCCTTGTTCGACTGGAGCGCCGGACGATACCGGCTTTCCACGCGGATGATGGCGGCGATCAAATAAGGATCGACTTGGTGATTGAACGCGCTGACCAGAATATCGTCCTTGTATTTGATCGGATAGGTCCAGCGGCCGATCCGGTCCGTGTTATAAAACAAAAGAAGCAAAAAGACAACCAGCAGCAGCGCATAAAAGCGTTTTTTTCGAAAAAAGCTCATGGAAGCCCCTTTCTTTTCCAAAAAAGGTCGATTTGTCGATCGGTTTCCTCCAATGTCCCGCTGTTATCGATCACGATGTGCGCCAATTTCTTTTTTTCTTCAATCGGCATTTGCGCCCGAATTCGGGCCATCGCCCGCTCTTCCGTCAAACCGTCCCGCTCCATCAATCTGGTCAACTGCACCGATTCGGGAACATAGACGAGCATCACTTCCGGGTATTCCGTACGTCCCGATTCAAACAGCAGCGGAATATCCGCCACGATCAGCTTGTCCGGGCAACGCCGCTCCCATTCATCCCTTTGCCGCCTGATTTCCTCGCGAATCGCAGGGTGCAGAATCGCTTCCAGATCGCGGCGGGCCGCCTCATCCCGAAATACGATCTCCCCCAGCTTTTTCCGCAGCAAGGTGCCATCCTCCGCCCGAACAGCCTGTCCAAAGCGGGCAAACACCTTGTCCAGCGCCGGACTGCCGGGAAGCACCACCTCCCGGGCCACCCGATCGGCGTCGATCAGGATCGCGCCGCGCCGCACCAGCATCGATGAAACCGTGCTTTTCCCGCACGCAATGCCGCCGGTCAAACCAATGATCATGGAACATTCACTCCCGCTTTCAATGAAACAATTTCAAAAGGCCGATCATAATCAACACGCACCCCGGAAGCACGGAAAATCGTTTGACCCAATCGATATCGGAAAAAACAATGCCCACCTTCAAGCCCGCAGTAATGAACGTGCCGCTGGCGAAAGCGATCGCCAAAGCGGTAAGCCAGGGCGCAAACCCGATCAGGGCGGCGCCGATGCCCGCGCCAAAGGCGTCCAGCGACAGCGAAATGCCCAACAATGTCGCTTCATACGGCGAGATGACGCCCGAGCGGTCCACGTCGGCCATGGACGGCGTGCGCAGGATTTGAATCACCAGGCCCAACCGCTTCAATTCAATCTGCACGACCTTCTTCGGATCGGGCTCCGCCGCCGCCTGATCCGGGGCGGGAAGCGGCTCTTGTCCCTTATGGATTTGACGCAGCATCTGGATCACAGCCCACAGGCCGATCCCGATCAATATGATGCCGCCGATCGTTCTGGCCGCGCCGGGCGGCAAGAAGCGGGACAAGACGACGCCAATCTGCATCGCCAGAAAAATCATAACCCCCGAACAACAGGAAATAATCATCACGGATACAAAGGGAATGCGGATTTTGCGCAGGCCGTACATCACGCCGACGCCAAAACCATCGAGGCTGAGAGCTAAAGCCAGCACCAGCAAAGAAACAATTGAGAACACCCTTTCCCCTCCCATACTTCAATGGCACCATACTGAAATCACTATGCGCCTGTTGAATGAAATAGCACCCCCCGGAATCCCTTCGGGCCTTCCGCGGGCGATCATTCATTTTCATCATATGGGGTGGGCTGGAAATGGTGCAAAAATGGTGCGGGGACTCGCTTTAACGGGGTTGGCATCGCTCGCAGTAATGCGTCCCCCGCCCGGCGACAACCATCTTCCGCACCGGCTCCCCGCATGCGGGGCAAGGGAGCGATTGCCTGCCGTAAACCGCCAATTGCTGCTGAAACATCCCCATCTCGCCCTGACCGTTGACATAGGACTTGACGGAGGAGCCTCCGGCGTTCACCGCCTCGGTCAGCGTGTCCACAATCGCGCGAAACAGCTTCTTCATCTTGGCGGGCTTCAACGAACGAGCCGGGCTTTCAGGATGAATTCCGGCCCGAAACAAAGCTTCATCCACATAAATATTCCCGATGCCCGCAACGTATTCCTGGTTTAACAGCAGCGGCTTGATCCGCGTGCTGCGGCTGCCGATCGTCCGCCGAAACGTTTCAAATGTAAATTCGGGATTCAGCGGTTCCAACCCCAGCTTGCACAGCGGAGGCTTGGCCCATTCTTCTCCAGGCTCGAACAGGTGCATGGTGCCGAACTGGCGCACATCCCTGTACCGCAAATCGCGGCCGCCGACAAAATGGAACAGGACGTGCGTGTGCGGCTCCACCGGATCGTCGGATGCGTACACGCCGTATCGGCCTTCCATGCGAAGATGGGACACCAGCACCAGATCGCTCAAAATAAATCGCAGAAACTTGCCCCTTCTCTCCACGCCGCGAATGGATTGTCCACGCAGCATTTCGCTGAAAAATCCGGGATCCGGAGGACGCTGAATAATTCGGGGCAAACGCACGGTCACCCGTTCGATGGTTTGCCCGACCACCAGCCGATGCAATGTTCGTTTTATCGTTTCCACCTCGGGAAGCTCCGGCATATCGGTTCACCTCACTTTGCGTCGTACCAGTTGACGCCATAGCTGATATCCGTTTTCAACGGCACATCCAGCGCCAGCGCGCCTTCCATCACTTCGGGAACGATTTTGTTCATGATTGCAAGCTCCGCCTCCGGCACTTCAAAAACCAGCTCGTCATGCACCTGCAGCAGCATGCGGCTCTCCACGTTCTCCTTCGACATCCGCTCGGATAGCTGCACCATCGCCAGCTTGATAATGTCCGCCGCCGTGCCTTGAATCGGCGTGTTCATGGCCGTCCGCTCGGCGAACGACCGGAGGTTGTAGTTGGAGGAGTTGATGTCCGGCAAGTACCGGCGTCGCTGCAGCATCGTCGTAACGCAGCCCTCTTTGCGGGCCACCTCCACGGTGCGGTCCAAAAACCGGCGCACGCCCTGAAACACGTCGAAATATTGCTCGATAAAGCGGGCCGCTTCTTTCCGGCTGATGTTCAGGTTTTGCGAAAGGCCGTAATCGCTGATGCCGTAAACGATCCCGAAATTGACCGCCTTGGCCTGTCGGCGCATGTTCGCATCCACCTCTTCGGCGGAAACCCCGAACACGTCCATCGCCGTTTTGGTGTGGATATCCATATCGTTCAGGAAGGCTTCGATCATCCGTTCATCCTTGGAAAGGTGCGCCAGTATCCTCAACTCGATCTGCGAATAATCCGAAGAGAAAATATACCAGCCCGGTTTCGAAGGATAGAATACCTTGCGAATTTTCTTCCCTTCCTCCAGCCGGATCGGGATGTTTTGCAAGTTGGGAAACTGGCTGCTGAGCCTCCCCGTCGCGGCGATCGTCTGGCGGTAGTACGTATGCACCTTGCCGGTTTCCGGCCGAATTTCCTTCAAAAGCCCCTCCACATAGGTCGATTGCAGCTTGGCCAACTGACGGTAATGCAAAATATGCCCCACCATATCGTGATACGGGGCCAGTTTTTCCAACACCTCGGCATCGGTCGAATAGCCCGTCTTCGTCTTTTTGATCACAGGCAACCCGAGCCGGTCAAACAAAATTTCTCCAAGCTGCTTCGGCGAATTGATGTTGAACTCGCTGCCGGCCAGCTCGTAAATTCGTTCCACCAGCCCTTCCAGTTTCTCGTTCAATTCGCTGCCGTACTGCTTCAAATCGTCCTTGTCCACCCGAATGCCCGTCTGTTCCATCTCGGCCAGCACCGTGGACAACGGCAGCTCCAAATCGTAATAAAGCCCGCGCATCCCGCTCTGCTCCAGCTCCCGCTCCAGCAAGGGCGCCAACCGGTGAACGGCCGCCGCTTTCCGACAGAGATGCTCGCCCAGCGTCCGTTCATCCGGGACTTGAAATTTCGCGCCTTTGCCGTATACGCGCTCATCCTCCGGCACAGCCGCATCCGCCCCGTATTTGTCGGACAGGCCGGACAAATGAAGGCTGGACTCCGTCGGATCGAGCAAATACGCGGCCAGCAGCACGTCGAAGCGAACCCCCCGCAGCGGAATGCCGAGCCAGTGCAATACGACCTTCGCCTTGTGCGCGTCGTACATCCGCTTCGGCCGGCTTTCGTCGGAGAGCCATGCGCGCAGCGGTTCCGCCGCCTCGGATCGCAAAACCTTCGGCGATACGCAATAGCTTTCTTCGGAGGCGAACAGGGACAGGCCGAGCAACGGGGCCGTATGCGGGTTCTCCCCGGCGGACTCCACATGGATCGCCTGTATGTCGGGAAGCCGGCCGAGCAATGCGGGCAACTCCTTCTCCCCGGCCAACATCCAATTCATTTGATCGACGGGATCCGAAGCATGGGCCGCAACCGGATCGGCCGACTCGATTTTTTCCAACAGCGATTTAAACTCGAGCTTTCTGAACATTTGCGCCGCATCCCCGGTATGGAGCGAAGCGAACTTCATTCCATCCCAATCGGCATCCATCGGCACTTCCCGGAAAATCGTGGCCAGCCGTTTGCTGATGCGCGCCAGTTCGGCGTGCTCCAAAATTTTTTCCTTTAATTTTCCGCTGATGCCGTCCGCATGCTCCAATACCTTCTCCACGCTGCCATACTGGTGCAGCAGCTTGAGCGCGGTCTTCTCCCCCACCCCGGGAACGCCCGGGATATTGTCGGAGGCGTCGCCCATCAGCCCCTTCAGATCGATGATCTGATTCGGCGTCAAACCGTACTTGTCCATGATTTCCTTGGGGCCGTAGGATTCGACCTCGCTGATTCCCTTTCGCGTCAACGCCACCGTGACGTGGTCGGAAGCCAGTTGCAGCAAATCCTTGTCGCCCGACACGACGAGCGCCTTCATCCCCCGCTCATCCGCGGCGCGGGCCAACGTTCCGATAATGTCGTCCGCCTCATATCCGGCCAGTTCGAAGCGGGAAATGCGGAACGACGCAAGCAGCTCCTTCAGCAGCGGAAATTGCTCCGACAATTCGGGCGGCGTCTTCATCCGGCCCCCTTTGTACTCCTCGTATTCCGCATGCCGAAAAGTCTGCTTCCCCGCATCGAAAGCGACCAGCACGTGCGTCGGCTTCTCCTCTTCGATCAGCCGCATCAGCATCGTGGTGAACCCGTATATCGCATTGGTATGCAGTCCGCTGGAATTGCTTAACAGAGGCAGCGCGTAAAAAGCCCGGTTGATGATGCTGTTTCCATCGATCAGTATCAATTTTTCCACTCGGGTACCTCCTTCCGGATGCCGCGCTTGATTTTTCCCGCTTCAAATCACGGTTCCATTCTTACCATACATATCATAGCATATTACAAGATAAACTCCCATGGAAGGAGGCGAAATGAATTGAAGCCACTGTTTACGCCAGATCGAAAAAAAGTCATCTTTTTTGATCTGAACGGCACCCTGGTTCGCAGCCAGCGCGCATTCAGCTCCTGTTTTCGGGATGTGCTCGATGAATTTTCCGGCAGGTGGGACAAAGAATCGGAAGGGTGGGACAAAGATAAAATCCTGTCCTCCTACCTCAGAAAATGGAGCGATCCGAAGGAGCGGCATTCGGCGCGAGGAAATCCGGACATCCGCAGACGGGCCGCTTTGCAGGCGGCGTTGAAGCCGTTTCCGATCGCGGTGAACGACAGTTTCGCCCGCCGGTTTTTCAGCAGGTTGAGGCAACTGCAGACTTCGCAAAGCGAATTGCTCCCGGACGTGGCGGAAACGCTGGCCTTCCTGTCGGAACGCTACAAAATCGCCGTCATCAGCAACGGAAGCAAAGACCGGCAAGCCGCCATCCTGCAAAAATGGAACCTGCACCGCTACATTCCGGAGCAGCACTTGTTCTCGTCGCAGCAGCATAAAAGGGGCAAGCCGAACCCGGCCATCTTCCGCGACGCCCTGGCGCGAATGGGCATCCGGCCCGCCCAGGCCGTGATGGTCGGAGATTCGTTGAAGAATGACATCTACGGGGCAACCCGTGTGGGAATGGACGCCGTATGGATTCATCCCGACGGCGGGAAAAACAGCCAACGCCGGATCGGGCGGGAGAAAATGATCACCATTCGCAAATTCGGCCAATTGCGGCAGCTTTTCTGAAATAGATGAGTAGAAAAAAACAAAAATATCCAAAAAATGATTTACAGATGTAAATAAATACCTTAATATAGAAAGTGAACTTGCATTAGATACACGAAAATACAGCACACCGTCCCGCCAATCAAACGAACACGAAACTTTCCCCGTCATTCTATTTCGACTCATTCGGCGTTTTTTCCAACTTGGCCGATCTCACTTACCCTACGAACGCAACATGCATGGGAATCAAATCTTGCAAGCGTAAGCAAACGGCTTTTGCTTATTCTTCGGGATTTGATCATAAATCTATGACCGACCCTTGCCGTTTTCCCGCAACGCGGGGTTCGGAAAAAGGAGGTGGCTTGCCGTTGCCGGCGCCGGTTCGTCCGGAGCAGGCAAATTGCGGGCGCTGCGATTCATGCGAAGTTTTGCAGATGGATCGCGCACCGTTGCGGATTCATGCGAAGTTTTGCGGATGGATCGCGCACCGTTGCGGATTCATGCCCTGGATTGATTTACGCACCGTGCATTCATGCGAAGTTTCGCGGATTCATTCATGCGTCGGTTCGGGCTTTTCCGCTCATACCGGCTATGCGAAGGGAGGAGTTTGCTCTTTAGGTAAAACGTTTTCTTAAATCGAAGGAGGAGGAATTAATATGACTGTATCTTTATTTTTCGAAAAAAAGCTTTCCAAAATGCTGCTGTTTTTTGTGGCCGTCGGAGTCTGCGTGGTCTGCTCGATGGTTTTCGCCCAAGCGGCGTCGGCGCACGGATGGATCCCGGACAGCCGCGCGGATTTGTGCTACACCGGCGTCAACACCGATTGCGGCCCCGTGATGTACGAGCCCTGGAGCATCGAAGGCCGGGGGGATTTCCCCGAAATCGGGGTGCCGGACGGCGAAATTACCGGCGGGGGCAAATACCCCCCGCTCTATGAACAGACATACGATCGCTGGGCAAAGGTGAACATGTCGGGGGGCGCGCATACGTTCCATTGGCAGCTCGTTGCCAATCACAGCACCAATTACTGGGACTACTACATTACGCGAACAGGCTGGGATCCCAACCAACCGATCGGCCGCGACGACCTGGAGCTGTTCTGCCGCTACGAGGACAACAGCGCCATTCCGCCGGACGACGTGTATCATGACTGCTACATCCCGAATGACCGCCAAGGCTACTATGTGATCATTGCCGTATGGGATATTTTTGATACCGACAATGCGTTTTACCAGGCCATCGATGTCAATCTGACGCCCGATCCTTCCCAGCCAACCAACCCGGATCCCGGCTATCCCGGCGACCCGAATCGTTTCGGGTCCATTCCCGACTGGTCAAGCATCCGGCCTTACAATGCCGGCGAAAGCGTGATTTATGACGGAAAAGAGTATAAAGCGCGGTGGTGGACCAAAGGGGACGTGCCGGGCGTCGCCTACGTATGGGAGCTGATCGGCGATGCGCCGGGCGACGACGATGGCAGCGGCGATCCCGGAGACGGCGGCACGGCAACGTATCCCGAATGGGATTCGAGCATGATCTACACGAACGAGATCGTGACGTACAACGGCCAGCTCTACCAGGCCCAATGGTGGACGCAGGGGCAACCCCCGGATCAAAGCGGCCCGTACGGCCCCTGGCTGCCCGTGAATCCGTAAATACGTCTCCCAAAAGCAAAGACACCGGCCCTGCACCTTGCGAGGCCGGTGTCTTGCTTGTCATGCGCGTTGAACAGATCAAGCCGCAACGGACGAACCGATTCAACGAAGCAACGATTCAACGAAGCAGCATTGTTTTATCCGGTGCGTCCATCATTTGCTAAAAACAGGTTCTTTGAATTGGGCCAGCTTCTCCAGCGAATCCTTCTCCACATCGGCATGAAGGCTGTTCCCGTGGGAATCCATCGTGACGATCGCGGCAAAGCCTTCCACCTGCAAATGCCACATCGCTTCCGGAATGCCGAATTCCATCAAATCCACGCCTTCGACCTTTTTGATCTTCTCGGCGTAATATTGGGCCGCGCCTCCGATCGCGTTCAAATACACCGCTCCATGCTCCTTCAAACCGGCCAGCGTTTTCGGCCCCATTCCGCCCTTGCCGATCACCGCGCGAATCCCGAACTTTTTGATGATGTCCGCCTGATACGGCTCTTCGCGGATGCTGGTTGTCGGACCGGCCGCCTTCACGTGCCACCCTTCGCTGTCCTTCATCATCACCGGTCCGCAATGGTACAGGGCGCTTCCGTTCAGGTCAACCGGGGCGTCATGATCCATCAGGTACTTGTGCAGCGCGTCGCGGCCGGTATGCATCGCCCCGTTGATCACGACGACATCGCCGACCCGAAGCTGCCGCACCTGCTCCTCCGTCAGCGGCGTATGCAGCACCACTTCCCTGCGCTCAGGCTGGGCGGCTTCCGCTGACGCCGCGCCCCCGGCCTCCTGCTTCATCTCCACCCCTTTGCCGCCTTGATAAATCCATTCGCGGATCTCTCCGGTGGAGGCATCGATCCGCACGCCTTGGCGGCGGTAAGCCCAGCAATTATACGCCACCGAAACGAAAAAGCTGGCCGGCAAGCGGTTTATCGCTCCCACTTTACAGCCGAGCAGCGTCACCTGTCCGCCGAATCCCATCGTGCCGATGCCCAATCGGTTGGCGTGCTCCATGACGTATTCCTCCAGCTTTTGCAAGTCCGGATTCGGATTCGTATCGTCCACCTCGCGGAACAGTTGCTCCTTCGCCAGCTCGTAACCGGTCGTGCGGTCCCCGCCGATGCCCACGCCGATGAAACCGGCGCTGCAACCTTGCCCCTGCGCCTGATACACCGCATGCATGACGCATTTGCGAATACCGTCCAAATCGCGGCCCGCCTTGCCGATCCCTTCCAGTTCGGCGGGAAGGCTGTATTGGATGTTTTTGTTCTCGCAGCCGCCTCCTTTGAGAATCAGGCGAACGTCGATATCGTCGCGCTCCCACTGCTCAAAATGAATCACCGGCGTGCCCGGCCCCAAATTGTTGCCGCTGTTTTTCCCGTTCAGCGAATCCACCGAGTTGGGGCGCAGCTTGCTGTCCTCCGTCGCCTTGACGACCGCGGCGTGGATCTGCTTTTTCATCTCGATCTGGTTGGCTCCGACGGGACAGCGCACGATGAACGTCGGCATCCCGGTGTCCTGACAAATCGGGGAAACGTTGCACTCCGCCATACCGATATTGTTCGCGATAGTTGACAACGACAACGCCGCGCGCGTGCCCTGATCCTCCATTTCACTCGCCCGGTTCACCGCCCGCCGCACATCGGCTGGCAAATTGGTCGAGGTCTCGACGATCAATTCATATATGCTGTCTTGAAATGATTTCATTTCATCCCATCTCCATTCCCGCATTTTCATTTGCTGGCTTTCATCGCGAAGACACTACATCTATCATAGCACCAATAGAAGTGACATGCCACTCCGCGCCCGGGCGCCGTGCTCGTTTTTCCAGTGCGGGCGGACAGTGCGATTTGTTGCGTTAGGCGGTCAGAAACCCATATTCAACCATAGAACCGTCTGTTTTTGCCACGCTTATAGAGATTTATAATAATGAAAAAAATCCTCGTCTCTCTCATAACCGAGCGATTCATACAGACGTTGGGCGAAAAACGTTGTCTTTTCCGGTGGAAAGCTCCAAACCTTTCGCCTGTGTGCCGTCGGCAAAATCCCGAGCGGCTTCCATAAACCTGCGTGCAACTCCCTGCTTACGGAACGATTTGATTACAAACAGATCATTCAGAATCCATAATCTTTGCATAGAGATCGAAGAAAAGGATGGGTACAATTGAATAAAACCTGCCATTTGCTCCGTCCCTTTACTCCATGCGGCAAAGATCACGGACTCGTCCCGCTCAATTCTTTCCCGCAGATAAACAGCAGCTTTCTCCACATCCGAAACTTGTCCGTAAAATATCCGGTACTAATCAAAAAGCTCGGCTAGCACTTCAATATCCTCAATGTCAGCTCGACGTAAATCAATACCCTCGGTCGGTTTCTTTTTCATAGATGAATACTCCTTACATATTGGAATGTTCAACATTTCGATAAGTCTGGAACTGCCCCGCTTCCCCTGCACCACACAGCCTCAAGACGCGTTGTGGCACTTTGTGTGGAATATCGTATTCACAGCACGGTTCTCCCGTCCAATCGGGCCGGTTCGTACGATTCTTCGTACAAAATCCGCAGCTTCTGTAGCCGATCCGCGACACGTTGTACGAAAAATCATACAACATGGCCCCCACCGCTGTACAACCAAGGCCTCCTATACGTTTTATCATACAAACGGGCGCGGCGCCCAGGAGTACTTGCTTGGGAGCACTCATCCGGGAGCTTCATCCGGAGCCCTTGCCCGGAAACTTCGCCCGAAAGCACTCGCCCGAGAAGCTTCGCCCGGGAAGCTTCACCCGGAAGCTCTTGCCCAGGAGCACTCCAACCGGGAGCTTCGCACGGAAGCCCTTGCCCGGGAGCACTCCAACCGGGAGCACTCGCCCGGGAGCACTCGCCCGGAAGCCCTTGCCCGGGAGCACCACCCGGGAGCACTCGCCTGGGCACCCTCACCCGAGAGCTTCGCCCCGACGCCGCGCCCAGCCGCGCATCCCTCAAATGCGATGCGCCGCATCGACGCACAAGCTATCGTCTGACGACGATGGCACCAAAAAAAAGATAGCGGGCGACGTGAACACCCCCCTATGGCAAAATTTCCGCTGAACAAATCGCCGCTTTGAGGTATATTGGAGATATAGAGGTATACTGGAGATACAGTAGTAGAAAAAAGTCCGTTTTCGGCACTGGGAGGAGCGTTTCATCATGGAAAGCCATTTATTCGCATATTTGTACCGACTGAGATATATCGAACGCTGGAGCCTGATGCGCAATGTCCACAAGGAAAACGTGGCCGAGCATTCCTACCATGTCGCGCTGCTGACTCACGCGCTGTGCTCGATCGCCAACGAAATTTTCAACCGCGACATTCCGACCGGAGAGGCCGTGGCCAAAGCGCTCTTCCACGACGTATCGGAAGTGTTCACGGGCGACATTCCGACGCCGGTGAAACACCACAGCCCCGAATCGTTGCAGAACTTCCGCGAAATCGAACGGATCGCCGCCGAACGGCTGGTCGGGATGGTCCCCGAGCCGCTGCTGTCGGTCTACCGGCCGCTGATCGGCGGAAAGCAAGACAACCATCCGCTCTATCGCTACATCAAAGCGGCGGATTTGCTGGACGCCTACCTGAAATGCTCGAGCGAGCTTTCCGCCGGCAACCGCGAATTCGCCGTGGCCCAAAAACAAATAGAAGCCGCAATGCAGCGAATGGATATGCCGGAAATCGGCTATTTCCTCGAGCATTGGGCTCCCAGTTTTGAAAAAACGCTGGATGAATTGTCCGGCACCTGACCGCTTTTACTTGTAGGCGGGGTACACCATCAAGATGACGATCACCAGCAGAACGATGCCATTGATCACGCTAAGCAGCCTTGCGGCGGCGATGTCCCGATCCGCGTTGCCGTCCTCGCCCATCTTCCTCGCCGCGATTTTCATCCGCTTCCCCATGATGCCGGTCAGCGCGCCGACCGCAATCAGCAGCACGATCGCCAAGATCATCCAGAGCGGCGTATAATCGTTTTGCGAAACCAGATATCCGCCGGTAAGCAATTGAACGACAAGGAAATACATCGCCACAAGGTTCGTTTTGTGCAAGCCGCGAAAATAACCCGAACGGGCCGAACCGGTCAGCGCCCGGGCCGGAACGAAAAGGAAAGGAAGCAACAGGTAATATCCCAACCCCAGCGCTCCGATAACGTGCAGCAGCAACATAAAATGACTCATGCGCAACCCTCCATTTTTTAGAAATGTGGTGAAAGCCGGACGGCGCCGCGCTGGTTCACCACACTTTTAGACGGCAACCGTCAGCCTTTGACGACCTGGATCACGTTGCGAACCGAATCGGCCGATTTGTCGAGAGCCGCCTTTTCTTCCGCGGTCAAATCCAGTTCAAACACCTTCTCGATTCCGCCTCCGCCCAGAACGGTCGGAACCCCCATAAACAGTTGATGATAGCCGTACTCCCCTTCCAGCAAAACAATCGCCGGAATAATCCGCTTCTTGTCTTTCAAAATCGCTTCCGCCATTTGCACCAGCGATGCGGCCGGAGCATAGTAGGCGCTGCCGTTGCCCAGCAAATTGACGATTTCGCCGCCGCCCGTGCGCGTGCGCTTGACGATCGCTTCGATGCGCTCCGCCGGAATCAGCTTGTCGATCGGAATGCCGCCGACATTGGAATACCGCACAAGCGGCACCATGTCGTCGCCGTGTCCGCCCAGCACAAAACCGCGGACGTCTTCCACCGACACGTTCAGCTCCTGGGCGATAAACGTGCAGTAACGGGCCGTGTCGAGCACGCCGGATTGACCGATGACCCGGTTTTTCGGGAAGCCCAGCGTTTCATAAGCTTGGTAGGTCATCGCGTCAACAGGGTTGCTCAACACGATCACGATGCTGTCCGGGCAATAGGTTTTCACGTTTTCGCAAACGGCTTTGATAATTCCGGCGTTGGTGCTTACCAGATCGTCGCGGCTCATGCCCGGCTTGCGGGCGATGCCGGCGGTGATGATCACCAGATCCGATCCGGCGGCGTCCCGATAATCGGAGGTGCCTGAAATGGCGCTGTCAAACCCTTGCACCGGGCTGGCTTCCAGCATATCCAACGCTTTGCCCTTGGTGGGGTTCTCCATCTGCGGAATATCGAGCAGCACCACATCGCCCAATTCTTTCTGCGCCAGCATCAATGCGGTGGTCGCCCCGGTAAATCCCGCTCCAACCACGGTGATTTTTTTCCTTTGAATAGCCATGATGAATCTTCCTCCTGATTTCAGTTCATATTTTTGATCAGTTCGTTGGCGAATTCCGAGCATTTGACTTCTTTGGCGTTATCCATCAAACGGGCGAAGTCGTAGGTTACCGTCCGATTGTTGATCGTCGTTTCCATGCTGTTGTAAATCATTTGCGCCGCTTCGTTCCATCCCAAATGCTCCAGCATCAACACACCGGAAAGAATGACGGACCCCGGGTTCACCACGTCCAGCCCCGCATATTTCGGCGCCGTGCCGTGCGTAGCCTCGAAAATGGCATGTCCGGTCAAATAGTTGATATTGGCTCCGGGCGCGATGCCGATTCCGCCGACTTGAGCAGCCAGCGCATCGGATAGATAATCGCCGTTCAGATTCAACGTGGCGATCACCTCGAAATCCTTCGGGCGCGTCAATACTTGCTGCAAAGCGATGTCGGCAATCGCATCCTTGATGATGATCTTGCCGGCCTCCTCCGCCTGCTTCTGGGCCAGATTGGCCGCCTCCAGGCCTTGCGCTTCCTTGATTTTGTCGTATTGGCCCCAGGTGAACACCGCTTCGCCGTATTCCTGCTCGGCCACTTCATAGCCCCACAACTTGAAGGCTCCCTCGGTAAATTTCATGATATTCCCTTTGTGGACCAGCGTCACGCTTTTGCGTTTATGCTTCAGCGCATACTCGATGGCCGCCCGCACCAAACGCTTCGAGCCTTCCGACGAAACCGGCTTGATTCCGATGCCGGACGTTTCCGGGAAACGGATTTTGTTGACGCCCATCTCGTTTTGCAGAAAATCGATCACCTTGCGCACTTCCGGAGTGCCTTCCATGTATTCGATCCCCGCGTAAATATCCTCCGTATTTTCCCGGAAAATGACCATATCGACCAGTTCCGGACGCTTGACCGGAGAAGGAACGCCGTTAAAATAACGGACAGGCCGCAGGCATACATACAGGTCCAACTCCTGGCGCAGAGCCACGTTCAGGGAACGGATGCCGCCGCCGATCGGCGTGGTCAACGGCCCCTTAATCGCCACGAGGTATTCGCGGATCGCCGTCAGCGTATCCTTGGGCAGCCATTCTTTGTACATGTTGTACGACTTTTCGCCGGCAAAAACTTCATACCAGGCGATTTTCTTTTTGCCGCCGTACGCCTTCTCCACGGAAGCGTCCAGCACCCTTTTGGATGCGGCCCAAATATCGGGTCCCGTTCCATCGCCTTCGATAAAAGGGATAATCGGCTGATCGGGAACCTGCAGTATTCCGTCCTTTAACGTGATCTTCTGACCCTCGGTCGGTTGAGCATATTTCTCGAATTGCGCCATTGAATCATTTCCTCCTAAGCTTTTTATAGAAATCCGGTTTTCCTGATTTACACAAAGATGAACGGGAGTCGCAGACTATGAAGTCCGAACTGCCCGTTTCACACATTGACAACAACTGTTCGTTTGCGGTTAAGCCCTCTGATCGATGCCGACAAATTTTTGGTTTGATGGTCCGGTATACTCGGCCCGCGGGCGAATGAGGCGGTTGTTCTGATATTGCTCCAAAATATGCGCCGTCCACCCGGACACCCGGCTAATGGAAAAAATAGGCGTAAACAGATCGCGGGGAATGCCCAGAGACGTATACACCGAAGCGGAATAAAAATCGACGTTCGGCTTTAATCCTTTCTTCTCCACAATCATCTTCTCGATTTTGACCGACATGTTGTACCAGTTCAGATTATCATTTTTCTTGCCCAGTTCATAGGACATTTTTTGCAAATGCTTGGCCCGCGGGTCGCCATTTCTGTAAACCCGATGCCCAAATCCCATAATTTTTTCTTTCTTCTCCAGCTTGTCTTCAATATACGCTTCCGCTCTGTCTTCCGTTCCGATTTCCTCCAGCATCTTCATCACCGCTTCGTTGGCTCCGCCGTGCAGCGGGCCTTTCAGCGCCCCGATCGCCGATGTGATGCCGGAATGCATATCGGACAGCGTGGCCACGGTCACGCGGGCCGCGAAAGTGGAGGCGTTCAGCTCATGATCCGCATGCAGAACAAGCGCCTTGTTCATCGCTTCCACGGCGATGGGATCCGGTTCGCTGCCCGTCAGCATATACAGAAAGTTATGTGCGATGGACACGCCTTTCTTCGGTTTGACCGGCTCCTTGCCTTCGCGGTATCTGGAGAAAGCGGCGATCAGCGTCGGAATTTGCGCCTGCAGCCGGATCGCTTTGCGCAAATTGGCCTCCTCGCTCATGTCCTCTCCATCCGGATCGTACGCCGACAAACCGGAAACGGCGGTACGCAGCATCGCCATGGTGTTGGCGTCCTTGCCCGCCAGTTGAATCTGCCCAATAATTTGATCGGGTATTTCCGCGCTATCTTCCAACTGTTTATGTAACTGCTCCAGCTCGCTGCGATTGGGTAATTTACCGTACCATAGCAAATGGATGACTTCTTCGTAAGAAGCTTTCTCGGCCAATTCGTCGATATCGATGCCGCGATAGGTCAAAACTCCGTCAATGATCGAGCTGATTGAAGAAGTCGTGGCTACGATACCTTCCAAACCCTTGGTTGCCGTCATGTATATTCTCTCCTTCAGATAGATTGCTTCCCGGACTTTATTTTAATAATAAAGGAAAGCATACGATAAGTGAATAAAAATGGACATAAAACTTCATTATCAGGCTCATAAACAATTTTTCTGCTGCCCGCCGCTTCACGGCGGCCCTGGCGATCCCCGGCTGTTATTGTTCCCATGGTTCATGGTACAATATGCTTAGTCTGAAACAAGCAAGGAGAACCGTGTATGGATAAGCCGTTGCAGCAACAATTTTTTCGGGGACTACTCGTTTTTTCCGTATTCGCTCTGGTCGTGCTTGCCTTGTACTTTGTCATCCCGCTGATCTATCCTTTTCTCATCGCGTGGTTTATCGCCTATTTGCTGAATCCGCTGGTTCGCCTGCTGCAGAGGCGGGCCAAATTCCCCCGATGGGCGGCGGTCACTTTTTCGCTGCTGTTATTCCTCAGCATTTCCACCGGCATCGTCTACTTTCTGATCAACCGCCTGATCAACGAAATCAGCTATTTGTCCAAAATCATCAACACGCACATCGAGCGGTGGGTGAACGACATCATTACGTTCGTCAATTCCGACCTGCTGCAAAACTTCATCGCTCAATTGAATATTTTTTACCAACAAAATGAAAATTATAAAAATACGTTGGACAACAGCATCAATTCGTTCGGCGACAAAGTGACCGGCTACATTTCGAGCTTCGTTCATTTCGTGGTCAACAGCGTCATTTCGTTCATCACGTCGCTTCCGAGCCTGGCCGTAGTCATGCTGGTCGCCATCCTGGCCGCCTTCTTCATCAGCAAGGATTGGAACAAGCTGATCGAACGAGCCGGGCGTCTGTTCCCCGACCGCATTAAAAACCCTTCCCGAAAAATCTGGAAGGACCTGCAAAAGGCGCTGTTCGGGTATCTACGCGCCCAGCTTGTCATGATCTCGCTGACCGCCTGCGTCGTCATTATTGGGCTGTGGATCATCGGAGTCGATTACGCCGTGACCATCGGCCTGTTCATCGGATTTATCGATTTGCTGCCTTACCTTGGGACCGGGGCGGCGATGGTTCCATGGATCATCTATTCGTTTATCACCGGGGATGTCGAGCTGGGGATCGGCCTGTCCGTGCTGTATGCGATCATCGTCGTGGTCCGGCAACTGGTCGAGCCGAAAGTGTTGGCATCCAGCATCGGGCTGAACTCGCTGGCGACCCTGTTCGCCCTCTTCATCGGGCTGCAACTGTTCGGGGTGCTGGGGCTGATTATCGGGCCGGCGACGATGGTCATTCTGCTCGCCTTTCAACGGGCCGGCGTCTTCCGCGATTTGAAAAATTACATCGCGAACGGAAAAAAGCCGGAAGAAGAAAAAGAAGAAGATCCGAATTTTATTGATGAAAAAGAGGGATAAACTATTCTTTCCTGGAGAAAAAACATCATTCTTTTTTTAAGCAGCCAGACGATCTCCCTTTTCGGTTCATCCCTGGTTCAATATGCGATCATGTGGTATATCACGCTCACGACGAAATCAGGCTTGATGATGACCCTGTTTATCGTTTGCGGTTTTATCCCCACCTTCATTTTGTCCCCCTTCGCAGGGGTCTGGGCGGATCGGTACAACCGGAAAATGCTGATTATTGCTTCAGATGCGCTGATTGCAACGGCAACCCTTGCCCTCGCCATTGTGTTTTTAATGGGATACGACGCGATTTGGCTGCTGTTCGTCATCGCTGCGGTGCGTGCCGTAGGGACGGGGATTCAGACCCCGGCGGTGGGGGCGATATTGCCGCAAATCGTGCCGGAGGACCGGCTTACGAAGGTGAATGGGATCAACGGAAGCCTTCAGGCGCTCATGATGTTCGTAGCTCCGATCGTTAGCGCGGCTCTATTGACCATGGCGACGCTTGAAATCATTTTCTTTGTCGATGTCATTACCGCAGCGATCGCGATCTTGACGCTATTCGCGTTTTTAAAGGTTCCGTTGCACCAGAAGGCGGCCGACCAGCAAACCATGAGTTATTTCCATGATTTTAAAGAAGGCATCCTGTACATTAAAAATCACGCTTTTCTGAAGTCGTTTTTTCTCTTCTTCGCCGTTTTCTTCGTCTTGATGGCGCCGGCTGCTTTTCTAACGCCGCTGCAAGTCACACGCAGCTTCGGAGACGATGTATGGAGGTTAACGGCCATCGAAATCGCTTTTTCCATGGGGATGATGGCAGGCGGGGGAATCATCGCATCCTGGGGCGGTTTTCAAAACAAAGTGCGCACGGTGGCGCTGGCCAGCCTCATCATGGGGGTTTGTACGTTTGCCCTCGGAGTGGTTCCCGTCTTTTGGATTTATTTCATGGTCATGGCTGTATTCGGTATAGCCATGCCTATATTCAGCACGCCGATTACTGTTCTATTGCAGGAGAAAGTGGAAGGCAATTATTTGGGAAGAGTGTTTGGCGTATTCGGGATGATATCGACTTCGATGATGCCGATCGGGATGCTCATTTTCGGCCCGCTCGCGGATATCGTCAAAATCGAATGGCTGCTTCTGGGAACGGGAGCGCTCATTTTAATCCTGGGGTTCTTCTTAACTCGAAATAAACCGTTGATTGAAGCCGGAATGCCTTGATCTGAAAGCGTGGTAAAAAACAAGCAGGCGGCTCCGGGATGGGGCATCGGTTTTTAATCGCAGTTGTCCGCAGATTTCCCGATTTTCCAAGGAGAAATCCGCGGACCAAGACGACCCCTTTCGTTTCTCCAACCCATCCCCGCGCCGCTTTTTTCGCCACACTTTTAGCCTGCGTTACGCTATGCGTTCTTACTTTACTTTGCCGGAATACACAACGCCCACTTCGGCGTATACCGAAACCTCCGTGCAATGCGCCAGCAGCTCCATCGCATTCTCCACGCCGACGATGACCGGGATGCCCAGATTCAAGCCGATGATCGCCGCGTGAGAGGTGATCCCGCCCCCTTCCGTGATCAACGCCGACGCTCGCTGGATCGCCTTCATGTATTCTTTATTGGTGGTCGAAGCGACCAGCACACAACCGTCCGTCGCTTTTTCTTCCGCTTCCTCCGCGCTGCGGGCGATGACCACCGGTCCGGAGGCCATTTGGCTGCCGATACCTTGTCCCTTGGCCACCATCTCTCCTATTTGATGCACCTTGATCAGGTTGGTCGTTCCGGAACGCCCAACCGGGACGCCCGCCGTAATCACAACCAAATCTCCCGGATGCACATATCCTCTCTTCGAGGCGCAATCGACCGCCATTTCGAACATTTCATCGGTCGTATTGGCCACTTCTCCCTGCATCGAAATGACGCCCCACACCAAAGACAAGCGGCGCATCACTTCACTTACGGGGGTGACGGCAAAAATCGGCGCCTTCGGCCGATACTTGGACACCATCCGGGCGGTATACCCGCTTTCCGTCGCCGTGATGATCGCCTTGGCGTCCAGATCCAGCGCGGAATTGGCCACCGCCTGGCTGATCGCCTCGGTGACGGAGACTTGCTGGGCCCTGCTCTGCCTGGCCAAAATTTCGCGATACGGCAACGCCGTCTCGGCGCGCTCGGCGATGCGCGACATCGTCATGACCGATTCCAGCGGATATTTCCCGGCGGCGGTTTCCCCGGACAGCATGATCGCATCGGTTCCGTCGAAGATCGCGTTCGCCACATCGCTGGCTTCGGCCCGCGTCGGCCGCGGATTGCGCTGCATCGAATCCAGCATCTGCGTCGCGGTAATCACCGGCTTGCCGACCAGATTGCATTGATGAATCATGCGCTTTTGCACCAAGGGCACTTCTTCGGCCGGGATTTCCACTCCCAAATCGCCGCGGGCCACCATCAATCCGTCGGATACTTCCAAAATCTCATCGAGATTCTCTACGCCTTCTCTGTTTTCTATCTTTGAAATGATCTGAATATGTTTCGCCTGATGCCTTTCCAGCAATTCGCGAATTTCCAGCACATCGGCCGCCTTGCGAACGAAAGACGCAGCGATGAAATCAATCCCCTGCTCAATGCCGAAGATGATGTCGCTGCGGTCCTTATCCGTAATCCCCGGAAGCGATATTTTCACCCCGGGCACGTTGATGCCCTTTTTGCTTTTCAGCGTGCCGCCGTTCACGATGCGGCAATGAATTTCGGTGCCGCGAACGGACTCCACCTGCAATTCCACCAATCCGTCGTCGACCAGAATCGTCGAGCCCGCCCGCACGTCGTTCGGAAGGCTGCGGTACGTGACGGAGAGGCGATCGACATCACCCAGAATTTCCTCCGTCGTCAGCGTGATGCGGTGATCCTGAATCAGCTCGATCGGCTCTTCCCTCAGCTTTCCGGTGCGAATCTCCGGACCTTTCGTGTCCAGCAAAATCGCCACGCTGTGGTTGCCCAATTCACGGCAGGCCGCGCGGATATTGCGGATGCGCGCGCCATGCTCCTCAAAGTCGCCGTGCGAAAAGTTCAATCTGGCCACATTCATTCCGGCGCTGATCATTTGCTTCAGCATCTCCGGCGATTCGCTCGATGGCCCGATGGTGCAAACAATTTTTGTTTTAAGCATCCTTGCTTCCTCCTACTGTTTTCATCCGGCCTGTCGCCGGCTGTTACGCCTGATCCTGGATGTAGGCCACACGCCCGATGTTCCTCAACTTGCGGAAGCGATCCTCCCGCAGCTCCTCCCGGCTCAGCGGCATTAACTGCTGCAAGTGCCTCCATATGGCTTCGCCGACCGATTGAATCTGGGACTGCGGATCGCGGTGCGCTCCCCCCCACGGCTCGGGAACAATCTCCTCAATCACGCCCATCGCTTTCATATCTTCCGCTGTAATTTTCATCAAATCCGCCGCGCGGTTCACCTCGCCGGCGTCCTTCCAAATAATCGAAGCCGCCGCATTCGGCGACGCCACGGCGTAAATCGCATGCTCCAGCATCAAAATGCGGTTGCCCACGCCGAGAGCGAGCGCGCCCCCGCTTCCGCCTTCGCCGATCACCACGCAAATAATCGGCACGCCGAACGCGGCCATGTCGTATAGATTGCGGGCAATCGCCTCGGATTGGCCCCGCTCTTCCGCCGCGCTCCCCGGATAAGCTCCGGACACGTCGATGAACGTGATGATCGGACGATCGAACTTGTCCGCCTGACGCATCAACCGGATCGCTTTGCGAAACCCTTCCGGATGCGGCATGCCGAAATTGCGGGCGATGTTATCCTTCGTATCCTTCCCCTTCTGATGGCCGACGACGGTCACGGGAACCGAGTTCAATTTGGCCAGCCCGCCGACGATCGCCAGATCGTCGCCGTACAAACGATCGCCGTGCAGCTCGACAAAGCCGGTGAATATCGAATGTATGTAATCCAGGGTGGTCGGGCGCTGCGGGTGTCTGGCCAACTGCATTTTATGGGAAGGCGCCAGATGGCTGTAAATTTCTTTCTCCAGATTGTTATATCTTTCTTCCAGCCGGGCGATTTCATCCGCAAAATCAATTTGCTTTTCCGATCCGAATTTGCGGAGCTCCTCGATTTTGGAGCGCAGTTCCGTCAACGGTTGTTCAAACGGCACTTCACCGGCCATGTGTCGCGTCCCCCTTCACCAGATGCATGTCGAGCAATTGAATTAAAGTGGATCTCATTTCCTTGCGGTGCACCACTTTGTCCAGTTGGCCGTGCTTCATGTTAAACTCCGCCGTTTGAAAATTGTCCGGCAGCTTCTGGCGGATCGTTTGCTCGATCACCCGCCGGCCGGCAAATCCGAACGCCGCTCCGGGCTCGGCCAAAATCAGGTCGCCCAGCATGGCAAAGCTCGCGGAAACCCCGCCAAACGTCGGGTCGGTAATGACCGAAATGAACAATCCGCCGGATTCGGAAAATCGGCCCAGCGCGGCGCTCGTTTTCGCCATCTGCATCAGGCTGAGGATGCTCTCCTCCATGCGCGCGCCGCCCGAGGTGGAGAAGATGATCAGCGGATAGTGCTTCTGCGTCGCTTTCTCGATCGCTCGGGTGATCTTCTCGCCCACGACCGACCCCATGCTGCCGCCGAAGAAGTCGAAGCTCATGGCCGCCGCCACCACGGGAAAACCGCCGAGCGTGCCTTCGCCCGTGACGACCGCGTCGCGAAGCCCCGTCCGATCGGCATATTTGGCCAATTTTTCTCCATAGCCGGGAAATTCCAGCGGATCTTCGGAGATCATATCGCCGTCATATTCGAACAATCGCCCGTCGTCCAGCGTCATTTGCAGCCGCTCCACGGCGTTCAACCGAAAATGGTGGCCGCAGGCGGTGCAAACCTTCAAATTTTTCTCCAGTTCCTTGTTGAACTGAATCGTCCCGCATTTTGCGCACTTATCCGCCAAACCCTCGGGAATATCGCGTTTGGTGCGCTCCGACGTGATCGTGGCGTACTTTCTTTTTTTTTGGAACAAATCCTTGAATACCGACACATCCACACCTCACAAGGCGTATTGAGCACATTCTAGGAGTGCCCTATTTGTGAAAAAAAAGCGTTCAACACTTCTTGAACTTCCTCCAATTCCCCTTCGGGAACCCGGATTTCATATTGATTTTTTGATAGGTTAATAGCTTTGACTTGCACGAGAAAACCTTCATCCGTCAGCCTGCGCTCGATGCGATCGGCTATATTTGCGGTCGGAGCGATATAAATCACCTTCCACATCCTGAACAATCCTCCTTGAATATCTTCAGCAAGCCCTCTGCAATGGACTAATGATATCATATCTGCCGTTTTTCCCGCAACAAACGGTGTTCCTCCCGCTCATTCGGCCACATCTCATCTGACGACGACCGTTTGTTTTCCCAGCAATTTCTCCACCCGTCCGAACAGGGACGGGGACGGCTTTACATTGTATTGCCGCTGCAGCACCCGCATTTTCTGCTCCTTTTCGTAAAACAATACCACGCCGAGCGGACCCGGATGCTGCTTGAGCAATCCTTGCAGCGCCCTCAGCGCGCCCGCGTTTTCCCGATCACCGGGAATCTTGATATACACCTTTTGCTCCTTTTTGCCGGAGCGCGCGGGGCGGTCGGCGCGGACGTCCCCCTGCGCCTGGGCGGCGCTGTAGGCCGCA